>NZ_VWNA01000001.1:1200000-1500000 GCF_009600605.1 Segnochrobactrum spirostomi | reverse complement strand
GTGATGGCTCTCAGCGCATTCGCTACGATCGTCGGGTTGAGCGCGTTGAGATTTTGCTGATTTGATGCCGCGTTCTGCATCGTCAGTGAGTAGGCCTGACCAGCCGCCTGGTAGAATATACTCAGTGCGACCGCCGGTGCGCTGCCGACGACACTTGAATTCGTCGATGATAAGCCATCAATGACCTGTGGATTGACGGTGCTGCTCATTTTCAATCCTGCGGCTAGATCGATCTCGAGAGTAAGACACGATCCGACGCGAAGATCAGTGAGTTTTGTTACGCTTATACCGATCGCGTCGTGATGCGGGCGTTCGTTTCGGGTCGCCCGCGCCGTTGCGACCCGCGAGCGGGCTCAACATTTCCGTGATATTTCGTGAAATGCAATGAAAAGTTGTATTTCGATCACCCCGCGACGGGGCGGCCGTTCATCGTGGCAGGTCAGCGCCGCGGGTCTCCGGCAGACGCCAGGCGGCGACCAGACCGACGAGATAGATCGGCGCAATCGCAAGCGCCGCCCCGGCGAACCCGCCGAAGGTCGCCACGAGCGCTCCGGCGATCAGGGGGCCGAGGCTCGAGACGATGCGGGGGACGTTGGCGACGAAGGCGAAGGCCGTCGCCCGCAGCGCCGTCGGAAACAGTTCCGGCAGCCAGATCGGCAACCAGACGAACTGGCCGAGGGAGAAGGCGGCGGTGACGAAGACGGTCGCCACCATGAGGGCCGGACTGTGCGGCACGACGAACGGCAGCGGCAGCAGCACCATCGTCAGCAGGAAGACGGCCATGAAGGTCGGTCGCCGGCCGAAACGATGCGCCGCGGCGCCGAACGCGAGATCGCCGGCGATGGAACCCGAGGCCATCGCGAGGCCGGTCAGGCCCGCCCACGTCGCGCGATCGAGGCCTTGGGCCACCGCGACGTCGGCGACATAGGGCGAGAGCCAGGCCGAGATGCTCCAGAAGCCGACGATGGTCGCGAGCGACATGAGCCAGGCGAGGATCGCGCGGCGACGGAGAGACGGATCGGCGAACAGGGTGTGGAGGGTGAAGCGCGCCCGCGGCTCGGCCTCCTCGGCGGAGGCGGTGGCCATCTGCGCGGCGTGTCGGCGGGCGTTCGCGGCGCGCCAGCGCTCGGATTCCGCCACACCCGTCCTGATCCAGAGCGCGACGAGGGCGGGCAGGAGACCGGCCGCGAGCATCCACCGCCAATCGTTCGGCCCGAGCGGCAAGAGCGCGATCCAGATCAGCGACGCCATCATGAAGCCGATGCCGTTGCAGCATTGCATCAGGGTCATGCCCTTGGCGCGGGCATGGGGCGGCCACGCCTCGGCGAGAAGCGTGCTGCCGGTCGCCCATTCCATGCCGAGCGCCATACCGACGAGGAGGCGCGAGATGCCGAACCAGACCCAATCGGGGGACAAGGCGGACAAGCCCGACAGCAAGGAATAGGCGGCGATGCAGGCGAGGATCACCCGCTTGCGGCCGATATAGTCGGCGGCGATGCCGGCAACGATGCCGCCGAGCCCGAAGCCGAGCACGTTGAGGCTCATGACGATGCCGCTATAGGCGGCGGTCTCGGTCGGCGAGGCGTTCGGGAAAAAGTCGCGCAAAGCCGCCGGCAGCGCCAGCACCGCCCCGAAATTCTCGAACCCGTCGAACATCCAGCCGAGGCCGGCGGCGGCGAGCACGCGCCATTCCCGGCGGCCCACCGCCGGGAGCCAACGATGACGCCCGACCGCTTCGGCTGCCGCGTCCGGGCGCAATTCCCCGCCTTAGTTCGTCGGAGTGAGTTTCTGATAGGTGTTTTTCAGATCGTCCTGCACCACCGTCGCCTTGTCCTTGGCAACAAGCATCAGCGTCTTCGCGGGAACCTGCTCCGAATAGGTCCAGCCGGCGGGAAGCTTGAGGCGGGAGCCGAGGGCGGGGAGTTCCTTGTAGGAAAGCTTCGGATCGATGATGCGCGCATAGGACTGCATCACGTAGATCGAGCCGTCCGGCGCCTTGAGCTGGAAGGTCGGCTTGCCGGCGTCGAAGCGGTAAACCGTCGAGCGGTCGATCGTCACCGGCGTGTACGGTTTCGAGTTCCGGATCTGCTCGAGCGACAGCTTGACCTCCGCGCGCTTGACGAAGGTCATGCCGCCGAGTTCGACGGCCTCGCCGTCCTTCGTGGCGCCCGACGGGAGGATGCGGTCCATCACGAAATAACGCGGGCCGTTCATCTCGACGGTCAGCACCTGGAACTTGCGGCGGACGTCGGACGGCGTCAGCGCCTTCCAGAGCTTCTCCGGGCAGTCGCCGTGGCCGACCGTGTTGTAGACGGACGCGGTCGGGCCGCCGAGGAGCGTGATCGGCAGCACCTCGCAATAGCGCTGATTGCGCATCGGCGTGTTCGCGGCTTTGTCGGCGGCGGGGGAGGTCTGCGCGGCTTCCGCGCGGACCACGGGCTGCGCGAGGCTGGCAAGAGCGAGGGCGATCGTGGCGGCGGCGAGCGAGGAGCGAAACACGTCGAGCAATCCCCAGGGTTCCGAAGCAAACTTTTTCTAGAGCGCGCCCGGACCGGCGGCAACCGGGCGCGGACGGAACTTTCTGTGTTATTCGTTCGCTCGGTGTGTAGGGTTTCCCCGTCGGAGAAATATGACGGCAAGGATCGGAGTTCGCCGTTTTCGGGCGGACGGCATCTTGTCATCGAACACCGCCAGGGGTGAATTCGAGGACACGCGATGACGGCCCACAGCCTGCGAAACGACCGCGCCGCCGCGGCCCACGACGATCTCGACGTTCGCGTCCCCGAACAGGCGAACGGCGCCGGCTCCTTCGCCGCCGAGGACGTGCGCTGGCGCGCCGTCCTCGACCGCGATCCGGCTGCGGACGATGCGTTCGTCTATGCCGTGATAACGACCGGCATCTATTGCCGGCCGACCTGCCCGTCGCGCCGGCCGCTGCGCGGTAACGCCCGATTCTTTGCCGATGCCGGCGAGGCGAGCGCCGCCGGCTTTCGCCCGTGTCTGCGCTGCCGTCCGGAGGGCAGCGCGCCGTCGGAGCGTCAGGGGGACGCCATCCGGGAGGCCTGCCGGCTGATCGAGGTGTCCGAGACGATCCCGAGCCTCGACGCGCTGGCGGAGGCCGCGGGCCTCAGCCGGTTCCATTTCCACCGTCTGTTCAAGGCTGCCACCGGCCTCACTCCCAAAGCCTATGCGGTCGCGCGGCGGGCTGCGCGGGTGCGGGAGGGTCTCGCCCGCGGCGACAGCGTCACCGGCGCGCTCTACGAGGCGGGGTTTGCCTCCAACGGCCGCTTCTATGCGGCGGCCGATTCCATGCTGGGGATGAAGCCGTCCGATTATCGCGCCGGCGGGCGCGGCGAGGAGATCCGCTTCGCCGTCGGCGAATGTTCGCTCGGCTCGATCCTCGTCGCGGAGAGCGGCCGCGGCGTCTGCGCGATCCTGCTCGGCGACGCGCCGGAGCCGCTGATCCACGAATTCGAGGGCCGCTTTCCGAACGCGCGTCTCGTCGGCGGCGATGCGGCCTTTGAGGCGCGGGTGGCGCAGGTGGTCGGGTTCGTCGAAGCGCCCCACGGCAAGCTCGACCTGCCGCTCGACATTCGCGGCACCGCCTTTCAGCAGCGGGTGTGGAAGGCGCTGCGCGACATCCCGGCCGGCACGACCATCACCTACAAGACGCTGGCGGCGCGGATCGGCCAGCCGGAGGCCGTGCGCGGCGTCGCCTCCGCCTGCGCGGCGAACGCGATCGGGGTGGTGATCCCCTGCCACCGCGTCGTGCGCACCGACGGCGGGCTCGCCGGCTATCGCTGGGGCATCGCGCGCAAGCAGGCGTTGATTGCCCGGGAGGCCCAAAAGGAAGGATAGGTCCGAGGCCGAGGCCCTTGTCCATTTGCCGTTTCCCTATGCGACGAAGCTGTGCATCTGCCGCTCTTTTCGGCGTGCATCAATCTTGACCAGGAAAGAGGGCGCTGCCTAAGATCGTTCCAAACCGGCACTGAACCGCCGAACGGCATGAGAGCCCCGAGATCCGCAGCCTGAGGCATGCGGAGCGGGGCTTTTTACGTTTGGGGCTGTGCTTTCCGAGTCTCCGGGTTCAATCTCCGGGGCGATAGAAGGTGGATGAACCGATCTTGGCGTCGTCTCGCGAGATCATTCCGGTCGGACTGCTCTATTCGAGCCGCGGCCCCTATGCCGCGATCGGGCGGGCGGCCATCGACGGTGCGCTGATGGCGCTCGCCGAGGTCAACGAGGACGACGGCTTTCCGTTCACCCTGAAGGCGGCCATTCGTGATCCCGAGGGCGTGTCCGAGCGCTATCCGACCCAGGCCGAGGATCTTGCCCGGCTCGGCTGCCGCCACCTCATCGGCACCATCACCTCGTCGAGCCGCAAGGACGTCATCCCGGTCGTCGAGCGGGCGGGCGCGCTGCTCTGGTACGCTTTCCCCTATGAGGGCTACGAGACGAGCGACCACGTCGTCTATCTCGGCGCCTGCCCGAACCAGCATATCGTGCCGTTGCTCGATCATGCCCTGCCGCGGTTCGGCGATCGGCCCTTCCTGGTCGGCTCGAATTATATCTGGGGCTGGGAAATCAACCGAATCGCCCGGGAAATCGTGGCGGCGCACGGTGCCGAGCCGGTCGGCGAACGCTATCTCGCGGTCGGCAGCACCGACGTCGATCACCTGATCGCGGCGGTGCGCGAGAAACGGCCGGATTTCGTGCTGAGCAACCTGATCGGCCCGTCGAGCTACGCCTTCGTCAAGGCCTATGCCGCCCTCGGGGCCGAGGACCCGGCCTTCGCGCCGTCGGTCCGGCCGATCCTGAGCTGCAACCTGACCGAGGCCGACACCGACGAGATCGGCGCGCCGGGTGCGGGGCTGCTCTCTACCGCGATCTATTTCGACAGCCTCGATCTGACGGAGAACGAAGCGTTCCAGGCCCGGGCCCGGGCGCGGTTCGGGGAGGGGCGGCGCTTCTCCTCGTGCTTCGTATCGGTCTATGCGGCGATCCGCATGCTCGCCGAGGCGATCCGCGACGCCGGCACCGACGATCCGGCGGCGATCAAGGCGGTGGCGACCGGCCGCGCCTTCTCGACGCCGTTCGGCCGGCTCGCGATCGACGCCAAGACCAGCCACGCCGCCCACCGCCCGCATCTCGGCCGCGTCCGGGCCGACGGCTCGATCGAAATCATCGAGAGCGGGGCGGCGGTCATCCCGGCCGATCCTTACCTCGTCCGCACGCGCCTGCCGGCCGACCCCGTCCATCCCGCCGATCCCGCGCCGGTCCGGCGCGAGGCGAATGCGGCCGCCGCCCGCCTGAGGGTGATCACCTGATGACGACCGCACCGCGTCCCCCGCTGTCGCGCCTGCCGCTCGCCTCCTGGCGGGCGGTCGTGCTGCACCGGCCGCATCCCGCCGCCGACAACGTCGTGCGCCAGCTCGAACGGCTCGGCCTCACCGTCCGGGTGGCCTGGCCGGAGCTCGAGCCCACCGATGCCGCGGCGGACGTGATCCTGTTCGACGCCGACACCGGCTATGACGGCCAGTTCCCGTGGGAGCCCGGTGCTGCGCCGATGCCGATGATCGCTCTGATCGGATCGGAGGCGCCCGGCCGCGTCGAGTGGGCGCTGGCGCAGGGCTCCAACGCCCACCTGCTGAAGCCGATCAGCTCCGCCGGCGTCTATTCCGCGCTCCTCATCGCGGCCCACGCCTTCGAGGCGGGGGCGCGGCTCGCCGCCGAGATCGGCGCGCTCAAGGATCGGCTGCGCAAGCGGCCCCAGGTCGTGCGCGCGACGATCGCGCTGATGGCGGAAGGGCTCGACGAGGAGGCCGCCACCAAGCGCCTGCGGAGCCTCGCGATGGACCGCCGCATGTCGGTCGAGGAGGTCGCCGACGAGATGTGCGAACGGCGCGGGCGCCTCGGCGACGGCCGGCGGCGGAGCGGGGAATGAGCAGGGCCGCCGCGGCGAAGCGACGCGCGAGGCGATGAAATCCGAGACCCCGTTCCGACGAAAAGGGAACGGGCTCTCCATCCGGCAAAGTGGATCCGGGCACAGGAAAGCCGGACCGAGGGATCGAAGGCGAGACGAACGGCCATGTGCAAGAGCTGCGACTACACCATTCACGCCAAGAGCCATCATTTCGGCTGGAACAATGCCAACGCGCCCGTGCTGCGCGTCGAGCCGGGTGCCACGATCGCCTTCGAGTGCAACGACAGCTCGGCCGGGCAGATCACGGCGACCTCCACGCTCGACGATCTCGTCGCGCTCGATTTCGGCCGTATCAACCCGGTCACCGGCCCGGTCTACATCGAGGGCGCCAAGCCCGGCGATGCGCTCAAGGTGAAGATCGAGGCCTTCGAGCCGTCCGGGTTTGGTTGGACGGCGAACATTCCGGGCTTCGGCCTCCTCGCCGACCAGTTCAAGGAGCCGGCGCTCCGGCTCTGGTCCTACGACAAGGACACCCTCGCGCCGGCCGCCTGGTCGCCGTTCGGTGCCGTGCCGCTGAAGCCGTTCGCCGGCACCATCGGCGTCGCCCCGGCGGAGCCGGGCCTGCATTCGATCGTGCCGCCGCGGCGGGTCGGCGGCAATCTCGACATCCGCGATCTCGCCGCCGGCTGCGAGCTCTATCTGCCGATCGAGGTCGAGGGGGCGCTGTTTTCGGTCGGCGACACCCACGCCGCCCAGGGTGACGGCGAGATCTGCGGCACGGCCATCGAAAGTCCCATGAATGTCGCGCTGACCTTCGAACTGGTGAAGGACGCGAACCTATCCTTTCCCCGCTTCACGACCCCGGGCCCGGTGACGCGCCATCTCGACGCGAAGGGCTACGAGGTGACGACCGGCATCGGCACCGACCTGTTCGAGGGCGCGCGGGCCGCGGTCTCGCAGATGGTCGATCTCGTTGCGAAGCGCACCGGTATGAGCCCGGTCGAAGCCTACATGCTCGCCTCGGTTTGCGGCGATCTGCGCATCTCCGAGATCGTGGATCAGCCGAACTGGGTCGTCTCGTTCTATTTCCCGCGCGTCGTCATCGAGTGACGGGCGGGCGAGTGCAGATGGAGAGAACGCGCGTGAACGTCGTCGAAGGCTACGCCCCGTATGGGGACTACAAGACCTGGTACCGCATCACCGGAGATCTCGGCTCCGGCAAGCCGCCGCTGTTCGTGCTGCACGGCGGGCCGGGCTGCACCCACGATTATGTCGATTCCTACAAGCTTGTCGCCGAGACCGGCCGCGCGGTCATTCATTACGATCAGGTCGGCAACGGCAAGTCGACCCACCTGCCCGAGAAGGGCGGCGACTTCTGGACCGTCGACTTCTTCCGCACCGAGCTCAACAACCTGATCGACCATCTCGGCCAGCGCGGCGCCTATCACGTGCTCGGCCAGTCGTGGGGCGGCATGCTCGGCGCCGAGTTCGCGGTGACGCGGCCGAAGGGGCTCGTCTCGCTCGTGATCGCAAATTCGCCGGCGTCGATGGATCTGTGGATCTCCGAGGCGAACCGGTTGCGCGAGGAATTGCCCCCCGAGGTGCAGGCGACCCTGCTCGCCCACGAGAAGGCCGGCACCACCGACAGCGCCGAGTACCAAAAGGCGACCGAGGTCTTCAACGAGCGCCATGTCTGCCGCGTCGTCCCGATGCCGCCGGAGGTGAAGCGCACCTTCGACGCGATCGTCGCCGACCCGACCGTCTACCACACCATGAACGGGCCGAACGAATTCCACGTCATCGGCACCATGAAGGACTGGACGATCGTCGACCGGCTGCCGGCGATCGAGGTGCCGACGCTGCTGATCTCCGGCCGCCACGACGAGGCGACGCCGGCGACCGTGCAGCCCTATGCCGACAAGATTCCCGATGTGCGGTGGACCATCTTCGAGCACTCGAGCCACATGCCGCACGTCGAGGAGAAGGAAGCGTGCATCAAGCTCGTCGGGGACTTCCTCGACGAGATCGACGCGCGCCGCTGAGCCGAAAAGAAAACGGGTTCCACGAGGTTGAGGAGCAGATTCGTATGATCAATGCATCCACGAAACGGCCGCGATCGCGGCTTGCGCTGGCGGCTCTCGCCGCCCTCATGGTCGGTTCCGCGATGGCCGGTACCGCCCAGGCCGAGGACCGCGCCGCGCTCCTCAAGGAGCACAGCGGCGGCACCCTGCGCCTCGTCACCAACGCGGCCGAGGGCACCGTCGATCCGCAGATCAACTACACCCTGAAGAACTGGCAGATCTTCCAGCTCACCTATGACGGCCTCGTCGGCTTCAAGCGGGCGCAGGGCGCCGCCGCCTTCGAGGTGGTGCCGGATCTCGCCGAGGCGATTCCGCAGCCGACCAACGACGGCAAGACCTACGTCTTCAAGCTGCGCAAGGGCATCAAGTTCTCGAACGGTCAGGACGTGACCGTGAAGGACGTGGTGGCCTCGCTGCAGCGCATCTTCAAGGTCTCGAGCCCGACCGCCGGCACCTTCTACAACGGCATCGTCGGCGCCGACGCCTGCCTCAAGACCCCGGCGACCTGCACCCTCGAGGGCGGCGTGATCGGCGACGAAGCCGCCGGTACGGTGACGATCAACCTCGTCGCGGCCGATCCGGAGCTGATGTTCAAGCTCGCCGTGCCGCATGCCTCGATCCTGCCGGCGAGCGCGCCGGCCAAGGACGTCGGCACCGATCCGCTGCCGGGCACCGGCGCCTACATGATCGCGAGCTACAATCCGAACGAGCGCATGAAGATCGTGCGCAATCCGAACTTCAAGGAATGGAGCGTCGACGCCCAGCCCCAGGGCTTCGTCGACGAGATCGACTACGATTTCGGCCTGACCGAAGAGGCCCAGATCACCGCCATCCAGAACGGCCAGGCCGACTGGATGTTCGATCCGCCGCCGGCCGACCGTCTCGACGAGCTCGGCACGAAGTACGAGAAGCAGATCCACGTCAATCCGCTGATGGCATTCTGGTACGCCCCGCTCAACGTTAACCTGCCGCCGTTCAACGATGTCCGCGTTCGTCAGGCGCTGAACTATGCGCTCGATCGCGACGCCCTCGTCGGCCTGTTTGGTGGCCCGGTGCTCGCCCAGCCGACCTGCCAGATCCTGCCGCCCGACTTCCCCGGTTATGTCGAGAGCTGCCTCTATACGAAGGATCCCGGCACCACCTGGAGCGCGCCTGACCTCGACAAGGCCAAGGCGCTCGTGAAGGAATCCGGCACCGCCGGCCAGAAGGTCACGGTCATCACCGAGGACACCGCCGTGTCCAAGGCGATCGGCACCTACATCCAGAGCGTGCTCAACGACCTGGGTTACGACGCGAGCGTCAAGCCGATCTCGTCGAACATCCAGTTCACCTACATCCAGAACACCAACAACAAGGTGCAGATCAGCATCAGCCAGTGGTACCAGGATTATCCGGCGGCGTCGGACTTCCTGAACGTGCTCCTGAGCTGCGCCTCGTTCCACCCGGGTTCGGATTCCTCGATCAACATCTCCGGCTTCTGCGACAAGGACCTCGACGCCAAGATGGCTGCGGCGATCAAGCTCGGCGCCACCGACCAGAAGGCGGCGAACGCGGATTGGGCCAAGATCGACGCGGCCTTCATGGAGAAGGCGCCTGTCGCGCCGCTGTTCACGCCGAAGCACATCGACTTCCTGTCGCAGCGCGTCGGCAACTACGTGTTCTCCAACCAGTTCCAGTGGGTCATCGCCGACGCCTGGGTGAAGTGAACGTCTGAGTGACGTGAACCGGGCGCGGTGTTCGCGCCCGATACGATCGCCGGCCGGAGCCGAACGCTCCGGCCGGCCCTTTGACGATGGCCGACGCCCGGCGTTCCTCCGCCCGCTGGCGGCCCCTCCCGAGAGAACTGGAAGTCGCATGAAAGATCCGAGGATGCCGCGGTGAGCGCCGAAGCCGACCTCTCCCCCGAAGCCGTGGCGAAGGCCGCGCCGAGCCCGACCCGCCGGGATGGAGGGCCGTGGGCCCGCGCCCGTGCCAAGCTCCTCCGCGACAACACCGCGATGGGTGCGGCGTTCGTCCTCGTCCTGATCGTCGTCGCGGTGCTGCTGGCGCCGCTCTATGCCGCTCAGGTCTCTCACACCGATCCGTTCCGCTCCAACCTCGCGGGCAAGATCGTCATCGACGGCAAGCGCGTTCCGATCATGCAGCGTTCCACCGCGGGCCTCGGCCTCGGCGTGACGCCGATCGGCCCGACCTTCGGCCCGAGCTATTTTCTCGGCGCCGACAGCCAGGGCCGCGACGTCGCCGCCCGTCTTCTCTATGGCGGCCGCAACTCGCTTCTGATCGCCGGTGCGGCGACATTGGTTTGCCTCGTCCTCGCGACGATCGTCGGCGTCACCGCCGGCTTCTTCGGCGGCGCCGTCGATATGATCCTGTCGCGCATCCTCGACGTGCTTTGGGCCTTCCCGGTCTATCTTCTCGCCATCTCGCTCTCGATCGTCTTGATCTCGAAGGGCCTTCAGATCGGGCCGATCACCATCGAATCGAACAGCCTGCTCCTGCCGATCGGCATCATCGGGCTCATTTACGTGCCCTATGTGGCCCGACCGATCCGTGGTCAGGTGATCTCGCTCAAGAACAGCGAGTTCGTCCTCGCCGCGATCGGCCTCGGTATTCCCCGGGCCCGCATCCTGTTCCGCGACATCCTGCCGAACGTTTCGACGACGCTGATCGTGTTCGTACCGCTGATGATGGCGCTCAACATCATCACCGAATCCGCGCTGTCGTTCCTCTCGATCGGCGTTCAGCCGCCCGATGCGAGCTGGGGCACCATCATCCAGGAGGGGCAGTCGCTGCTCTATTCGCGGCCGATGGTCTCCCTCGCGCCCGGCATCGCGATCGTCGTGACGGTGCTCGCCCTCAACGTGTTCGGAGACGGGGTGCGCGATGCGCTCGACCCGCGCTCCAAGCTGCGCCCGCGGTGACGCCTATGGTTCTCGCCCTCGTCCAGCGCCTCGTCCAGATGCTGTTCGTCATGTTCGGCATCAGCGTCGTCGTATTCTTGATTTTCTTCGCCACCCCCGGCGCCGATCCCGCCGCCCGCATCGCCGGCCGCAACGCCTCGCCCGAGGTGGTCGCCGCGGTGCGCAAGGATTTCGGCTTCGACCGGCCGCTGCCGGTGCAATATGCGCTGATGATGAAGCGCCTCTTCATCACCCGCGACCTCACCTCCTTCGTCAACCGCGGCCAGCAGGTGATCCCGGAGGTCATCGAGGCGACGCCGATCACGCTCTCCCTCGTCGTCGGCGCGGCGATCCTGTGGGTTATCGGCGGGCTCGCCGTCGGCATCATCGCGGCGGCGACCCGCGACAGCTTCGTCGACAAGGGGCTGATGGTGATCGCGCTGATCGGTGTCTCGATGCCGGTGTTCTGGTTCGGCGAGGTGATGAACCTCATTTCCCAGGCCCGCTTCCACGACACCTGGCTGTTCTCCTGGGTCCCTGCGCTCGGCTACAAGCCGCTGACGACGGATCCGGTCGGCTGGTTCAAGACGCTCGTCATTCCCTGGTTCACCCTCGCCGCGCTCTATATCGGCATCTATGGCCGGGTGCTGCGCGCCAACCTCGTCGAGGCCTACCAGGAGGACTTCATCCGCACCGCCAAGGCGAAGGGCCTGAGCCCGATGCGGGTGATGATGCGCCACGCTTTGCGCACCTCGCTCATTCCGTTCGTGACGATGTTCGGTCTCGATTTCGGTGTGCTCGTCGGCGGTTCGGCGCTGCTGACGGAGGTCGTGTTCGGCCTCAACGGCGTCGGGCGGCTTACCTATCTCGCGCTTCTCAGCCTTGATCTGCCGATGATCCTCGCGACCGTGATCTACGCCTCGTTCTTCGTCGTCGTGGCGAACGCGGTCGTCGATATCCTCTACGTCTTCATCGATCCGCGGCTCCGGGAGGGCTGATCATGGCGCATCCGCAATCCCCGGCGCGCCGCTCCTGGACGTGGCCGCCCTCACGGTCTCGTTCGCGACCGACCGCGGCTTCGTGAAGGCCGTCAACGACGTCTCCTTCACCGTCAACGAGGGCGAGATCCTCTCGATCGTCGGCGAGTCCGGCTCGGGCAAGACCGTCACGCTGCTCTCGCTCCTCGGCCTCACCGACCGGCGCACCACGCAGGTCGAGGGCTCCGTGCTGTTCCGCGGGCGTCGCCTCCTGGAACTCAAGGACCGCGAGATGCGCCGCATCCGCGGCAAGGAGATCGCCCTCATCTCTCAGGACCCGATGACGGCCCTGACCCCGGTCCACACCATCGGCTGGCAGATCGTCGAACAGATCCGCGCCCACGACCCGGTCTCTGAGCCGGTGGCGCGGCGCCGCGCCATCGAGCTCCTCGGCGAGGTCGGCCTGCCGAACCCGACCGAGGCCTTCACCCGCTATCCGCATCAGCTCTCGGGCGGCATGCGCCAGCGTGCGGTGATCGCCATGGCGCTTTCCTGCAACCCGGCGCTCCTCGTCGCCGACGAGCCGACGACGGCGCTCGACGTGACGGTGCAGGCCCAGGTGCTCGAGCTCCTGAAGCGGCTGCGCAAGGATTTCGGCTCGGCGATCATCCTCATCACCCACGACATGGGCGTCGTCGCCGAAGTCGCCGACCGGGTGCTCGTGATGTATGCCGGCCGCGTCGTCGAAAGCGGTACCACCCGGCAGGTGTTCGAGGATCCCTGGCACCCCTACACCTGGGGCCTGCTCGCCTCGATCCCGCCGGTCCACGGCGAACGGCCGGCGCGGCTGACCTCGATCCCCGGCACCCCGCCGACGCCGACGAACCTGCCGCCGGGCTGCGGCTTCGCGCCCCGCTGCCGGCTGCGCTTCACGCCCTGCGATCAGCCGCCGCCCCGCCAGGGCGAAGGCGACCGCCGCGCCCTCTGCTTCATTTCCGAGGACCGCCGTCCCGCCGCGCGCGCGACGGTCCTGCCCCAGTTCGGAGGCGCCGCATGACCTCCCTCGATATGACCACCGCCGCTCCCGCGAGCCGCGCCGGCGCCGCCCCGCGCCCCGCTTTAGACGGCCGACCGCTCATCGAGGCGCGCTCGCTCTCGAAGCATTATCACGTCGGCAAGACCATCCTGCCCGGCAGCGGCCGGGTGGTGCACGCGGTCGAAGACGTCACGCTGGCGGTCCGCGCCGGCGAGACCCTCGGCCTCGTCGGCGAGTCCGGTTCGGGCAAGTCGACGCTCGGGCGCTGCATGACGCGGCTCTACGACGTCACCAAGGGCGAGCTTCTGTTCGACGGCGCCGACATCACCAAAGTCCAGGGCAACGCCCTGCGCCGGCTGCGCCGCGACATCCAAATGATCTTCCAGGACCCGTCCGCCTCGCTCAATCCGCGGCGGCGGGTCGGAGATCTCATCGCCGAGCCCCTGATCGTCCACCGCATCCGGCCGCGCAACGAGATCCGGGCGCGCCTCGAGGAGCTGATGGACCTCGTCGGCCTGCCGGTCGATTATCTCGGCCGCTATCCGCACGAATTCTCCGGCGGCCAGCGCCAACGCATCGGCATCGCCCGCGCCCTCGCGATGGAGCCGCGGCTCATCGTGGCGGACGAGCCGGTCTCGGCGCTCGACGTCTCGGTGCAGGCGCAGATCGTCAACCTGTTCGCGGATCTGCGCGAGCGTCTGGCGCTGACCTACATCTTCATCGCTCACGATCTCGGCGTGGTGCGTCAGGTGTCGAGCCGCGTCGCGGTGATGTATCTCGGATCGATCGTGGAACTCGGCGACACCGACACGGTGTTCGACCGTCCCGCGCATCCCTATACCGAAGCGCTTCTGTCGGCGATCCCGATCCCGACGGCGGATGCGGGCGCGCGGCGGCAACGCATCATCCTCGAAGGCGAGTTGCCGAGCCCGCTCAACCCGCCGAAGGGCTGCAAGTTCTCGACCCGCTGCCCGATCGCGACCGACCGTTGCCGCGCCGAGCGGCCGGCCCTGCGGGTGCTGCCCGACGGCCGCTCCGCGGCTTGTCACTTTCCCAAAAATCAGGGGATTGCAGCCTGATGCGGCGGCGGCGCGGGCCGCCGCGCCGTTTGGTTTGAGGAACCTCAAACTATGCGCCGCGACATCGATATTTGTCGCGGCGCCGGCCCTCTGATGTAGTGCCCGAGGTCCCGGCTCGATCCGGCTCCGACAGAATGGTCGTCCCGAGGGAACAATGACGATGAGCTCCAAGCCCCACCGCCCGCGTCTTCTTCGCTCCGCGGCGTCCGCCGCGCTCTTCGGCCTCGCGGCGTTCGCCGCCTTCGGCGCCATCGGCGCGCGGGCGGAAGAGCAGTTGAACGTGCTCACCTGGTGTGATCACGAGGACCCGGCGCTGCTTCAGCCGTTCGAAGAGGCGAACGGTGCCAAGGTCAACTTCAAGGACATCGACTCGACCGCGACTGCGCTCGCGATCCTCGGCCAGTCGAAGCCGGGCGATTGGGACGTGCTCGTCGTTGACGAGACCGACACCGGCCGCCTCGCCGGCATGGGCTTGCTCGCGCCGCTCGAGGCGAAGGATTATCCGTTCGCCGACATCCCGGCCGAGATCGCCGATCCGACGCTGACGTCTCACGACGGCAAGCTCTACACGGTGCCGGAGAAGT
This sequence comes from Segnochrobactrum spirostomi, assembly GCF_009600605.1. Classification (GTDB taxonomy): domain Bacteria; phylum Pseudomonadota; class Alphaproteobacteria; order Rhizobiales; family Segnochrobactraceae; genus Segnochrobactrum; species Segnochrobactrum spirostomi. The sequence continues at coordinate 1,485,420 of NZ_VWNA01000001.1, read as the reverse complement.
TCGGTTACAACGCCATCGCCTTCAACAAGGCGGCGGTCGATCCGGCGGCGGCGAGCGACATCAACATCCTCTGGGACCCGAAATATAAGGGTCGCATCGCGGTCTACGATTATTATGTCCCGGAGATCGAGCTCGCGGCGATCGCGCTCGGCAAGAAGCCGGCCGAGCTGACCGACGCCGACCTGCCGGCGATCAAGGACAAGCTGATCGCGCTCAAGCACAACGCCGCCATGATCGGCGACGTGACGACAACCCAGCAGGCGCTGGCGACCGGCGCCGTGGACATCCTCGTCGGCGGTGGCGAGTGGGTGACGGCCGGCTTGGTGAAGGACAATCCGAACCTCGATTACGTGATCCCCAAGCAGGGCGCGGTGCGCTGGCAGCAGGGGCTCGGCGTGTTCGCGGCCTCGACCAAGAAGGATCTCGCGACGAAGTTCGTCCAGTACATCCTGAGCCCGGAAGGGCAGGCCAAGCTCGCGACTTCGAGCTGCTACTGGGGCATGCCGGCGAATTCCAAGGCGACCCTGACCGACGAGCAGAAGAAGATCCTGCGCTGGGACGATCAGGCCGGCTACCTGAAGAACACCTACCCCTACCTGCAGATGACCCCGGATTTCGACAAGAAGCTCCAGGCGCTGTGGGCCGAGGTTCTCCAGGCGAACTGACGGGGACGGCCTCAAGCCGGCGCCGTCGGCGCGGGTGATCCGACACGCAGACGAGACGAAGGCGCCAGCCCCGCGAGGAGGATGGCGCCTTCGCTTTTCGGGGGCTTCGATGAAGGCCCCCGCCTGTCACGGACGGTCAGGATCGGATCGAGCTTCGCTCGCGACGAAGCGGACCGTCCGCGAATGCGAGATTGTGTGGGCCGATCAGGGCGCCGACGTCCCGCCGGTGCCCGTGCCCGTCCCGGTGGCGGCTCCGCCCGCCGGGGCCATGGTCCCGTTGTTGCTGCCGCTGCTGGTGTCGGCGTTGCCCCTCGAGTCCGGCTGCGGCGGAGCGTCGGGCTCCTTGTAATCCGGCATGGCGTTGATCTCGTCGTTCGACTTGGCGAGGACCAGAACCTTCTTGCCGTTGTCGAAGGTGAATTCCTGCCAGGAGACCTTCACCTTCTTGGCGCCGAGGCCGAGGAAGCCGCCGAACGAGACGACCGCGTCGGTGATGCGACCGTCCGGCGAGACGATGACGTCGTCGAGGTCGGCGAGATCCTCACCCTGCGGGTTCTGAATCGGGCGGTCCTGCAACTGGGCGAACGGCATGGTGCTGCCGGCATCGGCGGTGCTCATGCTGTTGGTGGCGCCCGGCGTCGGGGTGCCGCTCGTGGTGCCGGCGGGAGCGCCCGGGGAGGCGGCATTGCCCTGGCCGGTGCTCGGCATGGTGTCCGCGCCGCCGTTCGTGCCCGGCGTCTGCGTCGCCGCCGGGGCGTTCGGGTCGGCGCTCTGAGCATATGCGAGCGGAGCGGCAAGGATACCGACGGTGAACATCGCCGCGGATGCCGTGTTGAGCAGTTTGCTCTTCATGTCTTCCCTCCTGAACATCGGGTCAAATCAGTTGATCCGCTGGCGCGTGCCTCACTAGACATCGGTGCGCCGTCGGTTTCGCTGTGAAAACGGCCAAACCGCCTATTTGTTCCGCAGCGATAGCCTCAAAAGGAAACGGAGCGAGGCCGGGCGAGGCGATGGATGGGAGATGCGGGCCCCCGGCTCGGAGCCCGCCGGGCCAAAAAGGCGGCGCTGCCGGCGCCGGTTCGGTCCCGCCGGTCGCCGCGAGGCTTGACGGACGCCGGCCGGGCCGCCAAGACCGTGCCGAACGGCACCGGGCCGTGGGGCCGCATCCGTGGTCGCCGCGGCCGCGCTCCTTGAGATGAGACCCGCGGTCGGTCCCGGCTGCGCTCTCGTGAAGAAAGATCCTCGGCGATGGGCTTCAAGTGCGGCATCGTCGGCCTGCCGAACGTCGGCAAGTCGACCCTTTTCAACGCGCTCACCAAGACGGCGGCCGCCCAGGCCGCCAACTATCCGTTCTGCACCATCGAGCCGAACACCGGCGACGTCGCCGTGCCGGATCCGCGGCTCGAGACCATCTCGCGGATCGGCAAGTCGGCCCAGATCGTGCCGACGCGGCTCACCTTCGTCGACATCGCCGGCCTAGTGCGCGGCGCCTCGAAGGGCGAGGGGCTCGGCAATCAGTTCCTCGCCAACATCCGCGAGGTGGACGCCATCGCCCACGTGCTGCGCTGCTTCGTCGACGACGACATCACCCACGTCGAGAACCGCATCGACCCGGTGTCGGACGCCGAGACGGTCGAGACCGAGCTGATGCTCGCCGATCTCGACAGCCTGGAACGCCGCGTCGTGCCGCTGCGCAAGAAGGCGACCGGCGGCGACAAGGACGCCAAGGTGCAGGTCCGCCTCATCGACGGCGTGCTCGCGCTGCTGCGCGAGGGCCGTCCGGCCCGCGAGCTCGAGGTCGATCCGGAGGAGCGGCGCGAGTTCGACATGCTGAACCTGCTGACCGCCAAGCCCGTCCTCTATGTGTGCAATGTCGAGGAGGCCTCGGCCGCCACCGGCAATGCGCTGAGCGAGAAGGTCGCCGCCAAGGCGAAGGCGGAAGGCGCCGGCTGCGTCGTCATCTCGGCGGCCATCGAGGCCGAGATCGCCCAGCTTTCGACCGAGGAGCAGAAGGAATTCCTCGAGACGCTCGGCCTCGAGGAGCCGGGCCTCGACCGCCTGATCCGCGCCGGCTACGACCTGCTCGGCCTCGCCACTTACTTCACCGTGGGGCCGAAGGAGGCGCGGGCCTGGACGATCCACAAGGGCACCAAGGCGCCCCAGGCCGCCGGCGTGATCCACTCGGACTTCGAGCGCGGCTTCATCCGCGCCCAGACCATCGCCTTCAACGATTATGTCGCGCTCGGCGGCGAACAGGGCGCCAAGGAAGCCGGCAAGGCGCGCGACGAAGGCAAGGAATATGTCGTGCAGGACGGCGATATCCTGCTGTTCCGCTTCAGCGGCTGATCCGCTCGACCCATCCGTCGCCGCGGCCTTGTGAGGTCGCGGGCCGGATGGCACACTTCCCCGCATGATCGGTTCGCACCCCCTCGCCCCCGCCTGAGCTTTCAGGAAGGCCACCGGCGCAAGTTCCTCGTCGTCATCGACGACACCCCGGAATGTGAGCGCGCCCTCGTCTATGCGGCGAAGCGGGCCGAGCGCACGGCCGGCGCGGTGGTGCTCCTCCACGTCATCGTGCCGGAGGACGCGCCGCAATGGCTCGGCGTCGGCGACGTGATGCGCGCCGAGGCCTTGGCCGAGGCTGAGACGATGCTCGCCCGCACGGTGGATCGTGTGAGGGCCATCGCCCGCGTCGAGCCGGAGACGGTGATCCGCGAGGGCAACCGCGCCGACGAAATTCTCCGCGTCATCGCCGACGATGCAGACATCGCGATCCTGGTGCTCGCCGCCGGCATCGACAAGGACGGGCCGGGGCCGCTCGTCACCGCGATCGGCCGGGCCTCGGGAACGTTCCCGATTCCGGTGACCATCGTGCCGGGCCAGCTCTCGGACGCCGAGATCGCCGCGCTGGCCTGATCCACCCGCGCACGCTGGGCCGACCGACGAACCGGCGCAGGGCGGGCAAGTGGGTGCGCGGCGTTAAGGTGCACAAGCGCGTGTCATTTGCGGCGCCGGGCCATAGACCCTATTTAGAAGCGGAACAGGTCGCGCGGGGCTCCCGCGGCGACCGTGAGGAAATGGTGCCGCCCATGTTCATCCAGACCGAGACGACCCCGAACCCGCAGACCTTGAAGTTCCTGCCCGGCCGCGTCGTGCTGGGCGACGGAGTGCGCGAGTTTCGCTCTTCCGCAGACGCCGCGCCGTCGCCGCTCGCGAGCCGGCTGTTCGAGGTGGAAGGCGTGACCGGCGTGCTGCTCGGCTCGGATTTCATCGCCGTGACCAAGGCGGAGCCGGAATGGCACCACCTGAAGCCGGCGATCCTCGGCGCCATCATGGAGCATTATCTCGCCGGTGAAGCGATGATCGCCGACGAGGGGGCCGATGCGGCCGAAGACGAGGGCGAGTTCTTCGAGGCGGCCGACGAGGAAACCGTCGGCATGATCAAGGAGCTGATCGAGGAGCGCGTGCGCCCGGCGGTCGCCCAGGACGGTGGCGACATCACCTTCAAGGGCTTCCGCGACGGCGTCGTGTTCCTCAACATGAAGGGCGCCTGCTCGGGCTGCCCGTCCTCCACGGCGACCCTGCGCAACGGCATCCAGAACCTGCTGCGCCACTACCTGCCCGAGGTGTCCGAGGTCCGCGCGGTCTGATCGCGCCGTTCGTTCACGTGGACTTTTCCTTGCTCCGGCGGCGCTGCGCCGATAGGACGGGAAAAACCCGCCGTCCGAACGCCGGAGTATGATGCCGAGCTCCATCGACACCCTGCTCCCTCTCGCATTGGCGCCCTTCGCGGCGGCCGCAGTCGCACCGGCCGTGGTCCGCCTCCTCGGCGCGCGGGCGGGATGGCTGCTTGCCTTGGTGCCGTTCGGGCTCTTCCTGAACCTTCTCGGCTTTCTCGACGCGGTTGCCGCGGGCGAGGTTTTGAAGGCGGGGCGCGACTGGGTGCCCTCGTTCGGGGTGCGCTACGCGATCGCCCTCGACGGCCTCTCGCTTCTGTTCGCGCTCCTCATCACCGGCATCGGGACGCTTGTCGTCGTCTATTCCGGCGGCTATCTCGCCGGGCACAAGGACCAGGGCCGCTTCTTCGCCTTCCTGTTCCTGTTCATGGGGGCGATGCTCGGTCTCGTCCTCGCCGACGATCTCCTCTCCCTGTTCGTGTTCTGGGAGATGACGTCGATCAGCTCGTTCCTCTTGATCGGGTTCGACCACGAGCGCGAGGCGGCCCGGCGGGCCGCTTTCCAGGCCCTCGTGATCACCGGGGGCGGCGGGCTCGCGCTCCTCGCCGGTCTCCTGATGATCCGTCACGCGACCGGCCTTTCGGGGCTCAACGCGGCGATATCGGCCGGCTCGCTCGGCGGGCACGCGCTCTATTGGCCGATCCTGCTGACGGTGCTCGCCGGGGCGTTCACGAAATCCGCCCAGGTGCCGTTCAACGCCTGGCTGCCGAACGCCATGGAGGCGCCCACGCCGGTCTCCGCCTATCTCCATTCGGCGACGATGGTGAAGGCCGGTGTCTATCTCCTGATGCGGCTGTCGCCGATGCTCGGCGAGACGACGGCGTGGTCGATCCTGCTCCCGGTGTTCGGCGGGGCGACCCTGCTCTACGGAGCGGCGATGGCGCTGCGGCAGCGCGACCTCAAGCAAATCCTCGCCCAGACCACCGTCGCCTCGCTCGGGCTCCTGGTTCTTCTCGTCGGCCTGCCCGGGGAAGCGCCGAAGATCGCCGCGGCGCTCTATCTGATCGCCCACGCGCTCTTCAAGGGCGGGCTCTTCATGGTCGCCGGCAATGTCGACCACGAGGCCGGCACGCGGGACGTGACGCGGCTCGGCGGGCTCGCGAAGGCGCTGCCGCTGACGGCGCTCGCGGCCGTCCTCGCCGCCGCCTCGATGGCCGGCCTGCCGCCGCTCGTCGGCTTCATCGCCAAGGAGGCGATCTACGAGGCGACCGCCCACGGCGGCGCGGCTCTCCTCCTCGCCCTCGTCGTCGCCTTTCTCGGCAACGCCATGATGGGGGCGGCGGCGGGTGTCGTGGCGATCACGCCGTTCTTCGGTGCGAAGCGTGAGACGCCGAAGCACCCGCACGAGGCGCCGCCGTCGTTGCTCCTCGGCCCACTTCTCCTCGCTCTCGCCGGCCTCGCGGTGGCGCTCGCGACCGCCTGGAGCGAGACCCGGCTCGTCGTACCGCTTGTCGCCGCGCTCGCGGGGCGGCCGGTCGAGGTCCACCTCTCGCTGGTGCCGCACGCGCTGTTTCCGGCCTTCGCCCTCTCGGTCGCGACCATCGCGCTCGCGGTGCTGCTGTTCCTCAAGGCCGGCCCGATCCGCGGGATGCTCGAAGGCTTCGGCGCGCGCTGGCGCTTCGGACCGGACGCCGCCTTCGACCGCCTCGTTCCGGCGCTGGTGCGGCTCGCCCGGCTCGGCCTCCGCGTGTTCCACCGCGGCCGACTCGAGACCTACATCAACGTCGCGGCCGGAGCGATCGTGGCCGCGCTTCTCGTCGTACCGCTCGTCGTCGGCGAATGGGGCGGGCTGCCGGTTCACGGCCGCGAGGACGGGGTCGACATTTCCGGCGCGATGATGTTGTGCATCGCGGTGATCGGGCTCGTCGCGGTCGTCGCGGCGCAGAGCCGGCTCGTCTCGATCGTCTCGCTCGGCATCCAGGGTTTCGCGGTTGCCGTCGTGTTCCTCCTGTTCGGCGCGCCGGACCTCTCGTTCACCCAGTTCATGATCGAGACGCTGTCGGTCGTCATCCTGGCGCTCGTCATGACGCGGCTCAATCTGGCGCCGAGCGAGCATCGGCCGCTGCACGAGCGCCTTCGCGACGGGGCGCTCGCCATCGCGCTCGGGATCGGCTTCGCCCGGCTGCTGTCGCGCGTGTTGGCGCAGCCCTTCAACTCCGAGCTCAGTGATTTCTTCGCCACCTACAGCCGCACCATCGCCCACGGGCGCAACATCGTGAATGTCATCATCGTCGACTTCCGCGGCCTCGACACGCTGGGCGAGATCGCGGTCGTCATGGTGACGGGCCTCGCGATCCTCGCGCTGATCCATCTGCGCTCGGGCCACCGCAGCGGAGGAGGGGCGCCGTGAACACGCTGATCTTCCGCACCTTCGCCCCCTATCTGACGAGCCTGATGCTGCTCTTCTCGGTGTTCGTGCTGCTGCGCGGCCACAACGAGCCGGGCGGCGGCTTCATCGGCGGGCTCATCGCGGTGTCCGCCTTCGCGATTCTCGGCATCGCCAAGGGGGTCGAATCGGTGCGCCGGTCGCTGCGCGTCCATCCGATCTCGATCGCCGCCTTCGGGCTCGTGCTCGCCGCCGCCGCCGGCCTGCCTTCGCTCGCGTCCGGGACCCCGTTTCTGACCGCGCACTGGCTTACGATCGACCTCGTCGGCACCAAGGTCGATCTCTCCACCCCCCTCGTCTTCGACATCGGGGTCTATCTCGTCGTGCTCGGCTCGATCAGCGCGATCTTCCTCGCCCTCGAGGACGACGGAGGCGCATGATGGAGACCGGCTTCACCTTCGCCGTCGCCGTCTTCTTCGCGGCGAGCTTCTATCTCCTGATGTCGCGCCGCATCGTGCGGATGCTGCTCGGCGTCGCGATCCTCGGCAACGCGACCAACCTCTTGATCTTCACCGCGGGACGGCTCACCCGCGGATCGCCGCCGGTGATCCCGCCGGAGGCGTCCATGCCCGCGGGCGCGATCGCCAATCCGTTGCCCCAGGCCCTGATTCTCACCGCGATCGTGATCTCGTTCTCCTTCTTCGCCTTCCTCCTCGTGCTCGCCTACCGGGCGAACCAGGAGACCGGCCACGACGACGTCGACGCCATGCGCCTCGCCGAGCCCAAACATTCCCCGCTGCCGCCGGAGGGCTACTGATGGCGCTCGGGGCCGGAGAGGCGGTCGATCTCGCCAAGGCGATGAACCTCGCCGCGACGCCGCTGCGCGATTGGCTCGTCATCGTGCCGGTCGTCCTGCCGATCGTGGCCGGGGCTGTCTGCGTGATGCTGCGCAATGCCTGGCGCTTGCAGCCCATCATCGCGATCGCGGTGCTCATCCTGGTCGCGGCGGCGGACGCGACGCTGCTCGCCCGGACGCTCGCCGAAGGCCCCGTCGTCATGGTGATGGGGCGCTGGCTGCCGCCGTTCGGCATCGCCTTCACGGTCGACGCCCTCGGCGCGCTCTTCGCGCTCGTCGCCGCGCTGGTGACGCTCGCCGGCGCCTTGAACGGCATCGTCGACATCGGCGAGAAGCGGAGGCGCTTCGGGTTCTATCCGTTCCTGCTCTTGATGAGCGCGGGCGTCTCGGGCTCGTTCCTGACCGGCGACCTCTTCAACCTCTATGTCTGGTTCGAGGTGCTGCTGATCGCCTCGTTCGGCCTCCTCGTGCTCGGCGGCGAGCCGCGTCAGGTCGACGGCACGGTCAAATACGGCTTCCTCAACCTGATCGCGACGACGCTGTTCCTGATCGCGATCGGCTATCTCTACGGCCTCGTCGGCACCCTCAACATGGCGGACATCGCGCTCAAGGTGCGCGCGCTGCCGGAAGGCGCTCCGATCGCGACGATCGCCGCGCTCTTTGTGGTAGCGTTCGGCATGAAAGCCGCGGCCTTCCCGGTGAACGCCTGGCTGCCGGCCTCCTATCACACGCCGAAGATCACGGTCGCCGCGGTGTTCGCCGGGCTTCTCACCAAGGTCGGCGCCTATGCGCTGCTGCGCGTGCTGGTGATGCTGATGCCGGCCGAGCGCGTCGTCCTCGCCGATCTGATCGCCGTCGTCGCCGCCTTGACCATGCTCACCGGCGCGCTGTTCGCGCTCGCGCAGGCGGAGATCCGCCGCGCCCTCGGCTTCCTCGTCATCTCCGGCATCGGCTACATCTTCGCCGGCCTCGCGATCGGCGGCACGGCCGGCTTGTCCGGGGCGACATTCTACGCGGTGCATTCGATGCTCGCGATGAGCGCGGCCTATCTCGCGGTCGGCGCGGTCGAGCGCTATGCCGGGACCTCGATGCTCGGCGAGGTCGGCGGGCTGTGGCGGGCGATGCCACTCTTTGCGGCCCTCTTCCTCGTGGTGTCCTTCGCGATCGCCGGCTTGCCGCCTTTCTCCGGCTTCTGGCCGAAGGCGATGCTGGTCTCGGCCGCCCTCGACGGGGAATGGCCGTGGCTCGCGGCCGCGATGCTCGGTGCGGGCTTCCTGTCGACCCTCGCCCTCGGGCGCATCTGGCTCATCGCCTTCTGGAAGCCGGCGCCGGCGGGCTTCACCCCGCACGGGGCTGCCGGCGCATCGGTGCCGGCGGCGACCCTCGCCGGTCTCGGCGGGCTCACCCTGCTCGTGGTGGTGATCGGGCTCGCGCCGGAACCGCTCGCGGCGCTCGCCCGCCGTGCGGCGGCGGGGCTCATCGATCCGGCGGCCTATCTCAATGCCGTATTCCCGGGAGGCCGCTGATGGCACTCTTCGTCGGCAATCTCTTCCTCGCCTTCGCCTGGGCCGCGCTGACGGGCACGTTCACGCCGCCGAACGTCGTGTTCGGCTTTATCCTGGGCGCGCTCGCGCTGTCGCTGGTCGCCGGCCGGGTCGGCCCGGCGCGCTATTTCCGTCGGGCCCGACGGATCGCGCTCCTCCTCTTCGTCTTTCTCGCCGAACTCGCGAAATCGGTGGTGCGGGTCGCGAGCCTCGTGCTCCGGCCGAAGATCGCGTTCAGCCCCGCCTTGATCGCCTTGCCGCTGACAGCCGAGACCGACCTCGAGATCGCGCTGCTCGCGAACGCGATCACCCTCACCCCCGGCACCCTTTCGGTCGACGTGTCGGCGGACCGGCACTTTCTCTTTGTCCATTGCATCGACGCGCCGGACCCCGACGCGGTCATCGCCGGCATCCGTGACGGCTTCGAGCGGCGCATCCTGGAGGCTCTGCGATGAATGCGGCGGCCTTCGCGCAGATCTGTAGCCACATCGCACTGTTCATGCTGGCGGCGGCGTTCCTGCTCATCACCATCCGCATCGTGCGCGGCCCGGCACTGCCCGACCGTGTGCTCGCCCTCGACATGCTGGTGACGGTCGCGGTCGGCTTCATCGCCACGATCTCCATCGCAGCGGGGGAATTCCTCTATCTCGACGTGGCGATCGCGCTCGCGCTCGTCGGATTTCTGTCGACCGTCGCGCTCGCCCGCTTCGTGCTGACCCACGGCGGATCGAGGGCCCGGGCCGATTTCGGCGACGAACCGGACGATGCCGACGCAGCCGAGTCCGCGACGACGTCCGGGGATCAGGCGGGGCGCCAGGCGAAGGGAGAGGCCGCACCATGAACGCCGTGTTGCAGATCGCGAGCGGTCTTCTCCTCGTCGCCGGGGCGACGTTTTCGCTCCTCGCGGCCATCGGTGTGCTGCGCTTTCCCGATTTCTACACGCGCATGCATGCGGCGAGCAAAGCCGGAACAGCGGGCGCCGGCTTGGCGCTCATCGCCATCGCCTGTCATTCGGGGGACGCCGGGGTGGCGACCCGGGCCGTCGCGGGCATCGTCTTTCTGTTCATGACGGCGCCGATCTCGGCGCATCTGCTCGCCCGCGCGGCGTTCCTGGCCGGCTATCGGCCGCTTCCGGGGACGCGGATCGATCCCCGCGCCGCCGAGGGCCTCGCCGAGTCCGCCAAGGCCCACGGTCGTGAGGGCTGACGCGAGCCGCCTCTCCACCGCGCGAAGGCGGCTCAATTTTTCGTGCGATCTCGTGGTGGAAAGATCGGAGTACCGACATTAACTCAAGGTTCCGGGTAAAGAACAACTCATCTGCCATCGGCGCGTATTGTGGTGACGGCGGAAGAGGATTATGCCTGCGTTCGCAATAGAGCGTCAGACGCTTTGGTCGGTTTCAGTCTGCTCGATCCTCGTGCGTTGAGCGCGGTGCGAAGTCCTGCTTCGCGGTGCGGCGGACGAGGGGCGGGAGGCGCAAGAAGGATGGAGAAGATGAGCGACAATACGGACAATGCGGTCCTGATCGACCTCGCCGCGGACATCGTCTCGGCGTATGTCAGCAACAACACGGTTTCCGCGCAGGATCTGCCGGCCCTTATCGGCCAGGTCTATGCGGCCCTGAGCCAGACCAACGGCGAAACCGTCGCGCCGTCGGCGGAGCCGCTGAAGCCGGCCGTCCCGGTGAAGAAGTCCGTCACGCCGGACTACATCATCTGCCTCGAGGACGGGAAGAAGTTCAAGTCGCTGAAGCGCCACCTGCGCACCCACTACGACCTCTCCCCCGAGGATTATCGCGAGCGCTGGGGCCTGCCGGCCGATTATCCGATGGTCGCCCCGAATTATGCCGCGGCCCGCTCGGACCTCGCCAAGAAGATGGGCCTCGGTCAGCAGCGCAAGCGCGACGAAGCCTGAGATCGATCGACGCGACGTCTTCGGGGCCGGTGGAGCGATCCACCGGCCCCGTTCTATTTAGCGTCGCGCGCTTACGGGGTCGGCCGGCGGGCGGAGCGGGTCTGGCCGCGTTCGGCCGCGAGCGCGTGCACCAGGGCGATATGCCGCTCGAGATCGTAGGCCGCTTGGCCCGCCCGCCCCTTGCGCCGCTCGGCCCGCAAAGCCCGCTCAAGGCGGCGCACGATGTCCGGGCCGGGGTCGGCGAGATCGCCGGGCCAGTGCGGCAGCAGACGCGGGAGCGTTGTCGTACGATCGTAGGAATTTGATCTCTCATCGAGCAGGAGCTGCGGCCGCCACCCGCCCCGCCGTCGCGCCGTCTCGCGCTGGCCCATCGCCGCCATCTCCCCCTCCGTATCGCGCCGCCGTTTGCGGGGGCATTGTCGCGCGCCAGCGCAGCGGGGGGATAAGATCCTGCGGGAAGCCGCCGGTGGGCGGCTGTTCCGTATTTGCTGGCTTGCCTTTGTCGGTGGAGCGCACGGCCGTGCCGGCCAGCCGCGAGCGGCGTTTCTGTCCGAAACTTGTCCCCCTCCCTCTTGTCGTGAACTAGAAATAGGTAATTAATCCTATTGCGACGATCGGGAGCGGTTCGCGATGAACGGTGAGGATGATATGAGGCGGGTCGCCGACGGCGATGGGCTCGGCCGGCTCGGGCCGGACGTGCTGCGTCGGCTCCTGGAGGCGACCGTGGCGGTGACGTTCGGGCTCGCCCCGGGGGAACTCGTGGCGCCGACGCGGCGGACCGCGCCGATCGCCTTCGCGCGGCAGGTCGCGATCTATTCGGCCCACACGGTGGCCGGGCTGTCGCTCAACCGCGCCGGCCGGCTGTTCGGTCGCGATCGTACGACCGCGGCCCATGCCTGCCGGGTGGTCGAGGACCGCCGCGACGACCCGGAGGTCGAGCGGCGCGTGGCGGCGGTCGAGGCGGCGTTGCGCGGCTGGGCCCACACGAGCCGCGGCCCTTGCGGGGAGGCGGCGCGGTGAGCGCGGCGGCCAAGCGGGCGGACGCGAGCGCGGCCGCCGACGCCTGCGCCGTGCTTAAGCTCTTGCAACGGGCGACCGGCTCGGTGATGGCGCGGGGCGCGCGGGTTCGGATCGCGCGGGGCGAGCGCGGCGCGGTGACGATCGCAGCAGGCGCGCTCGCGGCGATGGTGCGGGACGATCTCGTTGTGCGGGTCGGGGAGGACGCGGTGCAGGCCACCGAGGCCGGGCTCGCCTGGCTCAGGCGGGCGCTCGCCGGCGGCGAGGGAGCGTTCCGCGCCCAGCACGGTGCGATCGCGCGCGAGGTCCGGCCGGACCCGGCCGGCGGCATGAGCGCGGTTTCGGTCGATCTCGCCGAAAGCCCGCTCGGCTGGTTGTCGCGCCGGCCGGGACCGGACGGGCGGCCCTGGATCGATGCGGCGCAACTCGCTGCGGCCGAGCGCCTGCGGCTCGATTTCACCAAGGGCGGCTTGACGCCGCGCATCACCCAGACGTGGGAGGCGACCGGGAGCCGGATGCGCCGCACCGGCGTCCGGGGCGGTCTCGGCGATCTCGGGGACATGGCGATGGAGGCGCGGGCGCGGATGAATGCTGCGCTCGAAGCCGTCGGCCCCGAGCTCTCCGGCGTGCTCGTCGACGTCTGCTGCTTCCTCAAGGGGCTCGAGGCGGTCGAGCGGGAGCGGCGCTGGCCGCCGCGCTCGTCCAAGGTGATCCTGGCGCTTGCCCTCGACAGGCTCGCGGCGCATTACGGCATCACCCGCGTCGCGGCGGGACCTGAAACGGCCCGACCGCGCCACTGGGGCACGGCGGATTACAGGCCCAAAATCACGTGAAAAGATCGCGGAGAGCGATCCCCCGTCAAGCGGCGGCGAGGGCGGTTTCGGCGTCGTGGCGGATGCGGCGGACCATGGCGCTGAGACCGTTCGAACGCTGCGGCGTCAGATGCTCCCGCAGACCGAGCCGGGAAAACAAGGCTTCGGCGTCGGTGGTGAGGATCTCGGACGCCGGGCGGCCGGAAAACAAGGTCAGCGTGATGGCGACGAGGCCGCGCACGATCAGCGCGTCGCTGTCGCCCTCGAACACGACGACCGGGCCGTTCGGACCGGGCTCGGTGCGGCTGATGAGCCACACCTTGGAGACGCAGCCCCGCACCTCGTGCTCGGCATCGCGGGCGGCCTCGGGATAAGGCGGCAGCGCGCGGCCGAGCTCGATCACATAACGGTAGCGCTCCTCCCAATCGTCGAGGAGCTCGAAGGTCTCGGTGATCTCGTCCAGCGTCATGGTGCCTCTCGATCCGAGCCTCCGATATAGGGCCTCGGGCCGCCGCGGCCAACCGATGCCGCGTCAGCCTCGGGCCGCCGGCGCCGACATCGCGACGCGCGGGGTGGCGCGAAGTTCAGGCGTTGGTGAGTTCGATCAACCGGTTGGCGAGGCCGAGGCGGCCCGCGAGCGTCGTGGCGAAGAGGCGATGCGCAAGAATGGCGAGCTCCGGATCGTCGACCTCGAGGGACTGCAATTTCGAGCCCGTCAGGCGATAGAGCTCCGCATCTTGCTCGATCACGACGTCGGCCGTTCGTTCGCCGCCGAGATAGAAGGCGACCTCGCCGAGCACGGCGCCGGCGGTCATGCTGCGAAGGCGCAATCTCCGGCCGCTCCGAAGGGTGACCGACACGTCCACCCGCCCGGACGCCAGCACGAAGATGTCGCTCGCGTGGTCCCCGGCATGGATCAGGGTCTCGCCGCGCGCCATTTCCAATCGGTCCATCGCCGTCACCAAATGCGGAAGACGCGGATGGGAGCCCAGGACTCGTGCGAGCTGAAAGACGATGTCGGCGCGTTCTTCGGCCGCGTCATATTCCGCCAGCAGCCGGCTTTCGGCCGTTTCGAGCGCGTGGTCGAGGTCGTCGGCGATAGAAACCACGCCCGCGCCGTCGGTGACGGTTTGACGGTACCGCGCCAGCACGCGGTGCGCGTCCGTCGAGGCGGGCGACAGAACCACGTCCGCCGCCGAAGCAATCGACATGTTGAAGATCTTGGAGAACGCCGAGATGGCGGCGAAGTCCATCCCGCTCACTTTCGAAAAATCGAGAACGAGAATGCGTGGCGCCGGTCCGCAGGTAAAACGGTGCTGAATGGCCTTGATCACCTGCTCCACGGTGCCGAAGAACAGGTAGCCCTGGAGCTCCACGATGTGAATGAGATCGCCTTGCTCGTGCAGGGCATGGGTGGCGGTCGGGGAGCGGTCGATGGAACTGCGCCGGTCGCGACCACTCGCGGCCAGGCGAACGACCGGAAGCCGCGCATAATTGTAGACGAACGTGACGACGGAGAAGAGAAGGCCCAGCGCCATGCCCGTCATGAAGTCGAAAAGCATCATGGACACGAGGATGGCCACGACGACGGCCCATTCGAGCCTCGGCAGCGTCTTCCGCGACAGGATCGCCCAATCGTAGAGGAGTTCGACGCCGAGCATCATCATCAGCCCGACGGCGACGAAGAGGGGAATGTCCTGGGCCAATTCGGCTGAAAAGGGGACGGCGACGGCGATGAAAGCCGCGGTCACCCACCCGGCGGAACGCCCCTTCACGCCGAGCTTCTTGGCGAGGAGCGTCATGCCGAGGCCGGTGAAGCCGGACGCACCACCGGCAACGCCGACCAGAATGTTGGCTTGTCCGGCGACCCTCAGCTCGGTGTTGGCGTCGATGTCTCGACCGGCCGCGACCTCCAACCCGCTGATGTTCAAGAGCAGCCCCGCAATCGAAATGAACGGGACGGCAATCAGCGTCGGGAGCACGCCGAGGACCGCGTGCCAATCACTGCCGAAAACGATCTGAGCCGGGGAGGGCAGAGAGTTCCCGCTTGCGACGGCGGCGAGATGCGGAAGCCAATGCCATGCCCGGGCGGTCTCCGTCGAAATGCCCGCGATCCGGAGGCCGAGATAGAACAGAACGATCGACAGAAGCATCGTCGCGGGGACGGCGAACGGGCTCGTCGAAAAGCGTAGGCAGCAGGTCAGGGCGACCGCGAGGACGAGCGACGGCACCAAGATCCCCATCACCGCCGGATCGGAAACGGATTCCACGGCGGCGATCGCAGAGCGCTCGCCGAAGATCATCTGAAGCGCGCCGTCGATCAGCAGCCATCCCGAGCCGGCGAGAAAGCCCGCGACGACGGAGAAGGGGAGGAAGCGAACGAGATCGCCGAAGCGGAAGCGACCGCAGAGATAGAACAGCACGCCCGATCCCACCGAGCTGACGGCGAGGATCATGAAGACGGTGGCGATTTTCTGCTGCGGATCGGCGGACGGCATCGAGGCCACGGCCGTCGCGCTCGCCGTGGCGAGAATGGCGATGCTGGTTTCCTGCACCTGCGCCACGGTGGCCGGATAATCGCTCCGCCAGGCGCAATAGGCGGCGAGCAGGCTGCAACTCAGCAGGAAGACATTGAGACCCATGCCGAAGCCGCCGGCCACGGGACCCGAAAAGATCAACGCCGCGAAGGCGAAGCTGGTGCCGAGACCATCCAGGCCGGCAATCAAGCCCAACATCGCGGGCGGAAGGAGTTTATCGAGCGGCTTCGACATCTGAAGCCTTCAGGCCGCGCGGAGACGGATCGTAGATCGATGAATAGAGGCAGCGCTCATGCCGGCCTCAACTTGCCGCGGCAAAGCCGCAGAGAACACGTGTCCCATTGAACAGCCGCCGGCATTGGGGAGAGCGATCTCGGGGAGGTCGAGATGCTGTGCGAACAGAATGTCCAAGGTCATATGGTTTGGCAAGCGAGACTTAGACTTCCGAGTCGCGAATTTCGACACCCCTTTCACATTCGGGGCGTTCGGCGGCACGGTCGTCGTGGGCGCGCGGGGGGCATCGCCGGGGGGATCGGAAGACTTGATTCGAAGGGAGAAACGCCTCCGGCGCCCGGCTCGCTTGTCGGCGGAGGCCTGGGGAAGCGCGGCAAGGGCCCTCGTTCGGGGGCCCGATCGAGCCGATGCCTCCGCTCGGAAGCGATAGCCGATTTAGCGCCGGGCTCGGATCAGCCTTGCGGCTCGGTGCGGTCGGCCTTCTTCGGCTTGCCGTGCCAGGGTTCGGCGCGGTCGGCGGCGGTGAGCGTGCCGCGCAGGCCGGGATCGAGGGCGGTGGCGTCGCCCGAGGCCTGACCGGATCGCGACCCGTCGGCGCCGTGGCCGGCGATCATGTCGATGCCCTGGCCGATGGCGTCGCCGAATTTGTTGAGGGCGCCGATCGCGCCTTCGCAGACGCCGGCCGAACTGTCGCAGAAGGACGCGACCTTGCCGGCCCCGGCGACGACGTCGGCGGCGGACAGGCCGGCGATCCCCTCCGCGGCCGCCTGTGCCGGAGCGCTCGCGGAGACGCTCTCGGTCGAGACGGTCGGGATCTGGGGCACGTGGGACTTCGAGCCTGGAAACAGAATCGGCGCCACGATGAAGACGAGGCCGAGCCAGAACAGACACCTGAGCACAAAGAACATCGCAGCCTCTTTCGCGCCGGGCAGCCGTCTCCGCTGCCGGCGTCCGGTTGTGTGTCCACAGCCGCCGTCCCGCCCGTCGCACGGGCGCCCGCGAGGCGACCTTCGCACCCGGGCCTTGAAGGAGCGGTTTTTCCGATCGTGACAATTCGAGCTATCCCCGTTTTCGACAGGGCCTGTGGAACACGGCGAGCGGCGCGGCCATGGGCGACGGGGGGCCGGCTCCGGTCCGCTTCAGCCTTCCTTAAGCCGCCGCTGGCACCGTCCTTCCGAGGATCGAGAGGCCGGAATCGGTGTCCGGAGCGGGCGGCTCTCCGCCCGTTCGGCCGGGATTTCGGCGCAGACCGACGAGGATCGATGACGGCGTCTCCCTTCCGACAGCGGCGCGAAGCGTGGCGGGCCCGTGCGGGCGGCTGCCTTGCTTGCGTGCGCCATCGGCCGCGCGCGGGGGAGGCGCGATGAGCAAGCGCAGCAGCAGCCGGAAGCAGGCGCCGCGCCGTCGCCTCGTGGTGCGCCTCGCCGGGGCGGCCGGGGCCGGGCTGATCGCCCATCCGGTGCCGGTGCTGGCGATCGTTGGCGGGGCGGTGGCGTTCGGCGCGGTCTATGCGAACGTCGCGCTGATGCAGCCGGGCAAGCACCCGGCGCCTCTCTTCACCACCCGGCCGAACCTCGCCGCCGGAGCGGATGTCGCCTCCGCCCAAGGGACGACGTCCGCCTCGACGGGGGCGGCCATCGCGCCGGCGAATGCCGGACGCTCGGCGCTGGTGCGCGACATCCAGGCGGCGCTCGCCGATCGCGGCTACGAGGTGGGCTCGGCGACCGGCGCGCTCGACGCCTCGACGATCACTGCGATCCGCGCCTTCGAGTCGGCCCAAGGGCTGCCGCAAACCGGCGAACCGAGCGAGGCGCTGCTCGCCCGCGTCCTCATCGCCGCGCCGCAGACGGCGGACAACGGCAAGACTGCGGACGGCGGCCGTGGCGACGTCAAGCGCGTCCAGCGGGCGCTTGCCGATCTCGGTTACGGTCCGCTCAAGATCGACGGCCGGCTCGGCGGCCAGACCGCGAGCGCGATCCGCCGCTTCCGCACCGACCACGGCCTGCCGGCAGGCGATTCGATCGATCCCAAGCTCGTGCAGACCCTGATCGCGATCGGCGGCATGCCGAAGGCGTGACGCGACCGGCGACCGGCCGCGCTCGCGCCGGCCCTTGACCCGGCGGGCGAACCGGTGTCCAGACGGGGCAGCGGCCTCGAGGCCGCCTTCTCTTTTCCGAAGATCGAAGCTTGCGAGGGACGCGTTCGTGCCGAGGGTCTTGTCGTCGCTGTGGGTCGGCGCCTATCTGCGGCGTTGCCAGGTGGAAGGCGCGTTCGCCGCAGTGGTGCGGCGCGGCGCCGGCGAGGCGGGCGCGATCTTCGTCAAGATCAACCGGCTCGACGGCACGGTCGATCTCTACGGACCGGCACCGCAGGCGATGGTCGAACCCGGCGAGGGGATCGACCGCCAGTTCGAGTGCCTCGGCGCCCGCATGGAGGAGGCGGCGGCGAACGCCCGCCTCGCCCGCGAGGCCTCGTTCGATCCGGACCTGTGGATCGTCGAGATCGAGGACCGGGCGGGGCGCGCCTTCCTCGACCTCGCGCCCGGCGCCTGAGCGGCCGGCACTATAGAAGGACGACCGAGATGGCCGGCGAGGCGGATCGAGAGGGGGCGGAGGCGCCGTTCTGGCGCACGACGACGCTCGAGGCGATGAGCGAGGCCGAGTGGGAATCGCTGTGCGACGGCTGCGGCCGCTGCTGCCTCAACAAGCTCGAGGACTGGGACACCGGCGCGATCGCCTGGACCAACGTCGCCTGCAAGCTGCTCGACCACGGCACCTGCCGCTGCACCAATTATCCGAACCGGGCCGAGATCGTGCCCGATTGCATTTCGCTGACGCCTGAGGAGGTGCGCACCCTGAGCTGGCTGCCGCCGACCTGCGGCTACCGGCTGGTGGCGGACGGCAAGGACCTGCCCTGGTGGCATCCGCTCGTCTCCGGCGATCCCGAGACTGTGCATGCGGCCGGCATCTCGGTGCGCGACCGGGTCGTCGACGAGACCGGAATCGTGCTCGAAGACTACGAGAACCATCTGGTGGAATGGCCGGCGCGGGTGCCGCGGGCGGGGATTTCGCCGCGGCGGCCGGCGGCGAAGGCCTTGAAATCCGTGATTGGCCGGCGCCGGGCCTGAGCGGATAGAGAGAAAATTTTCCGATACTAGGATTTTAGTCCTTTACAGCGTGCCGCTGATCCGCTAGGGTCTCGGCATGATCGAACACGTGCGGGCGGCGGCAGGGCGGGGCGCGGAGGCGCCCGGCCGGCCGGATCGGGGACACGGCCTCGGGCGGTGTCGCCACGGCGGGAAGCACGGCGGATCGGTAGCCTGCGGTGGGTCCGGTAGAGCGAATAGGGTTCCGCCCGGTGAGCGGGGCTTGCAGGCTCTGTTCGAGACGGGGGGCGCCTCGATCGCCGAACTCGCGGGATTGTCGGGCTGGCCGGCGGCGCGGCTGGTGCGCCATGCCGCAGCCGCCGGATGGCGCCTCGCGGGGGCGCCGCCGGTCGAAACCAAATCGAACGACGCGGGCGCTTCCGGGCGGCCGCCGCGGCGGCGGAAGCGCGGCGGCGGCGCCTCCGGGGCCGGCAAGGCGGGGGGAGTTGTGGCGGGGCGTGCGGCCGAGCCGGCCGACCGCGCCGCCTTGGTCAAGCGCCTCACCGACGCCTTCGAGCGGCAGGTCGCCGAGATCGAGGCGCGGGTCGGCGAGCCGGGCGCGACGGGCGAGCGCGACGCCAGAACCCTCGCGGTGCTCGCCAAGACGCTGGAAACGCTGATCGACCTCGATCGGTCGGCGCGGGCCGAGACGCCGGATGCGGACGAGGAGGGCGCTCTCGATGGTCTGCGCGAAGACCTTGCGCGCCGCCTTGATCGCCTGCGCGGAGCGCGGTGAATTCGGCACCCTGGTCGCCGGCCTCGACCGCGCCCGGCTCGATGCGCTTCTCCATGATTGGCCTCTCTGGGCCCGCGACGACCAGATGCCGCCCGACGGCGACTGGACGACGTGGCTCGTGCTCGGCGGGCGCGGTGCCGGCAAGACGCGGGCGGGGGCGGAATGGGTGCGGGCGGCGGTGATGGGCCGCCTCGGCGGGCCGCCGGCCGGGCGCATCGCCCTCGTCGGCGAGACGCTGGGCGACGTCCGCGACGTGATGATCGAAGGGGTCTCCGGGCTGCTCGCGATCCACCCGCGCGGCGAGCGGCCGACCTGGCAGCCGTCGCGCCGCCGGCTGACCTGGCCGAACGGGGCGGTGGCGCAAGGCTTCAGCGCCGAAGACCCGGAGGGCCTGCGCGGGCCTCAGTTCGACGCGGCCTGGGCCGACGAGATCGCCAAATGGCGGCATGCCGAAGCGACGTGGGACATGCTGCAATTCGGCCTTCGCCTCGGCGAGCGGCCGCGGCAGGTCGCGACCACGACGCCGCGCCCGGTGCCGCTCGTCAAGCGGCTCCTCGCCGACCCGCGCACCGCGGCGACGCGGGCCTCGACGGCGATGAACGCGGCCTTTCTCGCGCCGGGTTTCCTGGAGGCGGTGGTCGGCCGCTATGCCGGAACTCGGCTCGGCCGGCAGGAACTCGACGGCGAGCTGATCGAGGATCGCAGCGACGCCTTGTGGCGGCGCGGCGCGATCGAGGCGGCGCGCGTCGCCGACGTACCGGCGCTCGGGCGGATCGTGGTGGCGATCGACCCGCCGGCGTCGAGCGGCGCCAAGGCCGATGCGTGCGGCCTCGTCGCCGCCGGGCTCGGCGAGGACGGCATCGGCTACGTGCTGGCGGATGCGAGCGAGGCCGGGCTGCGGCCCGCGGAATGGGCGAAGCGCGCAGTGGCGCTCGCCCGCCGCTTCGAGGCGGACAGCCTCGTCGCCGAGGTCAACCAGGGCGGCGAGATGGTGACGGCGGTGATCCGCGAGGTCGATCCGACCGCCGCGGTCGCGACCGTGCGGGCGACGCGGGGCAAGTGGGTCCGGGCCGAGCCGGTCGCCGCGCTCTACGAGCAGGGCCGGGTGCGCCATGTCGGGACCTTTCCCGCCCTCGAGGACGAGATGTGCGATTTCGGCCCAGCCGGCCTCTCCTCCGGCCGCTCGCCGGACCGGCTCGACGCGCTCGTGTGGGCGATCACCGCCCTGATGCTCGGGCGCGGCGGCGAGCCCAAGGTGCGCCGCATCTGAGACGATAGGATCAAGCAAGGGGGGCGGGGATGCTGGACTGGTGGCGCGGCCGGGCGGCGGCGCGCGAACGGCCGTCCGTCGAGCGCAAGGCGTCGCGGACGGGCGGACTGATCGCCTTTTCCGTTCCGGGCCGGCCGGTCTGGACGCCGCGGGATTATGCGGCGCTCGCCCGTGAGGGCTATGCCCGCAACCCGGTCGTCTACCGGGCGGTGCGGATGGTGGCCGAGGCGTCGGCGTCGGTGCCGTGGTTGCTCTACGCGGGCGACGAGGAGCGGCCGGGCCATCCGCTGCTCGCGCTTCTGGAGCGGCCGAGCCCGCGTCAGGCGGGACGCGACTTCCTCGAGGCCGTCTACGGGCACCTGCTCGTCGCCGGCAACGCCTATATCGAGGCGGTGGCGCTCGACGGGCAGGTGCGCGAGCTCCATGGGCTGCGGCCTGACCGGATGAAGGTGGTGCCCGGCCGCGACGGCTGGCCGGAGGCCTACGATTACAGCGTCGGCGGGCGCACCGTGCGCTTCTCCGTCGACGAAGCGGGGCTGAGCCCCATCCTGCAACTCGCGCTGTTTCATCCGCTCAACGACCATTACGGCTTCGCCCCGATCGAGGCGGCGCTGACGAGCCTCGACGTGCACAACGCGGCCGGGGCGTGGGCGAAGGCGCTGCTCGACAATTCGGCGCGGCCCTCGGGTGCCCTGGTCTATACCGGCGGCGAGGGCGGCAATCTCAGCGACGACCAGTTCGAGCGGCTGAAGAAGGAGCTCGAAGAGGGTTTCTCCGGGGCCCGCAACGCAGGCCGGCCGTTGCTTCTCGAAGGCGGCCTCGATTGGCGCACCATGGCGCTGTCGCCGCGGGACATGGATTTCGTCGAGGCGAAGAACCTGGCGGCCCGCGAGATCGCGCTCGCCTTCGGCGTGCCGCCGATGCTGCTCGGCATTCCCGGCGACAACACCTATTCGAACTATCAGGAGGCGAACCGGGCGTTCTGGCGACAGACGGTGCTGCCGCTCGTCGGGCGCACCGCGGCGGCGCTCGGGGCCTGGCTCGGGCCCGCCTTCGGGCCGGATCTGCGCCTTGGCTTCGACGCCGACGCCATCGAGGCCTTGTCGGCCGAGCGCGAGGCGCTGTGGGCGCGCGTTGCCGCGGCCGACTTCCTGACCGAGGACGAGAAGCGGGCCGCGGTCGGCTACGGGCCAAGGCGCGGGTCGGACGGGCGAGACGCGCCTTAGCGCAGGCCGCGGCACGGTGCGTTCGGCGAGGTCGGTTCGAAGACGACACCCATACGAAGCGAGAGAGGCGTTCGGGGGCGAACGAACGAGAAGCACCCGGAGACGCCCATGGACCCCGTCACGCAAAGCATCGTCGAACGCGGCGACCTCGCGCACCTGGCGCTCTTCCTGTGGGCGTCGAGTTCGAGCGGGCTGCTCGTCTGGGCGCTGCGGGAGCTCGCCGCCTCGAACCGGCGCTTCAACGATTTCGTCAACGAGCTCGCGCGGCTCAACGCGCTCTTCAAGGAGCGCGAATAGGCGCGCGTGCGGGCTTCAGAGCTTGGGGAGGCTCGCGATGACACCGTTCTTCCGCTTTGCACCGCGTGCCGCCGACCACCGGCCGGTGTTCGCCGCCTTCTCCGCCGGCTTGGCGCGGGTGCTGATGCCGCGCCGGAGCGATGCCCGGGTGCGCCCGCTCGGAGACGCGCGATGATTATTTATCCGCGGCCTCGCCCGACAGACCTCGAGGTGAAACGGATGCCGGCGCGGCTGTCGCGGCTCAATGCGGACGGCACCTTCGAGGGCTATGCCAGCCTGTTCCACCGCACCGACCTCGGTGGCGATCGGGTGAAGCCGGGCGCCTTCCGCCGCTCGCTCGAACGACGCGGGCCGGACGGCGTGAAGCTGCTCTGGCAGCACGATCCGGCCGAGCCGATAGGCCGCTGGCTCGCGATCGGCGAGGACGGCCTCGGGCTTCGGGTACGGGGGCTTCTCCTCACCGATCTCGCCCGCGCCCGGGAGGCCGCTGCGCTGCTCGATGCCGGGGCGGTCGACGGGCTCTCGATCGGCTTCCGCACGGTGCGGGCGAGCCGGGACACCAAGAGCGGGCGGCGCGACCTGATCGAGATCGACCTCTGGGAGATCTCGATCGTCACCTTCCCGCTGCTGCCCGATGCCCGCATCGCGCCCGTCTCGGTGCGCCATGCCCTGCGTCCGGAGGCGGTTTCGGGCGCGCTCGCCGACGCCTTCCGGCGCGGCGCCGCGCGGCTTTCGACCTTCACATGATGCAAAACGGAGCGACGAGGATGCACGACGCACAGAGCGGCGGGATGCCGGGCGGGACCCAGGGGGCACCCGGGCAGCAGTGGGCGCCGGAGCGCAAGGGAGCCTCCCTTTTCGAAGGGCCCGGCGATCCGGTCTCTGCCTTCGCCGGCTTCATGGAAGCCTTCGAGAGCTTCAAGGCGGTGAACGACGCCCGGCTCGCCGAGATCGAGCGCCGGTCGGCCG
Organism: Segnochrobactrum spirostomi; assembly: GCF_009600605.1. Classification (GTDB taxonomy): domain Bacteria; phylum Pseudomonadota; class Alphaproteobacteria; order Rhizobiales; family Segnochrobactraceae; genus Segnochrobactrum; species Segnochrobactrum spirostomi. Next base: position 1,462,135 of record NZ_VWNA01000001.1, on the reverse strand, counting down.
ATCCGCTGACGATCGAGAAGCTCGACCGCATCGACACTGCGCTCGACGAGCACAAAAAGCGGCTCGACGGCCTCGCCCTCAAGGCGGCCCGGCCGGGGCTCGCGGCGGAGGACGACCGCCGATCCGGCGAGGCGCGGCGCGAGCACAAGGCGGCGTTCGCGGCCTATGTGCGGGCCGGGCGCGACGACGCCCTCAAGGGGATCGAGGCGAAGGCGCTCTCGGCCGGCTCGCCCGCCGACGGCGGCTATCTGGTGCCCGAGGAGACCGAGCGCGAGATCGTGCGCCGTCTCTCGGCCCTGTCGCCGATCCGCCGCATCGCGGGCAGCCGCCAGGTCTCGGGCTCGGTCTACCGCAAGCCGTTCTCGGTCGCGGGACCTGCGGTCGGCTGGGTGGCGGAGACCGCGGCGAGACCGCAGACCGCCGGGCCGACGCTTGCCGAGCTCTCGTTCCAGACGATGGAGCTCTACGCCATGCCGGCGGCGACCGGCGTTCTCCTCGACGATGCCGCGGTCGACATCGACCAATGGATCGCCGAGGAGGTCGAGGTCGCCTTCGCCGAGCAGGAGGGAACGGCCTTCGTCTCCGGCGACGGCGTGAACAAGCCGAAGGGCTTCCTCGCCTATCCGCAGGTTGCGGACGCGAGCTGGTCGTGGGGCAGCCTCGGACGGCTGGTGACGGGGGTGAACGCCGGCTTCCCGGCGACGGGCGCGTCCGACGTGCTGATCGATCTCGTCTATGCGCTCAAGGCGGGCTACCGCCAGAACGCCACCTTCGTGATGAGCCGGAAGACGCAAGCCGCGATCCGCAAGCTGAAGGACGCCGACGGCAATTATCTCTGGCAGCCGCCGGCCTCGATCGGGGCCGATGCGACGCTGATGAACTTCCCCCTCGTCGAGGCGGAGGACATGCCGTCGATCGCCTCCGCCGGCGCGGCGATCGCCTTCGGCGACTTCCGCCGCGGCTATCTGGTCGTCGATCGGCTCGGCGTCCGCGTGCTGCGCGATCCCTACAGCGCCAAGCCCTACGTCCTGTTCTACACGACGAAGCGCGTCGGCGGCGGCGTGCAGGACTTCGAGGCGATCAAGCTGCTCGCCTTCGCGGCGAGCTGAGCGGCGTTCCTGCTCGCAAAGCGGGGCTTGCCATGGGGTTTGCCATGACGACCTTCCAGGTCCGGCCGCCCGCCTTCGAGCCGGTCGGGCTCGCGGCGGCGAAGGCGCACCTGCGCGTGGACGGCGACGACGAGGACGCGGTCATCACCGGCCTCGTCGCGGCGGCCCGCGCGCATGTCGAGGCGGTGACGCGCCGCGCCCTCGCGGTGCAGGGCTGGCGCTGCGTCCTCGGCGCGATCCCGCGGGACGGGCGGGTGCGGCTGCGGCCGGGGCCGGTCGGCGCCGTCACCGCCGTCGCCGCGTTCGATGCCGACGGCGTCGAGGTCGCGGTGCCGGAGGGCGACTGGCGCCTCGCTCCGGCTGAGCCGGACATGATCGTGCTCGGCCGGCTACCCGCGGCGCCGAACGGGATCGAGATCGATTTCGACACCGGCTACGCGACGGCCGAGGCGGCGCCGGCGCCGCTGAAGCAGGCGATCCTGATGCTCGTCGCCTATTGGTTCGAGAACCGAGAGGCGGCGGCGCTCGGTGCCGTCGCGGGACCGGCGGCACTCGCCTTCGAGGCGCTCGTCGCACCGTTCCGGGAACTGCGGCTATGAGCGCGGGCACCCTCGCGCTGCGCGTCCGCATCGAGCGGGCGGAGACGAGCGCCGACGGCGGCGGCGGGGCGGTCGTCACCTGGCGCGACATCGGCGGAGCCTGGGCCGCGCTCGAGCCGCTCGGCCTCTCCGAGGGCGAGAGCGGCGGACGGCGCGACGGCCTCGCGACCCACCGCTTCCGGGTCCGACGGCCCGTCGATGTGCGCGGCGGCGACCGGCTGGTGGCGGGCGCGCGGCTGCTGCGGGTGCTCGCGGTCGAGGCCCCGGCGCCCGGCGCCGGCTATCGCACCGGGCTCGCCGAGGAGGAGGGGCGATGACGGACGCCGCGATCGACGCCGGGTTTGCGCTGCAAGCCGCGGTTCATGCGGCGTTGGCGGCAGACGCCGACCTCGGTGCGCTGGTGCCGCTGGGGCGCCTCTACGACGCGCCGGTGCGCGGGGCGGAGCACCCCTTCGTCGCGTTCGGGTCTTGGCGGACGACGGTTCTCGATGCCGACGAGGCGCCGGTGCGGGCGCACGTCTTCACCCTCGCGGTGCGTTCGCGTGCCGGAGGGCGCAAGGAGGCGCAGGCGATCGCCGGCCGCATCGAGGCGGTGCTGCACACGGCGAGCCTGCCGCTCGACGGCCATCGGCTCGTCAACCTCACCCTCGTCGAGCGGACGAGCGCCGAGGGGCGCGATCGGCGCTCCTTCGAAGCGGACCTGACCTTCCGGGCGCTGACCGAGCCGGCCGCCTAACCTCTTCACGGTACGACTATCCGCAAGGGACACGACGATGGGCGCACAGAAAGGCCGCGACCTGCTCCTCAAGGTCGACGCGGCCGGCGACGGCACCTTCACGACCGTCGCCGGCCTGCGGGCACGCAAGCTCGCCTTCAACGCCGAGCCGGTCGATGCGACGGATGCGGATTCGGCCGGACGCTGGCGGGAACTCCTCGCCGGTGCGGGCGTGCGGCGCGCCTCGATCTCCGGCAGCGGCCTCTTCCGCGACGCTGCCTCCGACGCGACCCTGCGCGGGCTCTTCTTCGGCGACGTTCTGCGCACCTGGCAGGTCGCGATCCCCGATTTCGGCATCGTTTCCGGGCCGTTCGAGATTACCGCGCTCGAATATGGCGGGGAGCACGACGGCGAGGTGACGTTCGACCTCGCCCTCGAATCCGCCGGGGCGCTCTCCTTCAGCGAGGTGTGAGCCGATGGCGAACCGACGACGCGGGGAGATCGAGGCGGTGCTCGACGGACGCCCCTTCACGCTCTGCCTGACCCTCGGTGCGCTCGCCGAGCTCGAAGCGGCCTTCGCGGCGGACGATCTGGTGGCGCTCGCGGAGCGCTTCGGGACCGGCCGCCTCGCCGCCGCGGACCTCGTGCGCATTCTCGGCGCGGGCTTACGCGGGGCGGGCCACCCGATCGCCGACGAGGAGGTCGCGCGGATGGGCTGCGCCGACGGCGTGGCGGGGTTTGCCGCGATCGCGACCGCATTGCTCGCCGCCGCCTTCGGTGGGGCGGAGGACGGCGGCGAAAACCCTCGGCGGCCGCGGGCGTGACCCGACCGCCCGCGGCGATGCCCTGGGACGACCTGATCGCCTTCGGCCTCGGCGTGCTCAAGCTCGCGCCGGAGGCATTCTGGCGGATGACGCCGCGGGAGCTCGCGGCGGTGCTCGCCCCGCGCCGGACGGCGGGGCCGGACCGCCGCGCCCTCGACACCCTGATGGCCCGCTTTCCGGATCGCTCGACCTGAGCGGGCTTCGATCGACGCGGAGGTGGGATCGCCATGGAGCAGACCGAGAGCGACGTGACCGGGCTCGCCGACAGCGGGCGGGCGCTGGAGCGCACCTTCGAACGGATCGGCGGCCTCGCCCGCGGCTTTTCGGGCGATCTGGTACGCGGGCTCAAATCCGCGGTCGGCGCCGGCCGCCAGCTCGACGGCGTGCTCGCGAGCGCGGCGCTCAGGATTTCCTCGCGCCTCGTCGACAAGGCCTTCGCGCCGCTCGAAACGCTGATGACGCAAGGCCTCTCCGCCCTCGGTGGCCTCGGCCGCGCCGCCGGCGGCTCGCTCCTCGCGGCGCGGCTTGGGGCGGCGGTGAACATCGGCCGGGTGCGGCCGTTCGCGGCCGGTGGGGTGGTTGCGGCGCCGACTTTCTTCCCGCTCGAACGCGGTCTCGGCGTCGCCGGCGAGGCGGGCGCGGAGGCGATCCTGCCGCTCGCCCGCGGCGCCGACGGCCGGCTCGGCGTGAAGGCGGGCGGCGACGGCGGTGCGCTCTCGGTCGTCTTCAACGTCTCGACGCCGGATGCCGACAGCTTCCGCCGCTCCGAGGCGCAGCTCTCGGCCCTGATCGCCCGCACGGTCGCCCGCGGCCGGCGGGGCTTGTGAGGAGCTTCCATGAGCGCGTCCTTCCACGAGGTTCGCTTTCCCGTCGACATCGCGCTCGGCGCGACCGGCGGGCCGGAGCGCAGGACCGAGATCGTGACGCTCGGCTCGGGGCGGGAGGAGCGCAATGCGCGCTGGGTCCACTCGCGCCGGCGCTTCAATGCCGGCTACGGCGTGCGCACCCTCGACGACCTCGCCGTCCTCATCGCCTTCTTCGAGGAGCGGCGGGGACGGCTGATCGGCTTCCGCTTCCGCGATCCCGGCGACGAACAGTCGTGCCGGCCGAGCGCGGCGCCGGAACCGACGGACCAGGGGATCGGGCTTGGCGACGGGGCGACGGTCGGCTTCCAGCTCGTCAAGCGCTACGGGACCGACGCGCCTTATGTGCGGACCATCTTCAAGCCGGTGGCCGGAACGGTGCGGGTCGCGGTGAACGGGGCCGAGGTGCCGGCGGCGCGCTGGTCGCTCGACGCGGCGAGCGGGATCGTCACCTTCGCCGCCGACGCGGTTCCGCCGCCCGGCGCGACGATCACCGCCGGTTTCCGCTTCGATTGCCCGGTGCGGTTCGACACCGACAGCCTCGACATCAGCTTCTCGGCCTTTGCGGCGGGGGCGATCCCCTCCGTGCCGCTGGTGGAGATCAGACCTTAGTTTGGCGAGGGCGGGTGCCATGAAATCACTGACGGACGGGCTCGCGGCGCGGCTCGCCGAGGGCGCGACGCGGCTCTGCCGGTGCTGGCTGATCGTCCGCGCCGACGGTACCCGGCGAGGCTTCACCGATCACGACGAAAGCGTCGTCTTCGACGGGACGCGCTTCGATCCGGCCGGCGGCTTCTCCGCGAGTGCCGACGCGGCCGGGTCCGGCTTCGCCACGGGTGGGCTCGACATCGCGGGCGCCCTCTCCGCCGCGAGCCTCGACGAGGGCGACCTCGCGGCGGGGCTCTATGACGGTGCGCGGGTCGAGCTGTGGGCGGTCGACTGGACCTCGGTCGCGGACCGGGTGCGGCTTCGGGTCGGCACGCTCGGCGAAGTCACCCAGGCGGACGGCGCCTTCCGCGCCGAGGTGCGCGGTCTCGCTCAGGCCCTCGACGAGACGATGGGGCGGGTGATCGCGCCGCGCTGCGACGCCGATCTCGGCGACCGGCGCTGCGGGGTCGCGCTCGATGCCCATCGGGTCACGGTGGCGGTGACGGCCGTCGAAGGGGCGAACCGGCTCCGGTGCGTGGGCCTGACCCACGCCGGGGGGTGGTTCACCGCGGGCCGGCTCGTCTTCGCGAGCGGGGTGAACGCGGGGCAGGCGAGCGAGATCCGTGCGCATGCGGCCGGCGGCGTTCTCGATCTTTGGCGGGTGCCGGCCCGCGCCGTTGCGACGGGCGACGTGGTGCGGGTCACGCCCGGCTGCGACAAGACCTTCGCGACATGCCGGGCGAAATTCGCCGACGGCGACAATTTCCGCGGCTTCCCGTTCGTGCCGGGCAACGACTTCACCCTGTTCGCCCGGGGCGGCTCGAGCGGCAGCGGCCTCCTCTGACGGACGACGGATCGAGGGTCAACGGCGATGACGCGCGACGAGATCGTGGCGGCGGCCCGCGGCTGGATCGGCACGCCCTATCGTCATCAGGCCTCGCTGAAGGGCGTCGGTGCCGATTGTCTCGGGCTCGTCCGCGGGCTGTGGCGGGACCTGATCGGGCCGGAGCCGGAGGCGGTCCCGGCCTACAGCCCGGATTGGGCGGAGGCGGGCGGGCGTGAGACACTGGCGGCCGGCGGCCTTCGCCACATGATCGCGGTGCCGATCGAGGCCGCGCAGCCGGGCGACGTGGTGCTCTATCGCTTTCGGGAGGGGCTGCCGGCGAAGCACGCCGGCCTCCTCGTCACGGCCGATCGCATGGTCCACGCGACCGAGCGGATCGGCGTCGTCGAGGTCGCGCTCGGGCCGTGGTGGCGACGCCGGATCGCCTATGCCTTCGCCTTTCCCGGGATCGACACGTAAGGGACGCACGCCATGGCGACATTGGTGTTGCAGGCGGCCGGCACGGCGCTGGGCGGCCTGCTCGGGCCGGTCGGCGCCCTCGTCGGCGGCGCCCTCGGGGCGCTCGGCGGCTCTGTTGTCGACCAGAGCCTGTTCGGGACGGGGCGCAGCGTCGAGGGCCCACGGCTCGACAGCGTCGCCTTCCAGGGCGGCGCTGAGGGTACGCCGCTGCCCCGGGTCTACGGCCGGGCGCGGCTCGCCGGTACCGTCATCTGGGCGAGGCCGTTCGAGGAGGTCGCGAGCCGCGAGAGCGTCGGCGGCAAGGGCGGCGGCTCCGGCACGACGGCGACGAGCTATTCCTATTTTGCCGATTTCGCCGTCGCCCTCTGCGACGGGCCCATTCACCGTGTCGCGCGGATCTGGGCCGACGGCGAGCCGCTCGATCTGACCCGGGTGACGCTCCGGGTGCATCGGGGGTCCGAGGATCAGGCGGGCGATCCCCTGATCGCGGCGAAGGAGGGCGCAGCGCCGGCCTTTCGCGGCACCGCCTATATCGTGTTCGAGCGGCTGCCGCTCGAAGCCTACGGCAACCGCCTGCCGCAGCTCTCGTTCGAGGTGATCCGCGTCGTCGACGCGCTGGAGCCGATGATCCGCGCCGTGACGCTGATCCCCGGCGCCACCGAATATGGCTACGAGACCGTACCGGTGCGCGAGCGCGCCCGCTTCGGCGGCGGGTCGCTGCTCAACCGCCACATCGCGACCGGGCACAGCGATCTCGAAAGCTCGCTCGACGACTTGCAATCGCTCTGCCCGAACCTCGAAAAGGTCGCCTTGGTGACGGCCTGGTTCGGCGACGATCTCAGGGCCGGGCATTGCCGGCTGAAGCCGAAGGTGGAAAGCCGGACTCGGGTGACGCGCACGCGGCCGTGGATCGTCTCCGGCGTCGAGCGCAGCGATGCCGAGGAGGTGTCGCGCACCGACGGGGCCTCGAATTATGGCGGCACGCCTGCGGACTCGAGCGTGATCGCGGGCATCAAGGCGATCAAAGCCCGCGGTCTCCGAGTGACGCTCTATCCCTTCATCATGATGGATGTGCCGGCCGACAACGACCTGCCGGACCCCTATGGCGGCGCGCGGCAGGCGGCCTTTCCGTGGCGCGGGCGGATCACGCTCGCGACGGCGCCGGGACGGTCCGGCAGCACCGATCGGACGGCCGCGGCGGCGGCCGAGATCGCGACCTTCGTCGGCACGACGCGGACGAGCGCCTTCCGGGTCTCTGGCGGGCAGGTGGCGTTCACCGGGTCGCCGACCGATTGGAGCTATCGGCGCCTCATCCTCCATTATGCCCATCTCGCGGTCGCCGCGGGCGGGGTTGATGCGTTCCTGATCGGCGCGGAGATGCGCGGGCTGACGACGGCGCGGTCGGGTCGGGCGGAGTTCCCTTTCGTCCAGGCGCTGATGGCGCTCGCGGCCGACGTCCGTTCGATCCTCGGCCCGGGCACCGCGATCGGGTATGGCGCCGATTGGAGCGAATATTTCGGCCATCATCCGCAGGACGGCAGCGGCGACGTCCTGTTCCACCTCGATCCGCTGTGGGCGAGCCCCGATGTCGACTTCGTCGGCATCGACGCCTATTGGCCGCTCGCTGATTGGCGCGACGGCGCGGGCGGCGACGCGGCGCGCGCGCCTTCGACCTACGATCTCGATCATCTCGCCGGCAACGTCGCCGGCGGCGAGGGTTACGATTGGTTCTATGCGAGCGTCGCCGACCGCGTGGCGGGCGTGCGCACGCCGATTGCCGACGGAGCCTACGGCAAGCCCTGGACCTTCCGCTACAAGGACGTGGCGGCGTGGTGGTCGAACCTTCACGTCGATCGCATCGGGGGTGTCGAGAATGCCGGGCCGACCCCGTGGCGGCCGCAGATGAAGCCGATCCGGTTGACCGAGGCGGGATGCCCCGCGATCGACCGCGGCGCCAACCAGCCGAACGTCTTCATCGACCCGAAGTCCGCCGAATCCTTCGCGCCCTATTTCTCCAACGGAGCGCGGGACGACGCCATCCAGCGGCGCTATCTCGAAGCCCTGATCGGCGCTCTCGATCCGGCCTCGCCGCGGTTCGACGGCACCGCCAACCCCGCCGCCGGTGCCGGCGGCCGGATGATCGACCCGTCGGACATTCATCTCTGGACCTGGGACGCGCGGCCCTGGCCCGCCTTTCCGCGGCTCGGTGCGCTGTGGGCGGACGGCGGCAACTGGGAGCGCGGCCACTGGCTGACCGGCCGCCTCGGCGGCACGACCCTCGCCGGCCTGGTGCGGGCGATCGCCGCCGACCGCGGCTTCACGGATTTCGTCATCGATGGGCTCGACACCGTGATCGACGGCTACGTGATCGACCGGCCGATGTCGGCACGCGACGCGATCGCGCCGCTCGCTACGGCCTTCGGCTTCACGGTGGCGGATGCGGGAGATCGGCTTCGTTTCCGATCGCTCGACCGGCTGCCGGACGCCGCCCTCGGCGCGGACGATCTGGTCGAAGACGCGAACGGGCGCGAGCCGAGCCTGTCGATCACGCGGACACAGGATTCCGAGCTGCCGCGGGAACTGCGGATCGATTTCCTCGACAGCGGGCGCGACCACCGGGCGACCAGCACGGCCTCGCGGCGGCTCGAGGGGGCGACGCGGCGGATCGAGAGCCTCGACCTCGCCGTCGCCGCGTCGGCCGACACGATGCAGCGCGCCGCGGAGGCGGCCCTGCACGATCGCTGGACCGCGCGGGAGCGGCTCGCCTTCGCGCTCGGCCCCTCCCGTCTCGCCCTCGAGCCGGGCGATGTGGTGACGCTCGCCGCGCGGGGCGCCGTGCGGACGCTGCTGATCGAGCAGGTGGAGGACGACGGCACGCGCAAGGTGAACGCGCGCCTCCTCGACCGCTCCGTGTTCCGCACGGCGGCGAGCGGGATCGGCGTGGCGACCCTGCCGACGCTGGCCGCGCCCGGCCCGCCGCTCGTCGAAATCCTCGACCTGCCGCCGATCAACGAGGATGTCGCGGCGCTGAGGCCCTGGATCGCCGCGTCCGCCGAGCCCTGGGGTGGTCCCTATGCGGTGATGCGGTCGGCGACCGGCGACGGATTCGAGCGGGTCGCGACGATCGAGCGGGCGGCGGCGATGGGCTCCCTCACGGCCCCGCTCGGCCCCGGACCGATCGACCGGTGGGACCGGGCGAGCCGTGTCCGGATCGAGAGTCCGTCGCCCTTCGCGAGCCTTGCCGAGGCGGCGGTGCTCGCGGGCGGCAATGCGCTGGCGGTCCGCTCGGCGTCGGGGCTCTGGGAGATCGTCCAGTTCTGCACCGCGACGCTCGTCGGCGCCGAACTCTATGAGCTTTCGGGTCTGTTGCGGGCGCAACTCGGCACCGAGGAGGCGATGATTGCCGGCCATCCGGCGGGCGCACCCGCGGTGCTGCTCGATGCCGCGTTGGTGCCGCTGCCGCTGACGCGGGCGGAGATCGGGCGGGACTTGTTCCACCGCATCGTGCGCCCCGGAACCGACATCGCCGACGAGACGGCGACCGCCGTCGAGGGCGCCACGCGTGGGCGTGGGCTCAGGCCGTTCAGCCCCGTGCATCTGCGGATGCGGCGGGACGGCGGTGACAGGGTGTTCACCTGGATCCGGCGGACGCGGCTCGGTGGCGACGATTGGAGCGCCGAGACGGTGCCGCTCGGCGAGGAGAGCGAGCTTTACCGCATCGAGGTCGTGGTGGGCGACGCCGTCGTACGGCGGCTCGACGTCGCCGAACCGCGCTGGCGCTACGCCGCGGCCGAAGCGGCAGCGGATTTCGGCGGCGCGCCGCCCGCCGGCGCCGTCGTTCGCGTCGCCCAGATCGCGGCAGGCTACGGGGCGGGGACCGCCCGGGAGATCGGAATCGATGGCTGAAGAGACGACGATCCGCCTCGGACTGCCGCTCGTCGCGGCGGCGCAGGCGCAGAAGCACGTCACGGTGAACGAGGCGCTGCTGCGGCTCGATGCCCTCACCCAGCCGCGCATCGCGAGCGTGAGCCTCGGTGCACCGCCGAGCGCGGCCGAGGGTGACCTCTATGGCGTGCCGAGCGGGGCCGGAGGGGCGTGGAGCGGCGCGGCGGGGCAGCTCGCCTTGCGGAGCGGCGGCGACTGGGTCTTCCTGCCGGCCGGGGACGGCATGATCGCCTTCATCGCCGACGAGGGACGGATCGCCGTCCGCCACGGGGAGGACTGGGTGACGGCGCTCGCGGTCTCGCCCCACGGCGCGGCGACGCTCCATCAGGTGATCGAGGGCGACGTCGACCTCCTCGGCGATGCGACGGACGGCGGGGCCCTGATCCCCGAGCGGGCGATCGTGCTCGCTGTGACGACGCGCACCCTCACCGCCGTCACCGGCGCGCCGGCCTACGATTGCGGCATCGCCGGCGAGCCCGCCAAGTTCGGTGGCGGCCTCGGTGCCGCGGCCGGTTCGACCAATGCCGGGGTGATCGGACCGACGGCCTTCTATGCCCCAACGCCGGTGCGCCTCAGTGCCACGACCGGCAGCTTTACCGGCGGCCGGGTCCGCTACGCCATCCATTGCCTGCGGCCGACCATTCCGGCGGCGTGACGCCGGTTCCCGACAGTCGGCCCCTCATCCCCTTTCATTCCAGCCAGGAGGGTTCGATGTCCGCATCGGATCGCTTCGCTACCCATGCGCCGAGCGCGCATGGGCCGGCGACCCGCTTCTTCGCCATCGCTCCGAGCGACGGCGCCGATCTGCCGGAGCTCGTGCGCGGCCTTTATGTCGGCGGCGGCGGCGACGTCGTCGCCGTCGATGCGACGGGGGCGGTGACGACCTTCCGTGCGGTGCCGGCGGGCACCGTGCTGCCGATCCGCGCCGCGGCGGTCCGCACCGCCTCGACGGCGTCCGACCTCGTCGGCCTCGTCTGAGGCGGGAGGCGACCATGATTGTCTCGCTCGGGCTCGGCGTCGGGCTGATGCCGACGCCCGTGCCGATCGCTCCCTTTTCGCTCTGTCTCACCGGGCGGCGCCTTGCCATCGGCGGCGTGCCCCTCGTCATGAGGTGACCATGACCGGTTCGATCCTGGAACTCGGCAACCGCGCCGACATGCCGCTGCGGTCGATTCTCGACGGGACCGAGATCCTGCCCGCCCTCGCCGGCGCGGCGCCGGTCGCGCTCGCGGCGGACACGCTCCGCGGCCTCGAGGGCGAGAGCGTCACGCTGCCCGCGGGGCTCGGATGGGACCATTCCGTGCTCGATCTGACGGACCTCGTGCTGTTCCGCCGGCCCGGAGGCCCCGCCGTGTGCCGGACCGCGGCGAGCCCTGCCGCGGCCTTCGCGACGCGCTCGCCTTATGCCGGCTGGCCGGTCTATTGGGTCGATCGGGCGGCCGGCAGCGACGCCAACGCGGGAACGACCGCGGCGGCGCCGTTCCTGTCCATCCACAAGGCGATCAGCGCCGCGAACGCCGCTGGCACCCCGGCGATCGTCAAGATCAAGGCCGGCACCTACGAGCGGCCGCGTGGCTTCTCCAACTCGAACGCCGTCAGCCCGCAGCAGGACATGGTCTTCGTCGCCTATGGCGGGCGGGTGGTGACCGGCCCCTTCGACAGTCTCACCTGGGCGCGGGATGCGACCTACGGCAATTGTTTCACCGCCACACGCTCGAACACCGGCCGGGTGTTCGACCTCGTCGCCCTCGACGGCTTCGGCCACTACACAGAACTCAGTCAGGTAGCCGATGCCGCGACCTGCAACGCCCACCCGGGAACCTGGGCGCTCGTCGGCAGCACGCTCTATGTCCACCGCGCCGATGCGGTGGCCGTGAGCGACGCCAACACCCGGGCCTACCTTTCGAACGTGGACAACTTCGCCCACCGCGGCAGTACGCAGAAGAACTTCGCCTTTCTCGGGGAGAGCGCGGGCGACGGCTTCGATCTCGAGGGCGGCTACCAGGGCGCGCTCGTCCTCAATTATACGGCGGCGTGGGCGACGCCCGGCATCGTGACGGCGGCCGGCGCCACCTTCCGCTATGCCGGAACCGCGGCGAACCCGGCCGACAATGTCGCGATCCAATCGAAGGCGGGGCTCGTCTTCTTCGCCGATTGCGATGCCTCGAAGGCGACCAAGGACGGCTTCAACATCCACAATTCCTATTCCGGCGCCGCGCTGCGGGCGGTCGCGTTGCACTGCTCGGGCTTCGACAACGGGCGTGGCGCCTCGACTTCCAACAATACGTGGACGGTGCACGAGGACATCGTCGCCCTCGACCTCGCGGGGATCTATGGGCGGTGCCGCGGGGCGGGCGTGCACATCATCGGCGCCTCGCGCCTCGCCTGCATCGGCACCGCCTCGGCCGACAGCCTCGGCGACATCGTGAACGGCGGCACTGCGCCGCCCTCGGAATTCCGGGCGGAGAACAGCGCGCAGCTCTGGCTCGACCGTTGCCCGCTGCCGTGGGAGGGCGCCGGTCGCATCTTCCTCCAGGCGGAGGGGACGGCCGCGATCCGCACGCGCGGGATGGAGCCGTTGCGCGGCGCCAAGCGGGCGCTCGGCGCCGCCGTGATCGAGACCTATTGAGGCCGCGCCCGTGAACGAGGGCACGATGAACGAGGGCACGATGAACGAGGCCGCATTTTTCGATGCGGTCGTGCCGGCCCCGTTCGCCCGTCGGCCCGATTCCCGCCAGCGCGCCGGGCTTGTCGCGATCGTCGGGATGTGGACGGCGGAGACCGCGGCGCCCTCGGCGGCCCTCGCCCGGGCCTGGCTCGCCTATGGCCTCGCGACCGCCTTCCACGAGAGCGCGGCGACCCTGGAGCCGATCGCGGAGCACGGGTCTCGCGCCTATTTCCGGCGCTACGAGGGACGGCGCGACCTCGGCAACATCGCGGCGGGAGACGGTTATCTCTATCGCGGGCGGGGATATGTCCAGATCACCGGCCGGGCGAACTATCGCGCGGTCGGCCGCCGGCTCGGGATCGATCTCGAATCGGAGCCCGATCGCGCCCTGAAGCCGGCCGTCGCCGGGCGCATCCTGGTGCGCGGGCTGGAAGGCGGCTGGTTCACCGGGCGCCGCCTTGGCGATTATCTCGCCGAGGGGCGCTGCGACTGGGTCGGCGCGCGGCGGGTCGTCAACGGGACCGACCAGGCCGCGCTGATCGCGTCCCATGCCCGGGCCTTTCTGCACGCCTTGCACGCGGCGGGTTTTGCGCCGCCGTCCCGACCGAATCCAGGGGGAAATCCACGATGACGAATGGCGGAGACGTGGGTGACGAGGCGATGCTGAGCGGCGGCAAATCGCCGTTCGCCTCGAAGGGCGTGTGGGGCGGCGTGCTGGCGATCCTGGCGGCTCTGTTGCCGCTGCTCGGGCCGGCGCTCGGCCTCGACGCGCCGGCGCAGGCTGAGGTGATCGGCGTCGCCTCCTCGCTCGGCGCGGCAATCGGCGGGGCGATCGCGATCTGGGGACGGATCGCCGCGCGCCGGGTCGTGAGCGCGCGCGGCATCGGCTCGGGTTGACTTCGCCGCCATGGAACCGCCTCATTCAGATTGGGTTCAGCGCACGCGGGCTAGATCGGCCGCATGTTTCACGGCAAAGCCACACTTCTCTGTCTGCTGATGGTCTTCGCCGGATTCGGCGAGGCTCATGCGGCATGCCTCGACGCCGCCGCCCAGCGGGCCGCGATCCAATCCGGGGCGGTCGTGCGGCCGAACACGGTGCGGAAGGTCGTGAACGGGGAATTGCTCGACCTCACGCTCTGCGAGGTGAAGGGCAAGCTCGTCTACGAGGCGACCGTGCTGAAATCGACCGGCGAGGTTGTGCGCCTCCTGATCGACGCCAAGACGGGGGCGCTGGCCGGGCGCTGAGCGGGCGCCACTCTTTGGGCTACGAGGACGAGGAGGCCGCGCGTGCGGGCGCTGGTAGTCGAGGACGACCACGATCTCAATCGGCAGCTCGCCAGCGCGCTGCGCGAGGCCGGCTATGCGGTCGACACCGCCTTCGACGGCGAGGAAGGCCATTTTCTCGGCGATAGCGAGCCCTACGACGCCGTGGTGCTCGATATCGGCCTGCCGAAGCTGGACGGCCTCAGCGTGCTGGAGCGCTGGCGGCGGGCCGGGCGCACCATGCCCGTGCTCATTCTGACCGCGCGCGACCGCTGGAGCGACAAGGTCGCCGGCATCGACGCGGGCGCCGACGATTATGTCGCCAAGCCGTTTCACATCGAGGAGGTGCTGGCGCGCCTGCGCGCGCTGGTCCGCCGTGCGGGCGGGCACGCCACGAACGAGCTCGTGTGCGGGCCGGTCAGCCTCGACACGCGCGCCGGCAAGGTCACCGTCAGCGGTCAGCCGGTGAAGCTCACCTCCCACGAATACCGCCTGCTCGCGTACCTCATGCATCATCGCGGGCGCATCGTGTCGCGCTCGGAGATCATCGAGCACCTCTACGATCAGGACTTCGACCGGGATTCCAACACCATCGAGGTGTTCATCGGGCGCCTGCGCAAGAAGCTCGCGAGCGACGTGATCGAGACCGTCCGCGGGCTCGGCTACCGGCTCGCGGATCCGGCGTGAGCGCCGCCATGACGTCCGCAACCCGCAGTGCGGCCGCCCGTTGCTCCGGTGACGCGGATTCCGGGCGATGAGCGAGGCCGCCCCCATCCGAAGCGTTCGACCTCGCTCGCGCTGCGCCTCTTCTTCACCTCGACCGTCTGGAGCGCAATTGCGCTCGCCGCGGCGGGCGTGATCCTCGTCGCGCTCTATCGGCAATCGGTCGAGCGCAGCTTCGACGAGCGGCTCGACGTTTATCTGAAGACGCTGGTCGCCGGCGCGGTGGCGGGCGACGGTTCGAACAACACGCTGCGGGAGCCCGGCGATCTCGGCGATCCCCGGTTCGGGCTCCCGCTCTCGGGCTGGTATTGGCTGGTGCGCAGCCTCAAGAGCGGGGTCGTGGCGCTGTCCTCTCCCTCGCTCGCCGGCGACGCCATCGCCATTCCGCCGCGCACCGAGGACGGCGCGTTCATCCGGCGCGGCGCCATCACCGGCCCCGACGGCGAGGCGCTGCGCTATGTCGAGCGCCAGATCACCCTCGCCGACGGCTCGCGCTATTCCGTCGCGGTCGCCGGCGACGCCGGGGAGGTCGCCCGCGATGTCGCGACCTTCGGCAGCCGGGTGGCGATGACGCTGGCGGTGTTCGGGCTCGGCCTCGTCTTGACGATCGCGCTCCAGGTGCGGGTCGGCCTGCGGCCGCTCGAACGGATGCGGAAGGCTCTCTATGCCATCCGCTCCGGCGACGCCACGCGCCTCGAGGGCGTCTTCCCACGTGAAATCGCGCCGGTGGTCGAGGAGCTCAACGCCCTCATCGAATCGAACGGGGAGATCGTGGAGCGGGCCCGTACCCATGTCGGCAACCTCGCCCACGCCCTGAAGACGCCGCTCAGCGTGATCCTCAACGAGGCGCGCTCGTCGGACGCGCCGATCGCGGCGAAGATCGTCGAGCAGACCGAGGCGATGCAGAGCCGCCTCCAGGAGGATCTCGACCGGGCGCGGGTCGCGGCGCAGCGTCGCATCATCGGCGTCGCGACGGAGATCGGGCCGGTGACGGAGGGCCTCGCCCGGGCGATGCGCAAGATCCACGAGGCGAAGGGGCTGACGGTCTCGGTGCATTATCCGGCCAATGCGCGCTTTCGTGGCGAGCGGCAGGATCTCGACGAGATGCTCGGCAACCTGATGGACAATGCCTGCAAGTGGGCGCGCCGTTCGGTCACGGTCACCTGCGACTTGGTCGCCGCGCCGGGCGATCGGCGGATGCTGCATTTCATCGTCGACGACGACGGGCCCGGCCTCCTTCCGGCCCAGCGCAGCGCCGTTCTGGAGCGCGGCAAACGGCTCGATGAGACGGTGCCGGGCTCCGGGCTCGGGCTCGCGATCGTCAACGATCTCGCCCGCGTCTATGGCGGCCGGATCAGCCTGGCGGCGTCTCCGGCGGGTGGGCTGCGGGCCGATCTGACGCTGCCCGGCGTCTAACGCGGTGTGACGCATTCCCCACACTCGGCGAGGCAATTCCTATTTCCGCCGCGATCACGTGACATGCGACGACCGCCTCGCGCTATCATCCCTGCCGGTGCGGATCGCCATTATTTCTTTTTGAGTCACGCTCTTGCTGCGCTGCAAGAGCGCAAGCGACGGAGGCCGCCGTGGCGGCGCATGGACAGTTCGTCAGCCCCGCGATGATCGCCCTGTCGGCGAGCATTTTGCTCGGCGGCTGCAATCTGTCGAGCGTCAGTGCCTCCATTCCGGGTTTCGCGACGCCGAAGCCGTCGGACTCTGCGCGCGCGGCGCAGGACAAGAAGATGGCCGATCAGGTGCTGAGCGGGCTGGACATCCCCGCCAACGTGCTCGGCGCGATGGACGCCAACGATCGGATCGCCGCGGCGAAGGCGCAAATCGACGCGCTCGAACTGTCGCGCACCGGCGCCCCCGTGACCTGGAACAACCCCGATACGGGCGCTCACGGGTCGGTCGTTCCCGGGCCGACCTACGTGGTCAACAACCAGGAATGCCGCGATTACCGGCATACGATGACGGTCGAGGACCAGACCCAGGAGATCAAGGGCACAGCCTGCCGGCAGCCGGACGGCACCTGGCAACCGCTCGCCTGAACGATCTGCCGTCTTCCCAGGCGCGACAGCTTCACGAAATCCTTTCGCGCCTAGCTCTAGCGCGAAGGTACGCGGACGTGACATCCTGACCGGAACGACACGCGGCCGCTCCGGTCCGCGTCGTCTTCGCACCTGGGATGGTCGAGCTTCCCAGGTCGTCCGAGACGTATCGATACGGGCTTAATTCGGCAGACCTCGTGTGATCTGGGCCATCTTCGCCATTATGACCGCGGCGGCGGTGCTCGCAGTGCTGGTGCCGCTCGCGCGCGCCGACGAAAAATCCGGAGACGCGGCCGACGTCTCGGTCTACCGCCTTCAGCTTTTCGAGCTCGAGCGCGAGATCATGCGCGGCGTCCTTTCGCCCGCCGACGCCGAGGCGGCGCGGGCCGAGGTCGGGCGCCGCCTGCTGCGGGCCGCGAACCGCGAGCGGCAGGCGCTCGCCGTCCGCGTCTGGCGTCGGCGCGCGGCGATGATCGCGGTCGTTCTCTTCGTGCCGGGCGCCGCCGCCGCGCTCTATTGGTTTCAGGGCCGGCCAGCCCTTTCCGATGCGCCGCTCGACGAGCGGGCGATGAGCTTCCCCAACGATCTCTCCGGCTTGCTGGCCCAGGTCGAGAAGCGTCTCGCGGCCGATCCGGACGATGCGCGCGGCTGGCGGGTGGTGGCGCCGATCTATCTTCAGCTCGGGCGCGCCCAGGACGCGGCGGAAGCCTACCGCAATGCGATTCGCCTCGAAGGCGAGGACCCGGTGCTCGAGGCGGGGCTCGGCGAGAGCCTCACCGCCGTCGCCGGCGGCATCGTGACACGCCGGGCGTGGGATGCGTTCCAGTCCGCCGCGACCGGCGATCCGTCGGCGGTCAAGCCGCGCTTCTACATCGCCCTCGGCCTCACCCAATCCGGCCGCAACGGCGAGGCGATCACGGCGTGGCGAGAGCTCCTCAAGGATGCGCGGGGTGACGAACCCTGGGCCAAGGTGGCGCGGGCCCAACTCGCCAAGCTGACCGGCCAGCCGGCACCGGCGGGGGCTGCCGACGCGGGCGTGCCCGCCGGCGGCGAACCCATCGCGGCGATGCCGCCGGCCGAACGCCGGGCGATGATCGAGCAGATGGTGGCGGGCCTCGATCAGCGCTTGAAGACGCAGGGCGGCACGATCGACGAATGGCTCCGCCTGATCCGCTCCTACGCGGTCCTCGGCGATACGGCACAGGCCAAATCGGCGGCGGCGCTGGCGAAAGCGGCGTTCCCGGGCGACGATGTGGCGGCCGGCCGCATCGACGACGCCGCACGCTCCATGGATCAGCCCAATTGATGCGCCATAAAGTGGGCATCAAACGGCCCGCTTCGTTCGGACGACAGCCTCCGGACTCCTTCGCGGTGCTATAAACAACAAGGCGGCCCCGCCGCCGGGAAACGGACAGAGGGAATGACCCGAAAGCAGCGACGTTTGACGCTGATCGGATTGTGCGGTGTCGTCCTCGCGGCGGCGGCCGCCCTGGTTCTGACCGCCCTGAAGGACGAGATCGTGTTCTTCCGGTCGCCGACGGACCTCGCCACTCTCCACGTTGCGCCCGGCGACCGGATCCGCCTCGGCGGGCTCGTGCTCGCCGGCAGCGTGGTGAAGAGCGGTGGTGAGAAGGTCGATTTCGTGGTGACGGATACGGCGCACCAGATCCCGGTGACCTATGTCGGCCTGCTGCCGGACCTGTTCCGCGAGGGGCAGGGCGTGGTGGCCGAGGGCACGATCGCGCCCGACGGCCGCTTCCACGCCGACACCGTGCTCGCCAAGCACGACGAGCGCTATATGCCGAAGGAAGTCGTGGATGCCCTCAAGGCCCGCGGCGTCTGGGAGGAAGGCCAAACCAAGACATCATCGGCGGCCCCATGATCGACGAGATCGGACATTTCGCCCTTGTTCTGGCGCTCGCGCTCGCCCTCGTTCAATCGGTGGTGCCGGTGTGGGGCGCGCGGGTTCGCGACGACCGCCTGATGGCCGTCGCCGAGCCGGTGGCCGGCGTCCTGTTCGGCCTCATCGCGGTCTCCTTCGCCGCGCTGACGAACGCCTATGTGCGCTCGGACTTCTCGCTCCTCAACGTCGCCGAGAACTCCCATTCGGCGATGCCGCTCCTGTTCAAGTTCACCGGCGTTTGGGGCAACCACGAAGGCTCGATGCTGCTCTGGGTGCTGATCCTGGTGCTGTTCGGAGCGCTGGTCGCGCTGTTCGGCCGCGGTCTGCCGCAGACGCTCCGGGCCAATGTGCTCGGCGTTCAGGCCTGGATCGTCGTCGCCTTCCTGCTCTTCATCCTGCTCACCTCGAACCCGTTCACGCGCCTCCAGCCGGCGCCGGTCGAGGGGCAGGATCTCAACCCGCTGCTCCAGGACATCGGCCTCGCGATCCACCCGCCGCTGCTCTATCTCGGCTATGTCGGCATGTCGGTGTCGTTCTCCTTCGCCGTTGCCGCCCTGATCGAGGGGCGCATCGATGCGGCGTGGGCGCGCTGGGTGCGGCCGTGGACGCTCGCCGCCTGGGTCTTCCTCACCCTCGGCATCGCGATGGGCTCCTATTGGGCCTATTACGAGCTCGGCTGGGGCGGCTGGTGGTTCTGGGACCCGGTCGAAAACGCCTCGTTCATGCCGTGGCTCGCCGGCACGGCGCTGATCCATTCCGCTCTGGTGATGGAGAAGCGCGACGCGCTGAAGATCTGGACGGTGCTGCTCGCCATCCTGACCTTCTCGCTGTCCCTGCTCGGCACCTTCCTGGTCCGCTCGGGCGTGCTCACGTCGGTCCATGCCTTCGCGACCGATCCGACGCGCGGCATCTTCATCCTCGGCATTCTCGTCGTCTTCATCGGCGGCTCGCTCACGCTGTTCGCGTGGCGCGCCCAGGCTTTGAAGGCGGGCGGTCTGTTCGCGCCGGTGAGCCGCGAAGGCGCGCTGGTGCTCAACAACCTCTTTCTCACCACCGCCTGCGCGACGGTGCTCGTCGGGACGCTCTATCCGCTCGCCCTCGAGGCGCTGACGGGGGAGAAGATCTCGGTCGGTGCGCCGTTCTTCAACATGACGTTCGCCCCGCTGATGATCCCGGCGCTGCTCGCGGTGCCGTTCGGGCCGTTCCTCGCCTGGAAGCGCGGCGATCTCCTCGGGGTCGCCCAGCGCCTCGCCTTCGCCGCCTTCGTCGCACTCGCGACGGTCGCCGTCTGCGCCTGGGCGCTCGGCTACGATCACATCCTCGCTTCGCTCGGCATCGGGCTCGCGGCCTGGCTCCTAATGGGCGCGTTCTGGGAACCCCTGTGGCGGGCGACCCGCGGCGCGAAGACGCTCGGCAACGGCATGCGTCGCCTCGTCGGCCTGCCGCGGTCGTCGTGGGGGACCACCCTCGGCCATATGGGGCTCGGGGTGAGCCTGCTCGGCATCGTCGCGACCTCGTCCTTCCAGACCGAGAGGATCGCGACGGTTCCGGTCGGCGGGAGCGTGCCGCTCGCGGGCTATACCCTCACGTTCGACGGTCTGACGCGCAGCGCCGCCGGCGATTTCGAGGCCGCGGTCGCGACGTTCACTCTTCGGCAAGGCGGCCGCGTCGTCGCAACCCTGACGCCGTCGAAGCGCACCTACGCGACCCGGCAGATGACGACCAGCGAGACCGGCATCGTCACGCTCGGCCTCTCCCAGGTCTACGTCGCCCTCGGCGATCTCGGCGCCGACGGCTCGGTCGCCATGCGGGCTTATGTGAAGCCGCTCGTAACCCTCATCTGGCTCGGGGCGATCGTCATGGCGATCGGTGGAGCCTTGTCCCTCAGTGATCGCCGAATGCGCATAGGCGTTCCCGAACCCGCGCGGCGCGCGGTGGCGGCGGCGGAGTAATGTGATGAAACGCACGACGTTGGTGCTCGCGGCCGGTCTTCTGATCGCTGCCGCGGGCACTGCGGGAGCCGTTCAGCCCGACGAGGTCCTCCCCGACGCGAAGCTCGAGGCCCGGGCGCGGACGATCACGTCCGAATTGCGCTGCATGGTCTGCCAGAACGAATCGATCGACGATTCGGAGGCGCCGCTCGCGCGCGACCTCCGCGTCCTCGTGCGCGACCGGCTGAAGGCCGGCGACAGCAATCGCCAAGTCTTCGATTATCTCGTCTCACGCTATGGCGAGTTCGTGCTTCTGAAGCCCCGCTTCGAGCCGCGCACGCTCGTATTGTGGCTCACCGCGCCAGTGCTTCTGGTCATCGGGCTGATCGCCGCGCTCGTCGCCTGGCGCCGCGCGCGGCGCGAGGGCGAAGCCTCGCACGCCGAAGACCCGCTCACCGAGGCGGAAAAGGCGGAAATCGCCCGGCTTCTCGGCCGCAAGCCGCCGGCGCCGAAGGGCGACGGCGAATCCGCCATCCTCGCCCGCGAGATTACCAAGATTTCATAAGCCGGACAGGCTGCCGTAAGGCGCCCATTGGCAGGGTTCTCTCAACGCTCGGCAACACGCCGGCGCCGTTTCGAGTAGACCGCCAAGGACCCGCCGATGGCCATTTCCCCCCTTCCGCACTCTCCGAAGTCTTCCCTCCTGCGCCGCCGCCGCTCGGCGCTGCTGGCGGGCGCGCTGTCGCTCGCTCTCGTGGGCGGTCTCGCCTCCGAAGCGCTGATGGCGCAGTCGGGCGCCGCCCAGGCCGCCGCCGTCACCGTTCCGCAGGCGACCGCGCAGCAGATGCCGAGCTTCGCCGACGTCGTCGCCGCGGTTCAGCCGGCGGTCGTATCGATCCGCGTCAAGGCCGACATGGGCCCGCAGACCTCGAGCTTCCAGGGGGGAGATGACGAGGGCGGTGACAATGGCGGCATGCAGTTGCCGCCGTGGTTCAAGCAGTTCGGCATTCCGTTCGGCAAGGGCGGCGCCAACCGCGGCGGTGCCGACGGCGGCCGCTCGCCCCACAACGTCGTGATGGGCCAGGGCTCCGGCTTCTTCATCTCCGCCGACGGCTACATCGTCACCAACAACCATGTCGTCGACAAGGCGACCGAGGTGACGGTGCTGACCAACGACGGCAAGACCTACACCGCCAAGGTCATCGGCACCGACGAGAAGACCGACGTCGCGCTCATCAAGGTCGACGGCGGCAAGGACAAGGACTTCCCGTTCGTGAAGTTCGCCGAGGGCGACAGCCGCGTCGGCGACTGGGTGATCGCGGTCGGCAACCCGTTCGGCCTCGGCAACACGGTCACGGCGGGCATCGTTTCGGCCCGCGGCCGCGACATCGGCGCCGGTCCCTACGACGACTTCATCCAGATCGACGCCCCGATCAACAAGGGCAATTCCGGTGGCCCGACCTTCAACCTGAAGGGCGACGTCGTCGGCATGAACACCGCGATCTATTCGCCCACCGGCGGCTCGGTCGGCATCGGCTTCGACATTCCGGCGGCGACGGTCCAGCAGATCGTGGCCGACCTCAAGGAGCACGGCTCGGTCACCCGCGGCTGGCTCGGCGTGCAGATCCAGCCGATCACCGACGAGATCGCCGAGAGCCTCGGCCTCAAGAGCGACAAGGGCGCCCTCGTCGCAGACAGCCAGGACGGCAGCCCGGCGATCGCGGCCGGCGTGAAGACCGGTGACGCCATCCTCTCGGTGGACGGCAAGACCGTGGACAGCCCGCGCGATCTCGCCCGCAAGATCGCCGCCTATTCGCCCGGCACCAACGTCACCCTCTCGGTGTGGCGTGACGGCAAGGCGCAGGACATCCAGGTCAAGCTCGGCAAGCTGCCGGATCAGCAGCAGCAGGCGAGCGCCGACGACAACAGCGGCGGCGACAGCGTGGGCAAGCTCGGCCTCTCGGTCGCGCCGGCCTCCGACGTCAGCGGCTCGCCCAGCGACAAGGGCGTCGCCGTCGTCAGCGTCGATCCGAACGGTCCGGCCGCCGACAAGGGCATCCAGGTCGGCGACGTGATCCTCTCGGTCGGCGGCAAGGCGGTCGCCAAGCCGAGCGATGTGAGCGCCGGTGTCGACACCGCCAAGGCCGAAGGCAAGAAGGCCGTGCTGATGCAGCTCAAGAGCGGCACTCAGCTCCGCTTCGTCGCGGTTCCGGTCGCCAAGGCCTGACCGCAGCGTCGAGATGCTGGCCCGCCGCCGATGCGCGGTGGGCGACGAGCTGATGCTGCTGCGGTTGTCGTCGCCCCCACCGCATCGGCATCCGAGACGGCAGGGATCGGGTTCTCAAGGACCCTGCCGTCTCACCTTCCTTTCCCGCCTCCCGCGCGATCCACAGGATCAGGCCCGCGAAAAACCCCACCACGATCGCCAAGCGATTCCCAAGGAATCAAAAAGCGGCTTAAAGTGATGAGCATGCGGATTCTGGTCATCGAAGACGACAAGGAGGCGGCGGCCTACCTCGTGCGCGGTCTGCGCGAGGCGGGGCACACGCCTGAGCACGCCGCCGACGGGGCGGCAGGCGCGATCGCGGTCGAGGCCGGCGGCTTCGATGTGGTGGTCGTCGATCGCATGCTGCCGCACCGCGACGGCCTGTCGATCATCGAAGAGATGCGCGGCCGTGGCGATCGGACGCCGGCGCTGATCCTCTCCGCCCTCGGTCAGGTCGACGACCGGGTGACCGGCCTGCGCGCCGGCGGCGACGATTATCTGACGAAGCCCTACGCCTTCACCGAACTGCTCGCCCGCGTTGAGGCTTTGGGGCGCCGCTCCCGCCCGGCGGAAGTCGATACCACCTACAAGGTCGGCGACCTCGAGCTCGACCGGCTCTCCCACACGGTCACCCGCGGCGGCCAGGAGATTCCGCTCCAGCCGCGGGAATTCCGCCTCCTCGAATATCTGATGAAGAATGCCGGGCAGGTCGTCACCCGCACGATGCTGCTCGAGAATGTTTGGGATTACCATTTCGATCCGCAGACGAACGTGATCGACGTGCACGTCTCGCGGCTGCGCTCGAAGATCGACAAGGGGTTCGAGCGCCCGCTGATCCACACGGTGCGCGGCGCGGGCTATATGGTGCGGGACGGCCTGCGCTGAGGCTTTTTGATCCCGGACCTGGCGGGGAGCGATGATTGTGGCCGGCGGCGTGACGCGCTTCTTCCGCACGACGGCCCTCAAGCTGTCGGCGCTCTATTTCGCGGTGTTCGCCGCGCTCTCCGTCTTCCTGATCGTCTATATCGGCTACAACACGTCGGAACTCCTCACCAAGCAGATGAGGGAGACGATCGACGCCGAGATCCAGGGCCTCGCGGAGCAATACAAGAGCGGGGGAATCGTCCGCCTCATCCGCGTCGTCGACGTGCGCTCCCGGGCGCCGGGCGCGAGTCTCTATCTCTTGACCGATTTCGCCGGCAATCGGCTCGCCGGCAACGTCGCGGACGTGCCGAGCTCCGTGCTCGAATCGCCCGACGGGGCGCCCCAGCCGGTGCCCTATGTCCGCTTCCAGGACGAAGACGGCGGCCAGCCCCGGGTCGGCGGCCAAGCATCTGCGCTGGTGCGCGTGTTCGTTCTGCCCGGGGGCTTCCGTCTTCTGGTCGGCCGCGATCTCGCCGAGCGCGACCGCTTCGACCACATCGTCAAGCGGGCCTATTGGTTCTCGATCGGCGTCTTCCTGCTGCTCGGCTTGCTGACCTGGCTGTTCGTCAGCCGGCGGGTGCTGAAGCGGATCGACGCCGTGGCCGAAACTTCGCGCCGTATCATGGACGGCGATCTGTCGGGACGCCTCCATATCGACGGCTCCGGCGACGAGTTCGATCGCCTCGCCGAGAGCCTCAACGCCATGCTCGAGCGCATCGAGCAGTTGATGCGGGGCCTCAAGGAGGTCTCCGACAACATCGCCCACGATCTCAAGACGCCGCTGACCCGGCTGCGCAACCGCCTCGAAGAGACCCTGCGCCGCGATCCGGACGAGGCGGACTATCGCGAGGTGATCGGCGCGAGCATCGAGGACTCCGACTCGCTTATCCGCACCTTCGAGGCGCTTCTGCGCATCGCGCGGGTGGAGGCCGGCTCCGCCGGGCTCGAAGCGGTGCCGACCGATCTGTCCGAGATCGTCGGCGAGGTCGGCGAGCTCTACGAGCCGGCCGGCGAGGAGATCGACGTCGCGGTGAAGGTCGCCGTCACGCCGGGGCTCTGGGTGATCGGCCACCGCGAGCTGATCGCCCAGGCGATCGCCAATCTGGTCGACAACGCGTTCAAATACGGCAAGCCGACCGACGAGAGCATCCCGCCGGCGGTACGGATCACGCTCACGGTGACCGACGGACATGCGATCGTCGAGGTCGCCGACAACGGTCCCGGCGTTCCGGCGCAGGATCGGGAGCGCGTCGTTCAGCGCTTCGTCCGGCTCGAGGCGAGCCGCTCGGCGCCGGGCTCCGGTCTCGGCCTCAGCCTTGTGCAGGCGGTCGCATCGCTGCACAAGGGTGAACTCGTGCTCGGCGACGCGGCGCCGGGGCTCGCCATCCGGCTGGTCCTGCCGATCGCTCCGCCGCCCGGGCCCGCCGAGGCAGCGAACGCGGACGTGGAATGACCGAGACATCCGGGCTGGAGAAGGGGAACGGCGCCGCCGCGCTGGCGGCGCGGGTGCGCCTCGTGCCGAAGGCCGACCCGGAGGCCCTCTCCGCCGTCGCCGCCGATCTCGTCGCGCTCGCCCGCGCTGCGGACCGCCCCGGGCTTGCCGCGTGTCTCGAGGGCGACGCGCACGCCGCCCGGCTCGTCGTCGCCGCCTGCGCCGACGCGCCCTTCCTGCGCGATCTTGTCCGCCTCGATCTTCCCCGGCTCGACCGCATCCTGTTCGAAAGCCCGGAGCGCATCGTCGAGGAGGCGATCGCCGCCGCCGCCCTGCGCCAGCCCGGCGAGGCGGAGACGATGGCGGTGCTGCGCCGCCTCAAGCAGGAGGTCGCGCTCACGATCGCCCTCGCCGATCTCGGCGGCGTCTGGAACGTCGGTCAGGTCACGGATGCCCTGAGCCGCTTCGCCGATGCCGCCGTCCAGAGCGCGGTGCGCTTCCTGATGACCGATGCCGCCGCCCAGGGGAAGGTCGCCCGCGACCATCCGGAGCGTCCGGCCGAGGAGCACGGCTATGTCGTGCTTGCGATGGGCAAGCACGGCGCCTTCGAGCTCAACTATTCGAGCGATATCGACCTCATCGTGATGTACGACGCCGAGCGGGCCGGCCTCGCCGATCCCGACGAGGCGGGCACCTTCTTCGTGCGCCTGACGCGGCGGCTCGTCCGCATCCTCCAGGACCGCACCGCGGACGGCTACGTCTTCCGCACCGACCTGCGGCTCCGGCCCGATCCCGGGGCCACCCCGCTCGCCATCTCGCTCCCCGCCGCCCTGCAATATTACGAGAGTATGGGGCAGAACTGGGAGCGCGCCGCCCTCATCAAGGCGCGGCCCTGCGCCGGCGACATTGCGGCCGGAACCGCCTTCCTCGCCGAGATCCGCCCCTTCATCTGGCGCAAGTCGTTCGATTACGCCTCGATCGCCGACGTCCATTCGATCAAGCGACAGATCAACGCGGTGAAGGGGCACGGCGTCATCGCGGTCGCCGGGCACAACGTGAAGCTCGGGCGCGGCGGCATCCGCGAGATCGAGTTCTTCGTCCAGACCCAGCAGCTCATCGCCGGCGGACGCGAGCCACGGCTGCGCGGGCGCTCCACCCGCGCGATGCTTGCGATGCTCGCCGAGCTCGGCTGGATCGAGCCCGCGGCCCGCGACGAACTCGATGCGGCCTACGTGTTCCTGCGCGCCGTCGAACACCGCATTCAGATGGAGCGCGACGCCCAGAGCCACACCCTGCCCGAGGACGAAGCCGGCCTCGCACGGATCGCCTGGATGATGGGCTTCGGGGACCCCAGCCACTTCGCGGAGCGGCTCCGCGAGCACCTCGAGGCGGTGCAGCGCCATTATGTCCGCCTGTTCGAGAGCGCTCCCGATCTCGGCGGGGAGGGCGGCGACCTCGTGTTCACCGGCAGCGACGACGACCCGGCGACGATCGAGCACTTGGCGGCGATAGGCTTTCGCCAGCCCTCCGAGGTCGCCCGGGCGATCCGCGCCTGGCATTTCGGCCGCTACCGGGCGGTACGATCGAGCCGGGCCCGCGAGCGGTTGACCGAACTCATACCCGCCTTGCTCGGCGCGTTCGCCCGCACCGACAACGCCGACGCCGCCTTCCACGCCTTCGACCGCTTCCTGTCGCAGCTTCCCGCCGGCGTGCAGCTTTTCTCGCTCTTGTGCTCCCATCCGGCGCTGCTCGACCTTATCGCCCTCATCATGGGCGCCGCGCCGCGTCTTGCGGCGGTGCTCACGCGCCGGCCGCGGGTGCTCGATGCCCTGCTCGATCCGGCCTTCTTCGACACGGTGCCCGACGAGGTCGATCTCGGGACGCGCTTCGCCCGCTCGATCAATGAGGCGCGCTCCTACGAGGAACGGCTCGACCGTGCCCGCATCTTCGGCCAGGAGCAGGCCTTCCTGATCGGCGTCCGCGTGCTCACCGGCACCATCGCGCCGGAGGCCGCCGGCGAGGCCTATGCGGCGCTCGCCGACGTCGTGGTGCGCGGTCTGCTCGCGGCGGCCTCCGACGAACTCGCGCGCCAGCACGGCCACGTTCCCGGCGGTCAGATCGCCCTGGTCGCGATGGGCAAGCTCGGCGGGCGCGAGATGACGGCGGCCTCCGATCTCGATCTCATCCTGTTGTACGACCACGACGAGGGTGCCGAGCATTCGGACGGCCCCCGGCCGCTCGCACCGAGCCAATATTATGCTCGCCTGACCCAGCGCCTCGTCGCCGCCTTGAGCGCGCCGACCGGGGAGGGGACGCTCTACGAGGTGGATTTCCGCCTCCGCCCGTCCGGCAATGCGGGGCCGCTCGCGACCCACATCCGCGGCTTCGAGGCCTATCAGGCGACCGAGGCGTGGACCTGGGAGCAGATGGCGCTGACGCGGGCGCGGCCGATTGCCGGCCATGCCGACCTGATCGCCCGGGTCAATGCCGCGATCCACACCGCCGTCGGCCGCCCCCGCGCCGATCTCGCCGGCGACGTCCTGGAGATGCGCCGCCGCATCGAGCGGGACAAGGGCTCGTCCGATCCCTGGGATATCAAGGTCGCACCGGGCGGGCTCATCGACGTCGAATTCCTCGCCCAATATCTGATGCTTGCGAACGCCGCCGCGCGGCCCGACAGCGTGATCCAGACCACCGCGCGGGCGCTCGCGCACCTCGCCGAGACGGGGCTCCTCGCGCCGGGTGACGCCGACATCCTCGTGCCGGCGATCGGGCTCTATCAGGCGTTGACCCAGGTGCTGCGGCTCGCCGTCGAGGGGCCGTTCAAGGCCGATTCGGTGCCCCGCGGCGTGCTCGACCTCATCGCCCGTGCCGCCGCGGCGCCGTCCTTCGCTGCCGCTGAAGCCCTCCTCGTCGAGACCGAAGCCGCCGTGCGCGCCACCTTCGACCGCCTCATCGGCCCGGTCCGCGAAGGCTGAGCGGTCCGCGGCCCTCCTCCGAAACGACGACCGCCCGGTTCCTTGCCGGAACCGGGCGGGGACATCGTCAGGGCCGGGATGCCCGGCTCACCTCGGCCGGCTCATTTCAGCCAGGCGTCGACCTTGGCCTTGTTCTCGGTGATCCACTTCTTGGCGGTCGCGGCCGGGTTCGCGCCCTTCTCCTCGTTCCACACCATCACGGTCTGCTCGTCGTCGAGGGAGATCTGGAAGTTGTCGAGGATCTTGTAGACCTCCGGCATGTCCTTCTCGAGCCCCTTGCGGACGATGGTGTTCACCGTCTCGTCGCCGCCGAACACGCCCTTCGGATCGGCGAGGTATTTGAGCTTGTACTTGGCGAACATCCAGTGCGGGGTCCACGCCGTCACCACGATCGGCTGCTCGCGCGTATAGGCGTCCTTCAGGGCGCCGGTCATGGTGGCGTCGCTGCCTTCGACGAGCTTGAGCTTCAGCCCGTAGTCCTTGATCGCCTTCTCGGTCGCCTTCATCAGGCCGGCGCCGGGATCGATGCCGATGATCTTGTCGTCGAATTCCTTGGCGTGGGCGTTCAGATCCTCGATCGAGTTGACGTCCTTCACATAAGTCGGCACCGCGAGGCCGATCTTGGCGCCGGTCGCGTTCGGGCCGAGATTGACGACGTCGTCCTTGAGCTTGGCGTAGTAGGCGCCGTGGGTCGTCGGCAGCCACGCGGCGAGCATCGCGTCGGCCTCACCGGAGGCGACCGCCTGCCACATCGCCGCCGCCGAGAGCGGAACGGCCTTGACCGTGTAACCCTTCTCCTCGAGCAGGGTCTTCACGATGTTCGTCGCCACCACCGTGTCGGACCATTCGACATAGGCGATGGTGACGTCCTTGCCGGCCGCCTGCGCGGCGCCGGCGGCGAGACCGAGCATCATCGCGGCGCAACTCGCGAGCTTCGTCAGGGTCTTCAGCATCTCCGCTCCTTCCTCTGGTTTTGGAACGCCTCTGGTCGGGGAACGCTTCGGTTCCGCCTTCGTGGCCGCGTGCTTGGCGCGCGGCGGTTCGCGTGGCGGCTCAGCCGGCATGCCGGTCGGCTTGGAGCCGCTTGGCGATCTTCTGGGTGACACGGTCGAGGATGATGGCGAGCACCACGATGGCGAAGCCGGCGGCGAATCCCGCCCCCGCTTCGAGCCGCTGGATGGCCCGCCACACCTCGCCGCCGAGCCCGCCTGCGCCGATCATGGCGGCGATCACCACCATCGAGAGGGCGAGCATGATGGTCTGGTTGATACCGGCCATGATGGTCGGGATGGCGAGCGGCAATTGAACCTTCACGAGCTTCTGCCAGCGGCTCGAGCCGAACGCGTCCGCCGCCTCGATGAGGCTCTCGGGCGTCTGGAGAATGCCGAGGGCGGTGAGGCGGATCGTCGGCGGCATCGCGAAGACGATCGTGGCGAAACAGGCCGACACCGCGCCGAGGCCGAAGAAGGGGATCGCCGGGATCAGGTACACGAACGACGGCATCGTCTGCATCATGTCGAGGAACGGGCTGACGCCTCTCCAGAGCCGCGGCCGCAGCGCAGCGAAGATGCCGATCGGCACGCCGATGAGGAGCGCGACGAAGGTCGAGAACAGCACGAGCACCACCGTCTCGACGGTCGGCTCCCAGAGATCGAGATCCCACAGGAAGGCGAAGCCGGCGGCGGTGAGGATCGCGACGCGGCGGCCGGCGAGCCACCACACCAGGAGGGCCGCGATGATCATCAGAAGCCAGGGCGGCATCGCGACGAGGGCGCCGGTGGCCGCCTCGATCCAGCCCGAGACGGCGTGGCTGATGCCGCGGGTGACCCCGGAGAAGTGGCTCGTCAGCCAATCGAGCGCGACGTCGCAGAGATCGGCGAGCGGAAAGCGTGGAATGGTCCAATCCATGGTCACGCCTCCGGTCCTTGGGCCGCGTCTTGCCGCGCGCGGGTGCGCCGGTGCTGCGCGGCGAGGGCCGCCACGACGCCGTGCTCGCTGAGGAGCCCGATGAGGCCGCCGTCGCCGTCGATCACCGCCACCGCGTGGCCGTCGCGGGCGAGCACGCCGAGCGTGGAGCGGAGCGTTTCGCCGCTACGCACGATGTGGGGCTTGGCGCGGCCGGCGCCCCCGGCCGACAGGGACGCCGTCGGCCGCCCGGCGGCGTCGACGAGGAATCCGAAGCGGGCGCCGGTTCGCGCGAACGCGGCGGCGATGTCGGCGTCCCCCGCCGATTCGGCGAGGGCGACCGGCACCTCCTCCATGATGTCGGCGGCGGTCAGCACGCCGAGCACGTCGATGTGGGAGACGAAGCGCTCGACATAATCGTCGGCGGGATCAACGAGGAACGAGAGCGCCGAGCCCTGCTGGACGATGCGGCCGTCGCGCATCAGCACGATTCGCCCGCCGAGGGCGATCGCCTCGTCGAGATCGTGGGAGACGAACACGATCGTCTTGCGCAGGCGCTGCTGAAGGGCGACGAGTTCTCCCTGCATGTCCCGGCGGATCAGCGGATCGAGCGCGCTGAAGGCTTCGTCCATGAGCAGGATGTCGGGGTCGATGGCGAGCGCACGGGCGAGGCCGGCGCGCTGCTGCATGCCGCCGGAGAGCTGCGCCGGGAAGGCGGTCTCCCAGCCCTTGAGGCCGACCTGCTCGATCGCGGCCATGGCCCGGTCGCGCCGCGCCGCGGCCGGGGTGCCCTGGATCTCGAGGCCATATTCCACGTTGCTCAGGATGGAGCGGTGCGGGAACAGGGCGAACTGCTGAAAGACCATGCCGAACTTACGGCGGCGGAAGGCGAGGAGATCGCGCTCCGAGAGGCCGGTGACATCGGTGCCGTCGACGACGACCCGCCCGCTGGTCGGCTCGATCAGCCGGTTGATGCAGCGGAGCGTCGTCGATTTGCCGCTGCCGCTGAGCCCCATGACGATGAGGATCTCGCCCTCGCGGACATCGAAGGAGACATCGTGGAGGCCGACCACGCAGCCGGTCTCCTTCTGGATCTCAGCCCGGCTCGCACCCCGGTCGAGCAGCGTCTGCGCCGCCGCGGGGGAGGGCCCGAAGATTTTCGTCAGGGCCTCCAAGCGGACCCTGATCGGCTGATCGGACGAATGGACGAGCGCATCCCGCGCTGCCGCTGGTCGCGTCATGAAGCCACGTTGCCCTCTGGAGTTGGCCCTCTGAACGACCGGGGCCTTGGCGCGCCTCCTGAGGCGTCGCATAGGGTGAGCTTGAATGCCGGCGACGCGTGGAGATTGTACGAAAGCGACAGATCGGGCGGCCTGAAGCGACGCGGGTTCCGCACGAAGGCGTCAGCCGCGCCGGGAAGGTTTTCAACAGGCCTGTGGGCAAGTCGGGTTCAAATCGGGGCGAATGAGAAAGCCGAAAGCGAGGCGCTTGACATTGCGCGGCCCGCATCGTACCTCCCCCCTCGCCTCGGCGCGGCAAGAACGCAGCCGGCTCCGGGGGTGTAGCTCAGTTGGTTAGAGCGCCGGCCTGTCACGCCGGAGGTCGCGGGTTCGAGCCCCGTCACTCCCGCCACTCATCTCCGATCGACATCCCTTAAAATCTCGATCAGCGACGCCATATCATTCTCTCTTCATGACCGTACGACGACTGCTGCTGGTCACGGTCCGAAGCGCTCCGGCGTAGTTCGTTATGAAGCCGTGGGCGAGCGACGCGCGGCGTGCCATCGGGGCGTTGTGCGCTTTCCGCGAGGCGGGCGTTGTCGGTGTGACGCGCCGGCCACGTTCGATGTGCAAATCGCCCGGCCCAGCGGCGCCGGTTCCGGGCCTCAAGGCCGAAATATTGGTGCGGTGCGGCATCGAGAGCAATGGATCGGGGGCTGAGACGCCCGCACCCATGTCGCGGCGCGGCCTGTCCTTCCCGCGAAGACTAGATTTGCTCCACGTTCCGCGCTTGCCTCGCAACGGGGGCTGGGATAAGCCTCACTCCGATCGCTGGCGACGTGACGCAACGGGGCATTCGGTACTGCCACGAGGCGTTGCAGCGTTTGGCAAACCTCTTAGAATGGCTAAAAGCGAGAAAGGTTTAGCGGACGCGCTCCCACGCGACGCAAAATCTTTCAGGCGGACGCCGCGGCGGTTCAGAACCGACACCGGCTCCCCCCACGTGAGGATCGCGGCGGCCGCGCTCGGTGGTCGTCGGAAGGCCCGGTCGCGGGCGGACACGACCGGTTTCGGACGCGCCCCGTGCAAGCGGGGCCTCTCGGGGCGGTGGTCCCTGGGCGGTGGATCGCCCGTGGCCCGCGGCTCGCACAGATAGGATCGAGTCGTCACATGACGGATCTGCTTCGGCAATATGCGCCGATCCTGGTCTTCCTCGGTGTCGCGGGGTTGATCGGTCTGGCGCTCCTCGCCGCGCCCTTTCTGGTCGCCTTCCAGCGCCCGGACAGCGAGAAGCTCTCGGCGTACGAATGCGGCTTCAACGCCTTCGATGATGCCCGCATGAAGTTCGACGTGCGGTTCTACTTGGTGTCGATCCTCTTCATCATCTTCGATCTCGAAGTGGCCTTCCTGTTCCCGTGGGCGTCGGCCTTCGGCCACATCGGCTGGTTCGGGTTCGGCTCCATGGTCGTGTTCCTCGTCGTGCTCACCATCGGCTTCGCGTACGAGTGGAAGAAGGGAGCTCTGGAATGGGACTGAGCCCGCGCGGGACGCTCGTCGCCCCCCAGCCCACCGGAATCATCGACCCGAACACCGGCCGTCCGGTCGGGGCGAATGACCCGTTCTTCCTCGAGATCAATGACGAGCTGGCCGACAAGGGCTTCATCGTCACGGCGGCGGACAATCTCATCCAGTGGGCGCGCACCGGCTCGCTCATGTGGATGACGTTCGGTCTCGCCTGCTGCGCCGTCGAGATGATGCAGATGTCGATGCCGCGCTACGATTGCGAGCGCTTCGGCTTCGCACCGCGCGCCTCGCCGCGTCAGTCGGACGTCATGATCGTCGCCGGCACGCTCACCAACAAGATGGCCCCCGCGCTCCGCAAGGTCTACGACCAGATGCCGGAGCCGCGTTACGTCATCTCGATGGGTTCGTGCGCCAACGGCGGCGGCTACTACCATTATTCCTACTCGGTGGTGCGCGGTTGCGATCGGGTCGTCCCGGTCGACATCTACGTGCCCGGCTGCCCGCCGACCGCCGAGGCGCTCCTCTACGGCGTGCTTCTTCTCCAGAAGAAGATCCGCCGCACCGGAACGATCGAGCGGTAAGGGCCTGATCCGGCCCGCGCGCCGGAGGCGGAGAGAGCAATGGACGGTCTGAACGACCTCGCGACCTACCTGACCGAGCGTCTCGGCGACAAGCTCGTCGGGACCGCGCTGAGCTTGGGCGAACTGACGATCACGGTCGAAGGCGGCAACCTCGTCGAGGTGGCGCGCTTCCTGCGAGACGACAAGCGCTGCCAGTTCATCGGCTTCATCGACACCTGCGGCGTCGATTGGCCGGCGCGGGCGCGCCGCTTCGACGTGGTGCATCACCTGCTCTCGCCGCGGCTCAACCAGCGCATCCGCATCAAGGTCGAGACCGACGAGATCACGCCGGTGCCCTCGCTCACCCCGGTCTTCCCGGGCGCCGACTGGTTCGAGCGCGAGGCCTACGATCTCTACGGCATCCTGTTCTCGGGCCATCCGGACCTGCGCCGGCTCTTGACCGATTACGGCTTCGACGGCCATCCGCTGCGCAAGGACTTCCCCGTCACGGGCTTCGTCGAGGTCCGCTACGACGACGAGCGCAAGCGCGTGGTCTACGAGCCGGTCCGGCTCAATCAGGAATTCCGCAACTTCGATTTCCTGTCGCCGTGGGAAGGCGTGACCTACGACCTTCCCGGCGACGAGAAGGCGAAGCCGAACTGAGCCGCCGCGGCGGCTGATCGCCGGGCGTGCCCGGCGGATCGAACTCTCGCTCCGGCCCGGCCGGAGTATCCCGGGCCGGCGTGGAGTGTTCCCGTCGGCGGTGCCGAACCGAAAGAGGAGCTGATCGTGGCCGAGGCCGAGATCCGCAACTTCAACATCAATTTCGGGCCGCAGCATCCGGCCGCCCACGGCGTGCTCCGGCTCGTGCTGGAGCTCGACGGCGAGGTCGTGACCCGGGTCGATCCGCATATCGGGCTGCTCCACCGCGGCACCGAGAAGCTGATCGAGCAGAAGACCTATCTTCAGGCTGTGCCCTATTTCGACCGGCTCGATTATTGCGCGCCGATGAACCAGGAGCACGCCTTCGCGCTTGCGACGGAACGCCTGCTCGGCATCGAGGTTCCCAAGCGCGGCCAGTTGATCCGCGTCCTCTATTCCGAGATCGGCCGTCTCCTCTCGCACCTTCTCAACGTCACCACGCAGGCGATGGACGTCGGCGCGCTCACCCCGCCGCTGTGGGGCTTCGAGGAGCGCGAGAAGCTGATGGTGTTCTACGAGCGCGCCTCCGGCTCGCGCATGCATGCGGCCTATTTCCGGCCCGGCGGCGTGCACCAGGATCTGCCGCCGCAGCTCATCGACGACATCTACGCCTTCTGCGACGCCGGCCTGCGCCGCATCGACGATCTCGATGCGCTGCTGACCCCGAACCGCATCTTCAAGCAGCGCAACGTCGATATCGGCGTCGTCAGCCTCGAAGACGCCTTCGCCTGGGGCTTCTCGGGCGTGATGGTGCGCGGCTCCGGCGCCGCCTGGGACCTGCGCAAGTCGCAGCCCTACGAGTGCTACGAAGAGCTCGAGTTCGACATCCCCGTCGGTAAGAACGGCGATTGCTACGACCGCTATCTCATCCGCATGGAAGAGATGCGCCAGTCGATCCGCATCATGCGCCAGTGCTGCGAGAAGCTGCGCTCGGCCGCCGGTCAGGGCCCGGTCTCCTCGACCCAGGGCAAGGTGGTGCCGCCGAAGCGCGGCGAGATGAAGCGCTCGATGGAAGCGCTCATCCACCACTTCAAGCTCTATACCGAGGGCTACAAGGTGCCGGCCGGCGAGGTCTACGCCGCCGTCGAGGCGCCGAAGGGCGAATTCGGCGTCTATCTCGTCTCCGACGGGACCAACAAGCCCTATCGCTGCAAGATCCGTGCGCCCGGTTTCGCGCACCTTCAGTCGATGGATTTCCTGTGCCGGGGGCACATGCTGGCCGACGTCACGGCCGTGCTCGGCTCCCTCGATATCGTGTTCGGTGAGGTGGATCGCTGATGTCCGTCCGTCGGCTTCATCACGAGCAGCCCGAGAGCTTCGCCTTCACGCCCGAGAATCTCGCCTGGGCTGAGCGCAAGATTCTGGACTATCCTGAAGGCCGCCAGCAGAGCGCGGTGATCCCGCTTTTGTGGCGCATTCAGGAACAGGAAGGCTGGGTGTCCGAGCCCGCGATCCGCTATGTTGCGGAGCGCCTCGGCATGCCGAAGATCCGCGTCCTCGAGGTCGCGACCTTCTACACCATGTTCCAGCTCGCCCCGGTCGGCACCAAGGCGCACATCCAGGTGTGCGGCACGACGCCGTGCATGCTGCGCGGCGCCGAAGAGCTGATCGAGATCTGCAAGCACCGCATCGCCCACGAGCCGTTCACGCGCTCGGCCGACGGCGCCTTCTCGTGGGAAGAGGTCGAGTGCCTCGGGGCCTGCGTGAACGCCCCGATGGTGCAGGTCGTCAAGGACACCTACGAGGACCTGACGCCGGAGAGCTTCAACGCGCTCATCGACGCCTTCGACCGCGGCACGCCGCCGACGCCCGGCCCTCAGAACGGCCGCCAGTTCGCGGCGCCCGAGGGCGGTGCGACGACGCTGACCGACCCGTCTCAGTTCACCAACCGTCCGGCGCCGACCTTCGGCCAGACGGACGATCAGGCCCCGGTTTCGGTCGGGACCCCGAAGGATACGCCGCGTCCCGAGCAGTCCAAGTCGGACTCGCCCGGCGCCCGCGCGGCCGAAGGCAAGACCCCCGTGAAGCCCGAGGATGCCGCCGCGGCGGCACCGAAGGCTCCCGGCACGGCGTCGTGATCGGAAGGACCGGACATGCTTGAGGACAAGGACCGGATCTTCACCAACATCTACGGCCTCCAAGATTGGGGGCTCGAAGGCGCACGTCAGCGCGGTTCCTGGGATGGCACCAAGACCATCATCGAGAAGGGCCGCGACTGGATCATCGACCAGATGAAGGCTTCGGGTCTGCGCGGCCGCGGCGGCGCCGGCTTCCCGACCGGCCTCAAGTGGTCGTTCATGCCGAAGAACGTCTCGCCGGAGCGGCCGCATTATCTCGTCGTCAACGCCGACGAGTCCGAGCCGGGCACCTGCAAGGACCGCGAGATCCTGCGGCACGATCCGCATCACCTCGTCGAAGGCTGTCTCATCGCGAGCTTCGCGATGGGCGCGCACGCCTGCTACATCTACGTCCGCGGCGAGTTCATCCGCGAGCGCGAGCGCCTGCAGGCGGCGATCGACCAGGCCTACGAGGCCCGGCTCATCGGCAAGAACAACATCCACGGCTGGGATTTCGACCTCTACGTCCACCACGGCGCGGGGGCCTATATCTGCGGCGAGGAGACCGCGCTGCTCGAGAGCCTCGAGGGCAAGAAGGGTCAGCCGCGCCTGAAGCCGCCGTTCCCGGCGAACATGGGCCTCTACGGCTGCCCGACGACGGTCAACAACGTCGAGTCCATCGCGGTGGCGCCGACCATCCTGCGCCGCGGCCCGCAATGGTTCTCGAGCCTCGGCAAGCCGAACAATGTCGGCACCAAGCTCTTCTGCATCTCCGGCCACGTGAACAAGCCGTGCACGGTGGAAGAGGAGATGGGCATCGATTTCCGCACGCTCATCGAGAAGCATTGCGGCGGCGTGCGCGGCGGCTGGGACAACCTGCTCGCCGTGATCCCGGGCGGCTCTTCGGTGCCGCTCCTGCCGGCGGCGCAGTGCCAGGAGCTGTCGATGGATTTCGACACCCTGCGCAATCTGAAGTCCGGCCTCGGCACCGCGGCCGTGATCGTGATGGATAAGTCGACCGACGTCATCAAGGCGATCGCCCGGCTGTCGCACTTCTACAAGCACGAGAGCTGCGGCCAGTGCACGCCCTGCCGTGAGGGCACCGGCTGGATGTGGCGCGTGATGGAGCGCCTCGTGAAGGGTGAAGCCGAGAAGAAGGAGATCGACCTCCTTCTCCAGGTCACCACCCAGATCGAGGGTCACACCATCTGTGCGCTCGGCGACGCCGCGGCGTGGCCGATCCAGGGTTTGATCCGGCATTTCCGTCCGCTCATCGAGGAGCGGATCGACGCCTACCACAGCCGCGCCGTTCCCGGCGTGACGCTGGCGGCGGCCGAGTAGGCGAGGGACATCGGCATCATGGCCAAGATCATCGTCGACGGGATCGAAGTGGATGTGCCGCCGGAGACCACGCTGCTGCAGGCGGCGGAGGTCGCGGGGGCCGAAATTCCGCGCTTCTGTTTCCATGAGCGTCTGTCGGTCGCCGGCAATTGCCGGATGTGCCTCGTCGAGGTGAAGGGCGGTCCGCCGAAGCCGGTCGCCTCGTGCGCCATGGCGGTCAAGGACATGCGGCCCGGCCCGAACGGCGAGCCGCCGGAGATGTTCACCCGCACGCCCATGGTGAAGAAGGCCCGCGAGGGCACCATGGAGTTCCTGCTGATCAACCACCCGCTGGATTGCCCGATCTGCGATCAGGGCGGCGAGTGCGATCTGCAGGACCAGTCGATGGCCTACGGCGTCTCGGGCTCCCGCTTCCACGAGAACAAGCGGGCGGTCGAGGACAAATATATCGGCCCCCTCGTGAAGACGGTGATGACGCGGTGCATCCACTGCACGCGCTGCGTCCGCTTCACGACGGAGGTGGCCGGCGTCTCCGACCTCGGCGCCACCGGGCGCGGCGAGGACATGGAGATCACCACCTATATCGAGCACGCGATGTCGTCGGAGCTCCAGGGCAACGTCGTCGACCTCTGCCCGGTCGGCGCCCTGACCTCGAAGCCCTACGCCTTCAAGGCGCGGCCTTGGGAGCTCGCGAAGACCGAATCGATCGACGTCATGGACGCGGTCGGCTCCAACATCCGCGTCGACACCCGTGGCCGCGAAGTGATGCGCGTGCTGCCGCGCCTCAACGAGGCGGTCAACGAGGAATGGATCTCGGACAAGACCCGCTACATCTGGGACGGTCTGAAGACCCAGCGCCTCGACCGGCCTTATGTCCGCCGTGACGGCCGCCTCGTGCCGGCGTCGTGGCCGGAGGCGTTCGCGCTCATCGCCGAGAAGGTGAAGGCCGCGCCGAAGGACCGCATCGGCATCGTCGCCGGCGACCTCGCCTCGACCGAAGAACTCTTCGCGCTCAAGGATCTCGCCGGCCGCCTCGGCGTCGCCAACATCGACGCCCGCCAGGACGGCACCAAGCTCGATCCGGCGTTCGGCCGCGCCTCCTACGTCTTCAACGCGACCATCGCCGGCATCGAGAAGGCCGACGCGGTGCTCCTCGTCGGGGCCAACCCGCGCAGGGAAGCCCCGGTCCTCAACGCCCGCATCCGCAAGCGCTGGCGCCAGGGCCCGCTCCCGGTCGGCGTGATCGGCGACGCGACGGACCTGACCTACCATGCCGCGACCCTCGGTGCGGGCGCCGAGACGCTCGCCGATCTGGTCGCCGGAAAGCACTCCTTCGCCGAGGTGCTCGGCAAGGCGCAGCGGCCGCTGATCGTGGTCGGCCAGGGCGCGCTCGCCCGGCCGGACGGCCTCGCGATCCTCTCGCTCGCCGCCCAGCTCGCGGTGAAGGTCGGCGCGGTCGGTGCCGATTGGAACGGCTTCTCCATGCTGCACACCGCCGCCGCCCGCGTCGGCGCACTCGATGTCGGCTTCGTGCCGGGTCCGGGCGGCCGCGATCTCGAAGGCATGCTCGAGGGTGGCCTCGACGTGGCGGTTCTGCTCGGTGCGGACGAGTTCGCGCTCGACCGCCTCGGCGGCGCCTTCGTCGTCTATATCGGCACCCACGGCGATGCCGGCGCCCACCGCGCCGACGTCATCCTGCCGGGCGCCGCCTACACCGAAAAGCCGGGCACCTGGGTCAACACCGAGGGTCGCGTCCAGCGCGGCAACCGGGCGGCCTTCCCGCCGGGCGACGCCCGCGAAGATTGGGCCATCCTGCGCGCCTTGTCCGCGCTCATCGGCGCCCAGCTCCCTTACGACTCGTTCGCGGAGCTGCGGGCGGCGATGGTCGCGGCGCATCCCCACCTCGGCCGCGCCGACCGCATCGAGCCCGCCTATAGCGGCGCCGTCGCGAAGCTCGCCGAGATCGGCGGGACGACGGGCCCGGGCGCCTTCGTGTCCACGGTGTCGGACTTCTATCTGACGAACCCGATCGCCCGCGCCTCGGCGGTGATGGCCGAGTGCTCGGCGCTCGCCCACGCGCGCCTCGCCGAAGCGGCGGAATGAAGCAGGGTTGAGGAACGCTCGATGACGCCTGAGACCCCGGACTTCTGGACGACCTACTTCATCCCCTTCCTGTGGATGTTGATCGAGAGCCTCGTGCTCCTCGTCGTCCTGCTCGTCGTGATCGCCTACATCCTCTACGCCGACCGCAAGGTCTGGGCGGCGGTGCAGTTGCGCCGCGGTCCGAACGTGGTCGGGCCATGGGGCCTGTTCCAGTCGTTCGCCGACCTCATCAAGTTCGTCCTGAAGGAGCCGACGATCCCGGCGAGCTCCGACAAGGCGCTGTTCCTGCTCGCACCGTTCATCTCGGTGCTGCTCGCGCTCGGCGCCTGGGCGGTGATCCCGGTCGCCAAGAACTGGGTGATCGCCGACATCAATCTCGGCATCCTCTACATCCTCGCGATCTCCTCGCTCGGCGTGTACGGCGTCATCATGGCCGGCTGGGCGTCGAACTCGAAATATCCGTTCCTGTCGGCGCTACGCTCGGCCGCGCAGATGGTCTCCTACGAAGTTTCGATCGGCTTCGTCGTCGTCACCGTGCTGCTCTGCGCCGGCTCGCTCAATCTCTCGGCGATCGTCGAGGCGCAGCAGAACCACGGGCTCGCGACGCTGATCGGGCTGCCCTGGCTGTCGTTCCTGAACTGGTACTGGCTGCCGCTGTTCCCGATGTTCATCGTGTTCTTCATCTCGGCGCTCGCCGAGACGAACCGCCCGCCGTTCGATCTGACGGAAGCGGAATCCGAGCTCGTCGCCGGCTTCATGGTCGAGTACGGCTCGACCCCGTACGTGCTGTTCATGCTCAGCGAATATGTGGCGATCGCCACGATGTGCTCCCTGACCGCGATCCTCTTCATGGGCGGCTGGCTGCCCCCGATCGCCGTCGCCCCGTTCACCTGGGTGCCGGGCATCGTGTGGTTCCTGATCAAGGCGCTGCTCGTGTTCTTCATGTTCGCGATGGTGAAGGCCTTCGTGCCCCGCTATCGCTACGACCAACTCATGCGGCTCGGCTGGAAGGTGTTCCTGCCTTTGTCGCTCGTCATGGTGTTCCTCGTCGCCGTGGTCCTTCAGATCACCGGCTGGGCACCGGGCATGGCTTCGTGAGGCGCGTGATGGCTCGGCTGTCCGCGGCGTCTCGATTGGTTCAAGGAGGCATCGGCGATGCGTCTTAGTCAGGCTGCCAAGTCGTTGCTGCTCGCCGAGTTCGTCTCGGCGTTCGTGCTCGCGATGCGCTATTTCTTCGCTCCCAAGACGACGCTGAACTATCCCTTCGAGAAGGGGCCGCTCAGCCCGCGCTTCCGCGGCGAGCATGCGCTGCGCCGCTATCCGAACGGCGAAGAGCGCTGCATCGCCTGCAAGCTCTGCGAGGCGATCTGCCCGGCGCAGGCGATCACCATCGAGGCGGGTCCGCGCCGCAACGACGGTACCCGGCGCACGACCCGTTACGACATCGACATGGTGAAGTGCATCTATTGCGGCTTCTGCCAGGAGGCCTGCCCGGTCGATGCGATCGTCGAGGGACCGAACTTCGAGTTCTCCGTGGAGACCCGCGAAGAGCTCTATTACGACAAGGCCCGCCTGCTCGCGAACGGCGACCGGTGGGAGCGCGAGATCGCGTCGTCCATCGCGGCTGACGCGCCCTATCGCTGAGCGGGTGACGAGAGGTTGGCCGCGGGCGCGTCCCGCGGTCGGAGCCGCCCCGAGGCGGTGACGGAATGAGCCGCGAGGGCGGCCTCGGTCGACAGGCACGGCCCCCGGAGGCGGGGAACGCGCGGCCCGAGCAGGACGGAAAGGCAGCGGGGGCAGGAATGATCCAGACCCTATTCTTCTATATCTTCTCCGCCGTTGCGGTGGCGTCGGCCTTTCTCGTCATCTCCTCGCGCAACCCGGTCCACTCGGTGTTGTTCCTGATCCTCGCCTTCGTGAATGCGGCGGGGCTCTTCATGTTGCTCCACGCCGAATATCTGGCGCTGCTCCTCATCGTCGTCTATGTCGGCGCGGTGGCGGTGCTGTTCCTGTTCGTCGTGATGATGCTCGACGTCGACTTCGTCGCGCTGCGCCAGGGCTTCCTGCAATATCTGCCGATCGGTGCGCTGGTCGGCCTCATCCTCCTCGTCGAGCTCCTCCTCGTGCTCGCGACCTGGGTGATCGATCCGCAGGTGGCGGGGCAGGCGGTGGCGGCCCCGATGCCGGACGGCCTCACCAACATCCAGGCGCTCGGGCAGATCCTCTACACGCGGTACGTCTACTTCTTCCAGGCGGCGGGCCTCGTGCTCCTCGTCGCGATGATCGGCGCGATCGTGCTGACCCTACGTCACAAGGTTGGCGTGAAGCGGCAGAACATCGCCGACCAGGTGGCGCGCACGCCGGAGACCGGCGTCGAGGTCCGCAAGGTGGCATCCCGCAAGGGCATCTGATTTCCCAACGGCGAGCCCTCGTGCGGGCGGCCGGGGCCGGGGCGAACCGCGCCGGCGAGACTTACGAAGAGGACGGAAGAGCGATGGCGGTTGGTCTCTCGCACTATCTGGCAGTGGCGGCGATCCTGTTCACGCTCGGGATCTTCGGCATCTTCCTGAATCGGAAGAACGTCATCATCATCCTGATGTCGATCGAGCTCATCCTGCTCTCGGTCAACATCAACTTCGTCGCGTTCTCGGCCTTCCTGCACGACATGGTCGGCCAGGTATTCGCGCTCCTGATCCTCACCGTCGCCGCGGCCGAGGCGGCCATCGGTCTCGCCATCCTCGTCGTCTTCTACCGCAACCGCGGCTCGATCGCGGTCGAAGACATCAACCTGATGAAGGGCTGAGGGCACGATGTACCACCTCATCGTCTTTCTGCCGCTGCTCGGCTTCCTGATCGCCGGCCTGACGACGCTGTTCGGCTCGTCGGCGAACGTACCGCCGCCGTCCGGCGGCGGGCACGGTCACGACGACCACGGCGCGGCCTCCCATGGTGCTGCGGCGCCGGCGGCGGCGCACGCCGTCGCGCATGACGATCATGGCCACGGCGATCACGGCCACGACGAGCACCATGTGCACGCCGCCCCCGGCTCCCGCTTCGCCGAAGTGGTGACGACGGGCCTCCTGATCGTTTCCGCGCTGCTCTCGTGGGTCGCGTTCGTTCAGGTCGGCCTGGGCGATCACCCGGTCGCCACCATCGACCTCATGAACTGGGTGACCTCGGGCTCGCTGTCGTTCAACTGGGCGCTCAAGATCGACACCCTGACGGTGGTGATGCTCGTCGTCGTCAACACCGTGTCGGCGCTCGTGCACCTCTATTCGATGGGCTACATGGCCCACGATCCCTACCGGCCGCGCTTCTTCGCCTATCTGTCGCTGTTCACCTTCGCCATGCTGATGCTGGTGACGGCGGACAACCTCCTGCAGATGTTCTTCGGCTGGGAGGGCGTCGGTCTCGCGTCCTACCTGCTCATCGGTTTCTGGTTCCAGAAGCCGTCGGCCTGCGCCGCCGCCATCAAGGCCTTCGTGGTCAACCGCGTCGGCGACTTCGGCTTCCTGCTCGGCATCTTCGGCCTGTTCATGACGACCGGTGCGGTCGGCTTCGATCAGGTCTTCGCCGCCGCTCCGGGCCTCGCCA
This sequence comes from Segnochrobactrum spirostomi, assembly GCF_009600605.1. Taxonomy (GTDB): domain Bacteria; phylum Pseudomonadota; class Alphaproteobacteria; order Rhizobiales; family Segnochrobactraceae; genus Segnochrobactrum; species Segnochrobactrum spirostomi. Next base: position 1,418,984 of record NZ_VWNA01000001.1, on the reverse strand, counting down.
CCAAGACGATCCACTTCCTCGGCCACGACTTCAACGCCGCGACCGTGATCTGCCTGCTGCTCTTCATGGGCGCGATGGGCAAGTCGGCGCAGTTCCTGCTGCACACCTGGCTGCCCGACGCGATGGAAGGCCCGACCCCGGTCTCGGCCCTCATCCACGCCGCCACGATGGTGACCGCCGGCGTGTTCATGGTCGCCCGCCTGTCGCCGGTGTTCGAGCAGTCCCCGGACGCGCTCACCGTCGTCACGCTGGTCGGTGCCACCACCGCCTTCTTCGCGGCGACGATCGGCTGCGTGCAGAACGACATCAAGCGGGTGATCGCCTACTCGACCTGCTCGCAGCTCGGCTACATGTTCGCCGCGCTCGGCGTCGGCGCCTTCAACGTCGCGATCTTCCACCTCTTCACGCACGCCTTCTTCAAGGCGCTGCTCTTCCTCGGCGCCGGCTCGGTGATCCATGCTGTCGGCGGCGAGCAGGACATGCGTCTGATGGGTGGCCTGCGGAAGCACATCCCCTTCACCTTCTGGGGCATGATGTTCGGTTCGCTCGCGCTGACCGGCTTCCCGCTGACCGCCGGCTACTTCTCGAAGGACGCCATCATCGAGGCGACCTATGCTGGCCACAACGCCTTCAGCCAGTACGCCTTCTGGATGACGACGATCGCCGCGCTGCTGACCGCCTTCTACACCTGGCGCCAGATCTACATGACCTTCTTCGGCAAGCCCCGGGCGAGTGCGGAGGTTATGGCCCACGTCCACGAATCCCCGTGGGTGATGCTCGTGCCGCTCGTCGTCCTCTCGCTCGGCGCGCTGTTCGCTGGCCTCGTCTTCCACGGCGTCTTCATCGGCGAGGAATACAAGGAGTTCTGGAAGAGCGCCCTGTTCTTCGCTGCTGACAATCACGTCCTCCACGACATGGAGACGATGGTGCCGGGTTGGGCGAAGTTCGCGCCGACGGTCGCCATGGCGGCCGGCATGTGGCTCGCCTTCTGGTACTACTTCCTGCATCCGGAGCAGCCGGCGGGTGTCGCCGCGCGCCACCAGGGGCTCTACAAGTTCCTGCTCAACAAGTGGTATTTCGACGAGCTCTACGACTTCCTGTTCGTACGTCCGATCAAGCGCCTGTCGACCTTCCTCTGGAAGAAGGGTGACGGTTGGCTGATCGACGGGTTCGGTCCGGACGGCGTGTCGGCCCGTGTCATCGACGTCACCCAGCGCGTCGTCCGTCTGCAGACCGGCTACGTCTACCACTACGCCTTCGTGATGCTCATCGGCGTCGCGCTCCTCGTCACTTGGTCCATGTTCTCGGGAGGAACTCCGTGATGAGCGCCTGGCCGCTGCTCTCGATCATCACGTTCCTGCCGCTCGTCGGCGTCGTCTTCATCCTTTCCGTGCGCGGGGAGGACGAGGCGGCCCTGACGAACATCCGCCGGATCGCGCTGATCACGACGATCGTCACCTTCCTGATCTCGCTCTTCGTCTGGGCCGGCTTCGACACCGCGAACCCGGGCTTCCAGTTCGTCGAAGAGGCCGGCTGGCTCGGCAAGACTATCGTCTACAAGATGGGCGTCGACGGCATCTCGATGCTGTTCGTCATCCTCACGACCTTCCTGATGCCGTTCTGCATCCTGGCGTCGTGGGACTCGGTCAAGATTCGCGTCAAAGAGTACATGATCGCGTTCCTCGTTCTCGAGACGCTCATGATCGGCGTGTTCTGCGCGCTCGACCTCCTGCTCTTCTACGTCTTCTTCGAAGGCGGCCTCATCCCGATGTTCATCATCATCGGCGTGTGGGGCGGGCCGCGCCGCGTCTATGCGAGCTTCAAGTTCTTCCTCTTCACGCTGCTCGGCTCGGTGCTGATGCTGCTCGCCATCATGGCGATGTATTGGAACGCCGGCACGACCGATATCGTCGCCCTGCTCGCCCACCCATTCCCGGTGAGCATGCAGACATGGCTATGGATCGCCTTCTTCGCCTCGTTCGCGGTGAAGATGCCGATGTGGCCGGTCCACACCTGGCTTCCCGACGCCCACGTCGAGGCGCCGACCGCCGGCTCGGTCATCCTCGCCGGCATTCTTCTGAAGATGGGCGGCTACGGCTTCCTGCGCTTCTCGCTGCCGATGTTCCCGGTCGCGAGCGCGGATCTGGCGCCGCTGATCTTCACCCTGTCGGTGGTGGCGATCATCTACACCTCGATCGTCGCCCTGATGCAGCAGGACATGAAGAAGCTGATCGCCTATTCGTCGGTCGCCCACATGGGCTACGTGACGATGGGCATCTTCACGGCGACCCAGCAGGGCATCCAGGGCGGCCTGTTCCAGATGCTGTCCCACGGCATCGTCTCGGGCGCGCTGTTCCTCTGCGTCGGCGTCGTCTATGACCGCATGCACACCCGCGAGATCGCGGCCTATGGCGGCCTCGTCAACCGGATGCCGTGGTATGCCTTCGCCTTCATGGTGTTCACCATGGCGAATGTCGGCCTACCGGGCACATCGGGCTTCCTCGGCGAGTTCCTGACCCTGCTCGCCGCCTTCCAGGTCAACACCTGGGTTGCGCTGTTCGCGACGACCGGCGTCATCTTCTCGGCCGCCTACGCCCTCTGGCTCTATCGCCGGGTGGTGTTCGGTGCGCTCGACAAGGACAGCCTGAAGTCCATGCTCGATCTGTCGCTGCGCGAGAAGTTCCTGCTGGTGCCGCTCATCGTGCTGACCGTCCTCTTCGGCGTGTGGCCGAAGCCGATCAACGACGTGACCGCGGCCTCCGTGTCGCAGATCGTGTCGAAGGTCGAGGCTGCCGCCGATTTCGGCCACCTGAGCAAGACGGCGTCGATCGCGCCGTGACGATCCCGGAACCGGCCGCGCTTTCGCGCCGGCCGGTTCTCGAAGGCGGCGTCGATCGCGCGTTCCGAGCGCGGTCCGCCATCCGCTGAGATGAGACGACGAGGCCGGGCGCGAAGTCGCCGGTCCTCGGACCAAGGACGAGAGGCGACAACCAGATGGCGACGCTGCCCGATCTTATGCCGGCGATGCCGGAGATCCTGCTGGCGCTTGGCGCGCTCGTGCTCCTTCTGATCGGCGTGTTCGCCGGGGAGCGCGCGGCCGGGGCCGTGCGCGGGCTGGCGGTCATTCTGCTGCTCGTGATCGCCGCGATCGTCGCCTTCGCGCCGCACTACGGCTCGACCTTCTCGGGCGCCTTCGTCTCCGATCCGTTCGGCCGCTTCCTCAAGCTTCTCGCCCTGATCGGCTCGGCGCTCGCGATCGTGGTGTCGACGACCTACGTGCGGAACGAGAAGTTCGAGAGCTTCGAATATCCGGTGGTGATCGTGCTCTCGACCGTCGGCATGATGATGCTGATCTCGGCGACCGACCTCATCGCGCTCTATCTCGGGCTCGAGCTGATGAGCCTTTCGCTTTACGTGATGGCGGCGATCCACCGCGACTCGTTGAAGGCGACCGAGGCGGGCCTGAAGTATTTCGTCCTCGGCGCGCTCTCGTCCGGCATGATGCTCTACGGCATGTCGCTCGTGTACGGCTTCACCGGCCAGACCGGCTTCGCCGCGATCGCCCATGCGGTTTCGAACGGCGAGACCACCACGGGCTTCGTGTTCGGCATCGTGTTCGTGCTCGCCGGCCTCTGCTTCAAGATCTCGGCCGTGCCGTTCCACATGTGGACGCCGGACGTCTATGAAGGCGCCCCGACCCCGGTCACCGCCTTCTTCGCCGCCTCGCCGAAGATTGCGGCCATGGCCGTGTTCGTGCGCATCGCGATCGACGCCTTCGGTACCGTCGATCTCGCCTGGCAGCAGATCGTCGTGTTCGTCTCGATCGCGTCGATGGCGCTCGGCTCCTTCGCCGCGATCGGCCAGCGCAACATCAAGCGTCTGATGGCCTATTCCTCGATCGGCCACATGGGATTCGCGTTGGTCGGCCTCGCCGCCGGCACCCAGGAGGGCGTCCAGGGCGTCATCATCTACATGACGATCTACCTCGCCATGACCTTCGGTGCCTTCGCCTGCATCCTGTCGATGCGCCGCGCCGGCGTGATGGTCGAGGAGGTCCAGGACCTCGGCGGCCTCTCGCGCACCAACCCGGTGATGGCCTTCGTCCTGGCGATGATCATGTTCTCGCTCGCCGGAATCCCGCCGCTCGCCGGCTTCTTCGCCAAGTTCTACGTGTTCGCCGCCGCCATACACGCCGGGCTCTACATCCTGTCGGTCATCGGCGTGCTCACTTCGGTCGTGGGCGCCTTCTATTATCTGCGGGTCGTCAAGGTGATGTACTTCGACGAATCGCCGGGCGCGCTCGAGCCGATGCCGGGCGAACTGCGCGTCGTCCTCGGCCTCAGCGGCATCGTGGTGCTGTTCTTCGTGGTGTTCGCCGCGCCGCTCGTGGAGGCCGCCAGCGCCGCCGCCGCGAGCCTGTTCTGACGGAATGGCCTTCATCCTCGGCCCTCGGGCCCGCGACGCCGGATATCGTCTCGCCGCCTATGAGACCATCGGTTCCACCAACACGGAAGCGATGGAGCGCGCGCGGGCGGGCGATGCCGGCGATCTCTGGGTCGTGGCACGGGCCCAGACCGCGGGGCGCGGTCGCCGCGGCCGGGCCTGGGAGACGCCGACCGGCAATCTTGCCGCGAGCCTTCTGAAAATCGTCGATCTCGACCCGCTCGCTGCCGCCACGCTCGGCTTCGTCGCCGGCCTATCGCTCGACGAGGCGCTGCGCCGCGTCGCCCCGGCTCTCGACGCCCGCGTCCTGCTCGACGGCGCCGACGGGGCTGGGCCCTCGGCCGGCGACCGGCTCGCCCTCAAGTGGCCGAACGACGTGTTGCTCGGTGGCGCCAAGCTCTCCGGCATCATGCTCGAGCGCGAGGATCTCGGCCACGGCCGTACCGCGCTCGTGATCGGCATCGGCGTCAATGTCGCGTATTCTCCCGAGGGCCTGCCCTATCCGGCGACCTCGCTTCGCGATGTCGGCCTCTCCGTCACCGCCGATGACGTGTTCACTGCCCTCGCCGAGGCCTGGACCGGCATCGAGGCGATGTGGGACGGTGGGCGCGGCTTCAAGGACGTGCGACGGGCGTGGCTCACCCGCGCAGCCGGCCTCGGCGGGCGCGTGGCGGTGCGCGTCGGCGGCGAGGTCGTCGAAGGAACATTCGAAACGCTCGACGAAGAGGGACGCCTCGTCGTCCGGGCGGAGAACGGAACCGTGAAGCGCATCACCGCCGGCGAGGTGCACTTCGGAGTGGCGGCAACAGCGCGAACATGAAGAAGACCCACTCTGAGTCCGAACTCGTCTTTCTGCCGCTCGGCGGCGTCGGCGAGATCGGCATGAACATGGCGCTCTACGGCTTCGGTCCGCCGAAGCACCGCCAATGGCTGATGGTCGATTGCGGCATCTCTTTCGGCGGTGAGCGTGAGCCCGGCGTCGACGTGGTGATGCCCGACATCGCCTTCATCGAGGCCGAGCGCGACAATCTGCTCGGCATCGTGGTGACCCACGCCCACGAAGACCATTACGGCGCGCTCCTCGATCTCTGGCCGCGGCTCAAGGCGCCGGTCTATGCGACCGCCTTCACCGCCGCCATGCTCGAGGCGAAGATGGAGAGCGAGCCGGGCGCGCCCGAAATCGAGATCGTCGAGGTCGATCAGGGTGCCCGCTGGGCGCTCGGCCCGTTCGATCTCGAATTCGTCGCCGTCTCCCACTCGATCCCCGAGCCGAACGCCCTGGTGATCCGCACGGCGGTCGGCACGGCGGTCCATTCCGGCGACTGGAAGATCGATCCGACGCCCGGCCTCGGCCTGCCGATCGACCTCGCCCGCTTCGCCGAGATCGGCCGCGAGGGCGTGCGCGCCTTCATCTGCGATTCGACCAACGCCACGCGGTCCGGCCGCTCGCCTTCGGAGATCGACGTCGCGGCCTCGCTGACCGAGATCATCGCCAAGGCGCCCCGGCGCGTCGCCGTCACCACCTTCGCCTCCAACGTCGCCCGCCTGCGCGCGGTCATCGCGGCCGCCCAGGCGAACGATCGCGAGGTCGTGGTGCTCGGCCGCGCCATGCGCCGTGTGCTCGATATCTCCGAGGAGCTCGGCTATCTCGACGGCCTCAGGCCCGTGCTCGACGAGGATGCCTACGGCTATCTGCCGCCGGACAAGGTGGTGGCGCTGTTGACCGGCAGTCAGGGCGAGCCGCGCGCCGCGCTCGCCCGTATCGCGTCGGACGATCACCGCGCCATCGCGCTCTCGCCGGGCGATCTCGTGATCTTCTCCTCGCGAACCATTCCCGGCAACGAGAAGGCGGTCGGGTCGATCGTGAACGCGCTCGCCGCGCGCGGCATCGACATCATGACGGACCATGACGGCCTCGTGCACGTCTCCGGCCATCCCCGCCGCGACGAGCTCGCCGAGCTCTACGGTCTCCTCAAGCCGCAGGTCGCGCTGCCGGTCCACGGCGAGCCGCTGCACTTGGCCGAGCATGCCAAGCTCGCCCGCAGCCTCGGCGTCGGCGAGGTGGTGGTCGGCCGCAACGGCGCGATGATCCGCTTGGCCCCGGGTCCGGCGGTGGAGGTCGACGAGGTCTTCGCCGGCCGGCTCTACCGCGACGGCCGCCTGCTTCTGGAGCCGGAGATGTCCGGCGTCGACGACCGCCGCCGGCTTTCCTTCGGGGGGTGATCGTGGTCTCGCTCGCCCTCGATCCGCGCGGCGAGGAATTGGCAGCGCCGGCGATCACGCTCGTCGGCGTGCCGGTCGAAACGGCGGATGGCCGCGCCTTCGAGGAGATCGTGGCGAAGGCGGTCGATGGCGCCTATTCTTCGATCCCGAAGCCGCGCCGCAAGGACCATGGGCTCGTGGCGGAGGCGGTGCGCCGCGCCGCCCGGTCTGCGGTCGCAGCCGAATGGGGCAAGAAGCCGGTCTGCCGCGTCACGGTGACGACGGACTGAGCCGCGGGCCGGCGGCCGCGCCGGCCGGGGAGGGGAGGCATTCATGATCGGCCGTCTCAACCACGTGGCGATCGCCGTGCCCGACCTCGCGGCCGCGACCGCGATCTATCGCGACCAACTCGGCGCCACGGTGTCCGCACCGCTGCCGCTGCCGGAGCACGGCGTGACGACGGTCTTCATCGATCTCGGCAACACCAAGATCGAGCTCCTGGCGGCGCTCGGCGACACCTCCCCGATCGCCCGCTTCCTCGCCCGCAACCCGGCCGGCGGTGTGCATCACGTCTGCTACGAGGTCGCGGATATCCTCGCCGCCCGCGACAGCCTGATCGCCTCCGGCGCTCGGGTACTCGGCAGCGGCGAGCCGAAGATCGGCGCCCACGGCAATCCGGTCCTCTTCCTCGACCCCAAGGATTTCTGCGGCACCCTCGTCGAGCTCGAGCAGGTCGCCGATCCCTCCGGCCATTGAGCCGTCCGCGCAACGGCCTATGATAGGCTGAAGCGGCGTGGACGGGATCGCTCGTCCGCAGCCGGGACCGGGCAAAAGACCCGGACGACGGGGTAGCGAACATGTCCTTCTCGAGCGGCCTTGCGATCTATTTCGTGATCTGGTGGACGATCATTTTCGCCGTCCTGCCGTGGGGCCTGCGCACCCAGGAGGAGAGCGGACGGGTGGTTCCCGGCACGCCGGAGAGCGCCCCGTTCCGGCTGCGCCTGATGCGCATCGTGATCGTCAATTCCGTGGTCGCCGGCGTCCTGTTCGGGGCGTTCTATTGGCTGATGCAGTCCGGCTACAAGCTCGCCGACTTCCCCTTCCTCAAGGTGCCGGGAACCTGAGCCGAACCGAGACGGTGGGGTGATCCCTTATTGGGGCACCGGCGTCGCCGCTCCCTTCTCCCCGCCCGCGGCGCGAAGGATCGGAGAGGCCGGGATATGCCGCAATAGTTCGCGCTACGTCACCGTCTGCCCGCCCGACGACGGGATAGTAGCCGCAACCTCCGGCGCCGCGTCCGTCAATTCGTAGACGGTGACGGCCTCGACGCGGCCCTTCACCTGGGCGTTGTCGATGCGTCGCATCGCGAAGGCCGCACCTGCCCGCTCGGCCACCGCCTCGCTGACGAGGATCGTGGTGCCGTAGGTCTTGTTGAGGCCTTCGAGCCGGGACGCGACGTTGATGGTGTCGCCCATGCCGGTATATTGCAGGCGCTCCTCGGCCCCCACCGAACCCACGACCGCCGGCCCGACGTGAACGCCGATGCGGGTGATGAATTCCGGCAGGCCGTGCGCCCGCTGGCCCGCATTGAAGACGTCCACCGCGCGCTTCATGGCGAGCGCGCAGGCGCAGCCCTGGGCGACGTGATCGGGGTCGGGGTTCGGGGCATTCCAGATCGCGAAGACCGAGTCCCCATTGAATTGAACGAGCGCGCCGTGGTGCGCGACGATCTCGTCGTTCAGGGCGTCGAAATAAGCCGACAGCATCGTCACGACGTCCTCCGGCGAATTGACCTCGGAGATGGTGGTGAAGTCCTTGATGTCGGTGAACAGGGCGGTGACGTCGCGGCGCACCGCCGAGCGGTTCTGGAACTGCCCGTCCGACATGATCGCCCGCACGATCTCGCGCGGGACGTAGAGGCCGAAGCTGCGCAGGGCCTGACGGGCCGCGGCCATCGCCTTGCCGAGTTCGGCGATCTCGGTGATGCGGGAGCGGACGCGGGTGGTGTCACTGAGGACGAGCCGCCGGAGATCGTTCGCCTGCGCCGTCAGGAGGCGGAGCGAGACGGTGATGCGCCGGGCGATGACGACGGCCATGGCGATACCCGCGAGCAGGATGAAGGCGGAAATTGCCATGTGTTGCTGCATCGCGCGGTCGGCCCGCGCGGTCAGTTCGTTCATCGGGGCGGCGACGACGATGCGGCCTCCGGCGAGGATCGAATCCGGCCCGACCCGGGTGATCTCGACGAGGAAGGGCTGCCCCGCGATCCGAGCGCGCACCAGGCTCTCGTCCTGGCCCTGTTTCGCGGTGATGCGGGGCTTGCGGATGAAGGCCGCGAGCCCGTCCATGATCGCCCGATCGTCGCCCGACTCGATGAGGAGATCACCTCCCGCGTTCAAGACGAGCGTCGTCGCCTCCGGGGTGATGCGCTGCGCCGAGAGAAAGCGCGACAGCGTATCCATCACGATATCGACGCCGACGACGATCCCTGCATCGGCGCGGTGCGACTGGGCGATCGTCATGCCGAGCTTGCCGGTCGAGGCCATAATGTAGGGCTCGGTAACGACCGCGCCCTTGTTGGCGATGGCGGCCTGATACCAGGGGCGCACCCGGGGATCGAAATCGGTCGGCGTCGGCGGGATCTCTCCGATCGTCCGCCCGTCGTGGTCGACAAAGCGCCAGGCGATGGTGGCCCCGCTCGCCGGCACGGAGGAGAGCCCGATGGCGATCGAGGTGCCCGCGGGGGCGTGCAGCACCTTCTGCCATTCCGGCGAGCCTTGCACGTCCACCACATGGAGGGCGTCGCCGTTCGGATAGCCGACATAGGCGCCGTCGGTTTCGAGCGAACGCTGGAGGATCGATTTGAGCTGGTCGATCTTGGCGTCCATGCGGTAGGGCGGCAGCTTCGACAGGGCGTCGGAAAGCGCCGCCATGTCGGTGAACATGATCGAGCGGTCGGCGAGGAGGTGATAGCGGTCGAGCAGCCGGCTCGCGAAGTCGCGCATGCGGAGCGAGGCCTCTTTGATCGCCTCCGCGCGACCGTGCCAATAATTGAACCCCATCAGCGAGCCGGCGATCGCGATGAGGAGCAGGACCATCGCGATGCCGAGATGGACCCGCAAAGGCTGCGTCCAGCGCGGCCGATCCGCTTGGTCCGTCGAGATGTTATCCGCACTCATTGAGACGGGTTCGACCTGGTCAGCATGAAGGTGAGGCACCTTAGAGCATAAGGGACGGAGATCGAAACGCCGGGACGGGGCGTGGATGCGTTTTCTGCCGCGGCCGATGCCGCTGCGGGCCGTCGTGCGGGATTGATCCCATCCCTGCCGAGCGACAAGGCGGTCAAAGCTTTGCGAACCGAAGCGGCGGCAGGCGCGGCGAGCCGTTGCCGATATGAAATCGTCACATCGATGCCCGATGGTGCGGCTTCGCAGCCGGGGATGGCCGAACGGAGAGGCACGCCATGAGAATGGCATGGCACCGATTCGCGCTGGTCCCCGCCCGCGCATTGGTCTCGGCACGAACGCGCGCGCTCGACGCGTTCCGGCTGGCGATCGTCCCCGCGCTCCTGTGCGCTCTGCTTGTCCAGCCCGCCTCCGCCGCCTCGACCGCGACGCAGGCGCCGCCGGGTATGGATGCCGTCATGCCGGGCATGGACGGCGAAGACGGTCCCGTGTGGTCGGCGACGACCGCCTTCTCCTTTTCCGATGCGGCGGGCAAGACCGTCAGCGACGCCGCTTTCCGCGGCCGCTTCCTCCTTCTCCACGTGACCGACGGTCCCTGCGGCGCCCCGTGCATCGCACGCCGGGCTGCGCTCGCCGCGACCCTCGCCGCCTTGGGCGGGTCGCAGGTCGCCGCCGTCTCCGTCGCGCGGGACGCTGCGTCCGCGCCGGCGCCCGTCGTCGCCCTGAACGGTCCGGCCGATGCGATCGCCAAGGTTCTCGACGGCTACGGCGTGCGGCCGGGGGAGGTGCCCGAGGGCGGCGTTCTCCTCCTCGACGATCCGGACGGCCATTTCGTCGTCCGCCTCGACGAGAGGCTCGATACGGCCGCGCTCGCCGCCGCGGTCCGCCGCATCCTCGGCGCGCACGTCACCTATATCGGCATCGACACGGTCGATTGGGATTATGATCCGATCCAGGCGGACGGCCTGACGGGGACCGTCCTCACCCCGGCGCAGCAGCTCTACGTCTACAATGCGCCCGACCGGATCGGCTCGAAATACGAGAAGATCCTGTACCGCGAATATGCCGACGGCTCGTTCTCACGCCTGAAGCCGCGGCCGCCGGAATGGGTCCACCTCGGCCTGCTCGGGCCCGTGCTGCGCGGCGAGGTGGGCGACGTCCTGCGCATCGTGGTGCGCAACGACAGTGCGAGCCCGCACGGCCTCCATCCCCACGGCGTCTTCTATTCGAAGGCCTTCGAGGGTGCGCATTACGACGACGGCGGCCACGGTCCGCGCGGGCTGATCCCGCCCGGTGGCACCTACACCTATCTCTGGGAGATCCCCGAACGGGCGGGACCCGGCCCGGCCGATCCGAGCTCGATCGCCTGGCCCTATCACGGCCACGACCACGAAGGCACCGACGAGAACAGCGGCCTGATCGGCGCCATCATCGTCACCCGGCGCGGCATGGCCGGGCCGACCGGCCGGCCGAAGGACGTCGATCGCGAGTTCGTCACCCTCTGGAAGATCTTCGACGAGAACGCGAGCGAGCTCTTCGACGACAACGTCGCCCGCTTCACCGAACCCGGCATGACACCCGGCAGCGGCAGCGCCGACGGCGACGACCGCAACGCCCAGGGGCCGGCGGCCGACTGGGTCGAATCGAACCTCAAGCACGCCATCAACGGCTACATCTTCGGCACCCTGCCGGGCCTCGTGATGCGCGAAGGCGAGCGGGTGCGCTGGTACCTCATCGGCATGGGGTCGACCGACGACAACCACACCCCCCATTGGCACGGCAACACGGCGATCTGGTACGGCCGGCGCGTCGATACGATCGGCGTGATGCCGGCGACCTCGACCGTGGCCGACATGGTGCCGGACGATCCCGGCACCTGGATGTTCCACTGCCACGTCATCGACCATTTCAGCGCCGGCATGACGGCGACCTACACGGTGCTGCCGAAGGACGCCCCCTGGCCGGACGATCTCAATCCGCCCGGCGTCCGCCGCTTCGAGGCGTTGACGCGGGAGCGGGCAGGAGAGGTGCCCGGCACCGCCGCGCCGGTGAACCGCTCCGACGCCGAACCACCCGGCCGGCCGACGCTGCTCGCCCGCCTCGCCGATTTCGTCCTCGGCCCGCCGCCCGCAACCGACGCCTTCGGCCCGATCTGTCGCGGCGGCGCCGCGGCCGATCGATGACCATCGCTCCCCGTCCCACCCGCAAAGATATGGAGGCTCTGATGTCCCGCTCGATGTCCCGCCGGCTGTCGCTCGCGGCGCTCTGCGCCACGGCGGCGATCACCTCGGCCTCGGCCGCCGAGGTCGAGACCGCGACGCCGATCAAGCACGTCGTGGTGATCTTCCAGGAGAACATCTCCTTCGATCACTATTTCGGCACCTACCCCAAGGCCGAGAACAAGGCCGGCGAGCCCGCCTTCACGGCCAAGCCTGGCACGCCGAGCGTCAATGGCCTCAGCCATGTGCTGCTGACCGCCAACCCGAACGGCGTCAATCCGATGCGCATCGACCGCTCGGAGCCGATCACCTGCGACATGGACCACGATTATGGTCCCGAGCAGCAGGCCTACGACGGCGGCCTCGTCGACAAGTTCGTCCAATATGCCGGTGCGACGAAGCCGGGCTGCGATCCGAAGCAGGTGATGGGCTACTACGACGGCAACACCGTCACCGCGCTGTGGAATTACGCCCAGCGTTTCGCCATGTCGGACAACAGCTTCAACACCCAGTTCGGCCCCTCGACGCCGGGCGTCTTGAATCTCTTCGCTGGCACGACCCGCAACGCGGTCGGCGGCGACGTTCCGGGCCTCGTCCGCGACGGGTGGATCATCTCCGACGCCGATCCGCAGCTCGACGGCTGCTCGGGCGGCAAGAACCTGCTTCTCATCAAGAACACCCGCCATGTCGGCGACCTGCTCGACGACAAGGACGTGACCTGGGGCTGGTTCCAGGGCGGCTACAAGCCGACCGAAGTGCGCCCCGACGGCTCGATCGTCTGCGCGAGCGCCACCAAGAACGCGGCCGGCAAGGCGATCCGCGATTACAGCCCGCACCACAATCCGCTCGCTTATTACGAGCAGAACGCCAACCCGAAGCACCTGCCGCCGACCTCGGTCGCCATGATCGGCAAGAGCGACCAGGCGAAGCATCAATACGACCTGTCGGACTTCTGGGCGGCGGTCGATGCGGGCGCGATGCCCGCGGTGAGCTTCCTCAAGGCGCCGGCGGCGCAGGACGGCCACGCCGCCTATTCCGGCCCGCTCGACGAGCAGAAATTCCTGGTCGAGACCGTCAACCGCCTCGAGCAGCGGCCGGAATGGAAGGAGACCGCGATCGTCATCGCCTATGACGATTCCGACGGCTGGTACGACCACGTGATGCCGCCGATCGTGCGCGCGAGCACGTTCCCGGAGGACGCCCTCTCCGGCAACGGCCGCTGCGGCTCGACCACGGCGATCGCCGGCGGGCCCTGCGGCTACGGCCCGCGCCTGCCGCTTCTCGTGCTGTCGCCCTATGCGAAGCGCAACTTCGTCAGCTCGGCCCTGACCGACCAGACCTCGATCACCCGCTTCATCGAGGACAACTGGCACCTCGGCCGCCTCGGCGCCGGTTCGATGGACCAATATGCCGGCCCGATCGACGACCTGTTCGACTTCTCGGCGACACCCGATCCGTCACCGATCGTGCTCGATCCCGAAACCGGCCTGATCAAAGGCTGATCGAACGCTTCACGATGAGGGCGTCGCCTGCGGGCGGCGCCCTTTTTTCATGGCCGACCCCTTACGCCCCCATTCTCTTACGTATATACGTATTTTACGTATCGGACGAGGGTCCTACCATGAAGGCGTTTTCGTTCTCCGACCTCAACCGTCGATCGGGAGAGGTGCTCGACGCCGCCCTCGCGGAGCCCGTCTCTCTGAACAAGCGCGGCCGGCCGCGGATCGTCATGCTGCCGCTCGAACATTATGAGCGGCTGAAGGACTTGGCCCGGCACCAGGACGAGCCGACCGCCTTCACGCTGGAGACGGCGCCGCAAGAGGACATCGCCAACCTGGCGGCCGGCTTCCAGGACATCCTCGATTCTGAGGACGACGAGCGGCGATGAACCGGGGCGAGGTCTATCGCTTCAACTATCTCTGGGGTCACGAGGCGGAGCGGGGCCGCACGGGCAGCCGCAAGATTCGCAAGGTCTGCCTCGTGATGCAGGTCGGGGATTGGCTCTATCTGTTCCCCTTCACGAGCCTCGAACCGAAGCCCGTCGAAGGCAGGGAGCGGCTCTATCTCGAAGTTCCCGAAACCGAGAAGAAACGGGCAGGGCTGTCGGCGGAGAAGCCGAACTACCTCATCCTCGACGATTACAATCGCGTGCGGATCGATCGGTTGTACGATTTCGAGAGCCTCACCCCGACCGGTGCGCTCAGTCCGCGCTTTCTGCGCCTCATTGCGCGGCGCTTCCTCGACGCCGTGGCGGAGCAGCGGCACTTGCGCGGCGTGACCCGCGGCTGAGGCCAAAAAAAGAAACCGCCTCAACATCCTCGATACGAGATCGAGATGTCGATGGCGGCTCCACAAAAAATAAAGCAAGGCGCGAGGCCTTGCTTTACCAGTTCCGCGTCTTTCCCCACTGCACGATGTACGAAAGGGTTTGGGCCCGTTTCGATACATGAGCGGCTGCAAGCCGAAGCTGCGCCGAGGGTCTTCCTCCCAAGACTTAGACCGCGATGCCTCTTAGTGGTTGTCGTATCGGCTCGGAGATCGACAACCGTTTGTTATGAAGCGACGTTAGCCGATCGAAACGCGCTTGTCATCATTTTGTGCAACATCCGCCCAGAATTTTTGCGTCGGTGAGAAAATGCAGCCTTCCGGCCGTGTCGGGGGGTGGTAGGGGACGCCCTTGCCTTTTGCGAAGCGGCCCGGTTCACTCCGCCGAGCCGTTTCGCCCGCCCCTGGACCCTGCCCAGCACCCCGAGCTCGCCGCCATGCGCCTGTCCCGCTATTTCCTGCCGATCCTGAAGGAAACCCCGAAGGAGGCCGAGATCGTCTCGCACCGGCTGATGCTGCGGGCGGGCATGATCCGGCAGCAGGCGGCCGGCATCTATTCCTGGCTGCCGCTCGGCCTCAAGGTGCTCAACAAGGTCGGCAAGATCGTCCGCGAGGAGCAGAACCGCGCCGGCGCGATCGAGGTTCTGATGCCGACGATCCAGTCGGCCGACCTGTGGCGCGAAAGCGGGCGCTACGACGCCTACGGCAAGGAGATGCTGCGCATCACCGACCGCCACGAGCGCGAGATGCTGTTCGGCCCGACCAACGAGGAAATGATCACCGAGATCTTCCGGTCGTCGGTGCGCTCGTACCGCGACCTGCCGCTCAACCTCTACCATATCCAGTGGAAGTTCCGCGACGAGGTGCGGCCGCGCTTCGGCGTGATGCGCGGCCGTGAATTCCTCATGAAGGACGCCTATTCCTTCGACGTCGATGCCGAGGGCGCGCGGCGCGCCTATCAGCGGATGTTCGTCGCCTATCTGCGCACCTTCAACCGCCTCGGCATGACGGCGATCCCGATGCAGGCCGACACCGGCCCGATCGGCGGCGACATGAGCCACGAGTTCATCATCCTCGCCGACACCGGCGAGAGCGCGGTGTTCTGCGACAAGAGCCTGCTCGACCTGCCGATCCCCGGTGCCGACACCGATTTCGACGGCGACCTATCGCCGATCGTGGCGGCCTGGACCGGTCCCTATGCGGCGACCGAGGAGAAGCACGACGAGGCGGCCTTCGAGGCGATCCCCGAGGAGCGCCGCGTCGCCGCCCGCGGCATCGAGGTCGGCCATATCTTTTATTTCGGCACCAAATATTCCGAGCCGATGGGCGCCAAGGTGGCCGGCCCCGATGGCCAGGAGAAGCCCGTCCACATGGGCTCCTACGGCGTCGGCGTCTCGCGCCTCCTCGGCGCGATCATCGAAGCCAGCCATGATGATGCCGGGATCATCTGGCCGGATTCGGTGGCGCCTTTCGATGTCGGCCTCATCAACATGAAGCCGGGCGACGGGCCGACCGACGAGGCCGTCGCCAGCATCGAGCGTCAGCTCGAAGCCGCCGGGCTCGAGGTTCTGACCGACGATGCCGACACCCGGGCCGGAGCGAAGTTTGCCACCATGGATCTCATCGGCCTGCCCTGGCAGCTCATCGTCGGCCCCCGCGGCCTCGCGGCGGGCGAGGTGGAGCTGAAGCGCCGCGCCACCGGCGAGCGCGAGACCCTGCCGCTCGAATCGGCGCTGCGCCGGCTCATCGATTGGCACAAGGCGATCGCCTGAGACCCGGGCGACGGATCAATCCGGACGGTTAAGCGAGGAGACGGCGGATGGCCGACAAGGCCGCGGCGCGGGGCGTGAAACCATTCTCCGCTTTCGAGTGGGGGGTCGCCGGGCGCTATCTGCGCTCCCGCCGACGCGAGGCGTTCATCTCGGTGATCGCCGGCTTCTCGTTTCTCGGCGTCATGCTCGGGGTGGCCACGCTCATCATCGTCATGGCGGTGATGAACGGGTTCCGCAACGAGCTGACCACCAAGATCCTCGGCATCAACGGACACTATGTTCTCCAGCCGCTCGACGGCGGGCCGTTCAAGGACTATCTGCCGGTCGTCAAGCGGCTCGAGGGCATCAGCGGCGTGAAGTTCGCGGTGCCCTTCGTGGAGGGGCAGGCGCTCGTCTCCGGGCCGAACTCGGCCTCCGGCGCCCTGGTGCGCGGCATGCGCCAGGAGGACATCGACCGCATTCCGCTGATCGCCTCGACGGTCCGCGCCGGCACGCTCGACAATTTCGACCAATCGAAGGGCGTCGCGATGGGCACGCGCCTCGCGCTCGCCCTCGGCGTCTCGGTCGGCAGCCCGGTCACGTTCCTGACCCCGAAGGGCAACGTCACGCCGTTCGGCGTCACCCCGCGCACCCAGGCCTTCCCGCTCGTCGCGACCTATGAAATCGGCATGTCGGAGTTCGATTCGACCTTCGTCTTCATGCCGCTCGACGAGGCGCAGTCGTTCTTCGACATGGACGGCGCGGTGACGGCGATCGAGATCTATCTCAACAACGCCGACGACATCGACGTGCTGCGGCCGCAGATCGAAGCGGCCGCCGGGCAGGCGCTCTACCTGACCGACTGGCGCATCCGCCACGCCACGTTCTTCTCCGCCCTCGAGGTGGAGCGCAACGTGATGTTCCTCATCCTCACCCTGATCGTCATCGTCGCCGCGCTCAACATCGTGTCCGGCCTCACTATGCTCGTGAAGGACAAGGGGGCGGACATCGCCATTCTGCGCACCATGGGGGCGACGCGCGGCTCGATCCTGCGCATCTTCCTCATCACCGGCGCCTCGATCGGCACTCTCGGCACCGCCGCGGGCGTCGTGCTCGGCGTCCTCGTCTGCGCCTATATCGAGCCGATCCGCCAGGGCATTTCCTGGCTGACGCGCACCAACCTGTTCCCGCCCGAGCTCTATTATCTGAGCAAGCTGCCGGCCGACATGGACACCGGTCAGACGGTGACGGTTGTGGTCATGGCGTTGGCGCTGTCCTTCCTCGCCACCCTCTACCCGGCCTGGAAGGCGGCCCGGCTCGATCCGGTCGAAGGACTGCGCCACGAATGAGCGACCCGGTGTCGACCCAACCCGCCGAAGCAACCGACGCGAACGGCGCGCCCGCCGGCGCCCTGCGCGCCGCCGCCAAGGCCGCGCCTGCCCGTGCCCCCGCAAAGCTGCGCCGCGTCGCCAACGAGGCGCTCGGCCTCAGCGGCATCGAGCGGCGCTATAAGGAAGGCAACGGGACCCTCGAAGTGCTGCGCGGGGTCGATCTGACGATCGCGCCGGGCGAGATCGTCGCCCTGGTCGCCCCGTCGGGTGCCGGCAAGTCGACTCTGCTGCACATCGCCGGCCTGCTCGAACGGCCGGATGCCGGCGAGGTCCGGATCGGCGGCCTGCCGTGCGTCGATCTTCCCGATGCCGAGCGCACGCGCATCCGCCGCCTCTCGATCGGCTTCGTCTACCAGTTCCACCACCTGCTGCCGGACTTCACGGCGCTCGAGAACGTGGTGATGCCCCAGCGTCTCGCCGGGCTGTCGAAGAAGGAGGCCGAGCGGCGCGCCCGCGAACTCCTCGGTTATCTCAAGATCGACCAGCGCGCCGGTCACCGGCCTGCCGAACTCTCCGGCGGCGAACGCCAGCGGGTGGCGATCGCCCGCGCCGTGGTCAACGCGCCCCGTGTCCTCCTCGCCGACGAGCCGACCGGCAATCTCGATCCGAAGACGGCCGATCACGTCTTTTCGGCCCTCGGTGCCCTAGTGCGCGCCTCCGGCCTGGCGGCCCTGATCGTGACCCACAATCTCGAGCTCGCCCACCGCATGGACCGGCGCTTGACCCTCGTCGACGGCCGCATCACCGCGTTCTGAGCCTCCGTCTCCGCCGAGATCGGGAAACCTCGACCTTCTCCGTCGCTCCCTTCTCCCCGCGAGCGGGGAGGGGGTGGCGCAGAGCGCCGGATGGGGGCCGTTCACGCTTCGTCCGCGTCGCGTGAAGTCGAGCCGTCAAAACCCCTCATCCGCCCCTTCGGGCCCCTTCTCTCCAATATTGGGGGGAAGCGGCGCCGTGGCTGCCATCGGCCACTCCGCTCGGTACCGCAGGCCGGTTGCCGAATGGCACCCCGTCCCCGATCTTTCGCCATTTCCCCGTTTTGTTCCGATTCCGTTGACCGCCCTTTAACCGCGTCGTGTCTGTCCGGTTGCAACTCGAACGAAATGAGAACAAAATGAGATCATAGGAACAACGGAACGGATGGAGGCGACGATGCAACAGACGGCACAGGATCTGGCGGCCCTGATCGCGCTCACGCTTTTCGCGGCGACCGTGATGCTCTGGCTCGACGCGTTGAGCCGGTTGGCCTGAGAACGAAGATCGAACATTGGTGTTGGCGCCGCGGAGGTGCCGCACACCCCCCGCGCGGGTCCCCGGATCTTGGTTGGGCGCGTGCTCCGGGGGGCTCTTCACCCCCGCGCCGACGCGGCTGCCAACGGACGGGCCTCGTCGTCGCTGTCGGCCAGCGCCGACGGGTCGTTCTCATCGAAGCGCCGTTGCGCCCGGGCGAGCTCGGCCTGGTGCTCGATCGCCCAGGCATAAAGTGCCTGGAACGGCTCCCGGAGCGTGCGGCCGAGCGGGGTGATGGAATAGACGACCGCGATCGGGGACGTCGTGGTGACGTGGCGCTCGACGAGGCCGTTTCGCTCGAGGCGGCGCAGCGCCTCCGTCAACGCCTTCTGGGTGATGCCGTCGAGCCGGCGCCGGAGGGCGTTGAAGCGCTTCGGCTCCTCGCACAGGAAGGTGAGGATGAGGATCGACCACTTGTGGGCGATCTGTTCGAGCACCGGACGCGCGATAGGGATCGTCTCGATGATCTGTTCTTCGGTGTAGGACATGCGGTCTCCACGGGGATATCTAGTCTATATATAGTACCTAATTGACACTTGGTACATAAAATATACCTCTCTCCCGTGCAGTTCATATTGGGAGACGGCTTTGACCAATCCGCATTCAGGGAAAGTAGGCGTTGCGATCGTCACGGGCGCCTCGTCGGGCATCGGTAGGGTTTATGCCGATCGGCTGGCGGCGCGCGGCTACGATCTCGTTCTGGTGGCGCGGCGCGAAGAGCGCCTGCGCGAGGTCGCGGCAGACGTCGAGCGGCTTTATTCCGTCCGCGCGGAGGTGCTGGTCGCCGACCTGTCGCAACCGGCTGGAACGCAGGCTGTGGTCGACCGGCTCGCGAGCGATGCCTCCATCACGCTCCTCGTCAACAATGCCGGCTTCTCGGCGATGCGGCCGCTGACGGACACGCCGGAGGCCACCATCACCAGCATGATCGCCGTCAACATCACGGCGCTGACCTTGCTGACGAAGGCGGCGCTCGTGGCGTTCAAGGCGCGCAATGCCGGGACGATCGTGAATGTCGGATCCGGGGCGGGCTTCGCGCCTTATCCCGGCATTCCGGTCTATGGGGCGACGAAGGCCTACATCTACCTGTTCACCCAGAGCCTGCAGAGCGAGGTCGAAGGGACGGCGGTGCGCATTCAGCTCGTTCTTCCGGGCGCCGTCGTCTCGGAAGGGTGGGAGGTCGCGGGCGGCGCCACCCTGGAGCAACTGCCCGAGGGCATCGTGATGACGACCGAGGACTGCGTTGATGCGGCCCTGGCCGGCCTCGACCAGGGCGAGCGCGTGACGTCGCCGTCGCTGCAGGACGACACCATCCATCGGGATTATGAGGCTCTGACGCAAAGCCTGCTTCAGGCGATGTTCGATCGAAATCCGGCCCCGCGTTACAAGGTCGGCGGCTGATCGAAGGGGCGCCGCGGGCCCCGCCTTGGAGCGACCCTGCGGCGCCCGGGCTGTGGATTGAGGCGGGGCGGGTGGTCGACACGGACCCGCCCCGGGCGGAGAATGGCAGCGTCGCCCGGCGAGCCGGCGGCGTCACCTTCAAGGAGCGGCCATGGCGGATCAGGTGGGCTTCGTCCATCTCAGGGTGCACTCGGCCTATTCGCTGCTCGAGGGCGCCCTGCACATCAAGTCCGTGATCGGGCTCGCCAAAGGCGACGGCCAGCCGGCCGTCGCCGTGACCGACACGGGCAACCTGTTCGGCGCGCTCGAATTTTCCGAGAAGGCGGTGGAATCGGGCGTGCAGCCGATCATCGGCTGCGAACTCGCCCTCGATTTCGGCGACGATGAGCCGTCGCGGCGCGCCGGCGGCCTCAGGGAGGCGCTGCCGAGCATCGTGCTGCTCGCCTCGACGCCGGACGGCTTCGCCAATCTCGTCCGCATTGTCAGCCGGTCCTATATGGAGCCCGAGCCCGGCGCGCGGCCGCACCTCGCCTTCGATGCGCTCGAAGGCGTCAACGATGGCCTCATCGCCCTCACCGGCGGGCCGCGCGGACCGGTCAACCGGGCGCTCCTCGGCCCCGGCGAGGCGCACGCTCGCGCCCGGCTCGACCGGCTTGCCGCGATGTTCGACCACCGGCTCTATGTCGAGTTGCAGCGCCACGGCCTGGTCGAGGAGAATGCGGCCGAACCCATGCTGCTCGATCTCGCCTATGGCCGCGGCCTGCCGATCGTTGCGACCAACGAGGTCTATTTCGCCAAGCGCGAGGATTACGAGGCGCACGACGCCCTGCTTGCCATCGCCGACGGCCGCGTGCTGATCGAGGACGACCGCCGCCGCCTCACCCCCGACCATTGCTTCAAATCCCGCGCCGAGATGCTGAGCCTCTTCGAGGATCTGCCGGAGGCGACGGCGAACACGATCGAGATCGCCCGGCGCTGCGCGGTGCGCGCCATGAAACGCAAGCCGATTTTGCCGCGCTTCGCCGGCGCCGACGCCGATCCGGAAGAGGCGATGCGCGCCGAGGCGGCTTTGCTGCGCGAGATGGCCGAGAACGGTCTCGTCCGCCGCATGGAGCGCCACGGCATCGCCCCGGGCTTCGACGAGGCGGACTACCGCAAGCGCCTCGAGTTCGAGCTCGGCATCATCGAGCGCATGCGCTATCCGGGCTACTTCCTCATCGTCTCGGACTTCATCCAGTGGGCGAAGGCGCAGGGCATCCCCGTCGGGCCGGGCCGCGGCTCGGGCGCGGGCTCGCTCGTCGCCTATGCGCTCACCATCACCGACCTCGACCCGATGCGGTTCGGTCTCCTGTTCGAGCGCTTCCTCAATCCCGAGCGCGTCTCGATGCCGGACTTCGACATCGATTTCTGCCAGGACCGGCGCGAGGAGGTGATCCGCTACGTCCAGGAGAAATATGGCCGCGCCCAGGTGGCGCAGATCATCACCTTCGGAACGCTCCAGGCCCGCGCCGTGCTGCGCGATGTCGGCCGCGTGCTCCAGATGCCCTATGGTCAGGTCGACCGGCTCTGCAAGCTGGTGCCGCAGAACCCGGCGAACCCGGTCACCCTCGCCCAGGCCGTGCGGGAGGAGCCGAAGCTCATCGAGGCGCGTGACAGCGAGCCGATCGTCGAGCAATTGATCGGCATGGCGATGAAGCTCGAAGGGCTCTATCGCCACGCCTCGACCCACGCCGCGGGCATCGTGATCGGCGACCGGCCCCTCGAGGAGCTGGTGCCGCTCTACCGAGATCCGCGCTCCGACATGCCGGTCTCCCAATACAACATGAAGTGGGTGGAATCGGCCGGCCTCGTGAAGTTCGACTTCCTCGGCCTGAAGACGCTCACGATCATCGACGTCGCGGTCAAGCTGATCGCCCAGAAGGGGGTGCGCGTCGACATCGCGGCCCTGCCGCTCGACGACAAGGCGACCTACGCCATGCTGTCCCGCGGCGAGACGGTCGGCGTGTTCCAGCTCGAAAGCACGGGTATGCGCAAGGCGATCGCCGGCATGCGCCCCGACCGCTTCGAAGACATCGTCGCGCTCGTGGCGCTCTACCGCCCGGGCCCGATGGACAACATCCCGGTCTACAACCGGCGCAAGCACGGGCAGGAAGTGCCCGAATATCTGCACCCGCTGCTCGAAACGATCCTGAAGGAGACCTACGGCGTCATCATCTACCAGGAGCAGGTGATGCAGATCGCGCAGGTTCTGTCGGGCTATTCGCTCGGTGAAGCCGACCTGCTGCGCCGCGCCATGGGCAAGAAGATCCGCGAGGAGATGCAGGTCCAGCGCGTCCGCTTCGTCGAGGGCGCGCTCAAGAACGGCGTCACCAAGGACCAGGCCGAGACCATCTTCGACCTCGTCGCCAAGTTCGCCGATTACGGCTTCAACAAGTCCCACGCCGCCGCCTACGCCCTAGTCGCCTATCAGACGGCGTGGCTCAAGGCGAACCATCCGGTCGAGTTCCTCGCCGCCTCGATGACGCTCGATATGGCGAACACCGACAAGCTCAACGATTTCCGCCGCGAGGCGCAGCGCCTCGCCATCGCCGTCGAGCCGCCGAACGTCAACAAATCGGGCCCGCTGTTCGAGGTGGCGGAGGGGCGCATCTTCTATGCCCTCGGCGCCGTGAAGGGCGTCGGCCGGCAGGTCGTCGACCACATCGCCGAGGTGCGCGGCGACCGGCCGTTCCGCGATCTCGGCGACTTCGCCCGCCGCATCAATCCGCGCATCATCAACAAAAGGGCGCTCGAAAGCCTCGCCGCCGCCGGCGCCTTCGACGCGGTGGAGCCGAGCCGGGGCCGCGTCATCGCCGGTCTCGATGTCGTCATGGCGGAGGCGCAGCGCGCCGCCGAGGGGGCGAGCCTCGGCCAGTCGGAATTGTTCGGTGGCGCCGGTCCGCAGCCCCTGCAATTGCCCCAGGTCGATCCGTGGTTGCCGACCGAGCGGCTGCAGCGCGAGTTCGCGGCGATCGGCTTTTATCTGTCGTCGCACCCGCTCGACGAATATCGCCCGGTGCTCGCCTCCATGCGGGTGCAGATGTGGTCGGATTTCGTCGAGGCGGTGAAGCGCGGGGCGAGCGCCGGCCGCCTCGTCGGCACCGTCACCCAGAAGCAGGAGCGCAAGACCCGCACCGGCAACCGGATGGGCATCGTGCGGATGTCCGATCCGACCGGCCAATATGAGGCGATCGCCTTCTCCGAGACCCTCGCCCAGATCCGCGACCAGATCGAGCCGGGCAATTCCCTCGTCCTCATCGTCGCGGCGGAAGAGCGCGAGGAGGGGGTGAGCGTGCGCATCCAGTCCGTCGAGCCGCTCGACGAGGCGGCGCGGCGCGTCAAGCGCTCGCTCCGGGTCTTTCTGCGCGACGCCGCCCCTCTCGATGCGCTCGCCCGCAATCTGCCGGCCGGCGGCGACGGCGAGGTCAGCGTGGTGCTGATGCTCGGGGAGGGGCAGCGCGAGGTCGAAGTCCGGCTGCCCGGCCGCTACAAGGTCTCGCCCCCGCTCGCCGGCGCGCTGCGCACCGTGCCCGGCATCGTCGAGGTCGAGTTCGCCTGAGGCTGGGGGTGCGTCGGCGGCGATGCCCCGCCGCCCTCCCGCCCGCAACGGCCTGCCCGACTTCTTCGCGCTTTCCCGTTCGTTTTGCCGTCTTCGCCCTTTTGACGAGTGATCCGCCGTGGCGCACGCACGCGGTTCGCACTAGCATTCTCTCTCGTTCCTTTCGGAAAGGCCGCGCGGCGGCCAGGGGAGAGAGATGATGAGCGTGAATTTCGTGCGCCGGCTGCGCCTTGCGGCCGTGTTCGCCGGCACCCTCGCCGCCCTCGCGGCCACCGGCGCGGCCCGTGCCGAGACCATCGGCAATTGCGAAGTGACCGGGCAGAAGGGCCAGTTCGCCTTCACGCCGGCCGTTCCGGGCCAGCTCACCGTCGAGGTCAACCTGCCGGCGCCCGGCTGGTGGAACGGCGACACGCCGGAGTCCATCAAGGACGGCTACGAATATTGCCTCGCGGCCAACATCGCCCACCGCGCCGGCCTCGATAAGGTCGCCGTCGTCAACGTCGCCTGGGACGCCCTCGTCGCCGGCCAGACCAAGAATTTCGACCTTGCCCTGTCGCAGATCTCGATCACCGACGAGCGCAAGAAGGTGGTCGATTTCTCGGTGCCCTATTTCTCGTCGGACATTGGGGTGCTCGTGAAGAAGGGCACCAAGCTCGACACCGCCTCGATCAAGGAGGCCCAGATCGGCGTGCAGCAGGGCACCACCGGCGCGACCTTCGTCGCCGACGTGCTGAAGCCGACCAAGGCGCCGAAGGTGTTCCCGGATACCCCGTCGCTGTTCACCGCCCTGTTCGCCGGCCAGATCGACGCCGCGATGACCGATACCGCGATCGTGCTCGGCCAGGCCGCGGCCTCCAGCGGCGCGCTCGATGTGGTCGGCCAATATTCGACCGGCGAGACCTACGGCGCGCTCTATCCGAAGGCGTCGCCCAACGAGAAGGTGCTCGACCAGATCATCCAGGCGCTGATCGACGACGGCACCACGAAGCAGCTCGCGGCCAAATATCTCGCCGCGGCCTGGGGTATCGATCCGACCTCGATCCCGTATTTCAAGCCCTGAGACACGGGCGTGCGGCGGTCGGCTCTAGGGGTCCGCGCGGCGGATCTCGAGCGCCGGCCGCCGTTTTCGAGACGACCCGGCGCCGCCCCGCCGCGAAGGAACCGCGATGACGACATTGATGAGCGACGCTCGCGCCGCGCGCAGCGAGCGCTGGCGGGCGCCAAGCCGGCCGAAGACGAACACGGGCCTCGCCGCCGCCGGCCTCGCGTTCGCCGTCCTCACCATCGCCGCCACCGCGGCGATCCTGCAGATGATCGGCGCGGCGCTCGAGGCGGGCGGCCTCTCGTCCGGGCCGACCGAGATCGCGGTTATCGTCGTCGGCCTCGCCTCCGTCACGCTCATCATCCCGGCATGGCGGGCCGTGCGTGCGGCGCGGCGGGCGGCTTCTGCGCCGGACGTGGTCGCGGCGCGCACCTTCGGCGCCGAGGCCGGCAACCTCGCCTGGATCGCCATCGGCTATTCGGTGACCGTGCTCCTGGTCGATGGGCTCGGCCTCTTCGTCGTCGCCAACAATTCCGCCGTCACCCACACCTTCTTCAACATGAACCTGATCATCAGCTCGTTCGGGCTGGTGGGGTCGGCGTTCTGGACCAACGTCTTCATTTTCGTCGTGGCCGAGATCCTGGTACTGGTCTGGGGCCTCGTCATCGCGGTGGCGCGCATCGCGCCGGGCGACGCCTGGAAGCCGATCCGCGTGGTGGCGACCGCCTATACCGACGTCTTCCGCGGCCTGCCGGCGATCATCACCATCTACCTCGTCGGCTTCGGGCTGCCGCTCACCGGCCTGCCCATCGTCCGCGACCTTCCCCAGGCCTGGTACGCCATCCTCGCGTTGACGCTGACCTACGGCGCCTATGTCGCCGAGGTCTATCGCTCCGGCATCGAGAGCATCCACCAGAGCCAGACGGCGGCGGCCCGCTCGCTCGGCCTCTCCTATGCCCAGACGCTGCGCTACGTGGTGGTGCCCCAGGCGGTGCGGCGGATCATTCCGCCCCTTCTCAACGACTTCATCAGCCTGCAGAAGGATACCGCGCTCGTGAACGTGATCGGCGCGATCGATGCCTTCAACCAGGCGAAGATCGTCGCCAGCAATCACTTCAATCTATCGTCCGTGACGACGGTCGCCTTTCTGTTCGTCGTCATCACCATTCCGCAGGCGCGCTTCGTCGACCGGCAGATCGCCAAGGATCAGGCGCGCACGCGGGCCGGGTGAGCGGCTGGCCGCCACGAGAGAGATTGCGGCCCCGCCGGGGCCGTGTTCCAGGAGCGAGACGGCAGCGGCTTTTCTCCCGCCGCAGCCGGACCATCGAGCGGGGCCCGCGGACATGGCACTCATCGAGATCGACAAGGTCGTCAAGCGCTACGCAGAGTTTCAGGTGCTCGGTGGCATCAACCTCAATGTCGAGGAGCATCAGGTCGTCTGCCTGATCGGCCCGTCCGGCTGCGGCAAGTCCACGCTCCTGCGCTGCATAAACGGGCTCGAGCCGATCCAGGGCGGCGAGATCCGCCTCCACGGCGACCGCGTGACCGGCCCCGGCGTCGATCTCAACGCGCTCCGGCGCGATGTCGGCATCGTGTTCCAGGGCTACAACCTGTTCCCGCACATGACGGTGCTGGAGAACGTCACGCTGGCACCCCTGCGCGTGCTCGGCATGGCGCGCAAGGAGGCCGAGGAGAAGGCGATGACGCTCCTCGCGCGCATCGGCCTCGACCACAAGGCCGGCGAATATCCCGACCGGCTGTCGGGCGGCCAGCAGCAGCGCGTCGCCATCGTCCGCGCGCTCGCCATGGACCCGATGGTCCTCCTCCTCGACGAGATCACCTCGGCGCTCGATCCCGAACTCGTGTCCGAAGTGCTCAACATCGTGCGCGACCTCGCCGCCGACGGCATGACGAT
Organism: Segnochrobactrum spirostomi; assembly: GCF_009600605.1. Lineage (GTDB taxonomy): Bacteria > Pseudomonadota > Alphaproteobacteria > Rhizobiales > Segnochrobactraceae > Segnochrobactrum > Segnochrobactrum spirostomi. Next base: position 1,392,225 of record NZ_VWNA01000001.1, on the reverse strand, counting down.
GATGCTCGCGACCCATGAGATGGGCTTCGCCCGCGAGGTCGCCGACAAGGTGTGCTTCCTCCACGGCGGCGTGGTGCATGAAGAGGGGCCGCCGGAGCAGATCTTCGGCGATCCCCGCGACGAGCGCACCCGCGCCTTCCTGCGCCGCATCATCGAAGCGGGCCGGCTCTGAGACGGGGGTTGATCTCGGGATACGGACGTTGCCGAGCCCTTCTCCCCGTTGGGGAGAGGGTGCCCCGAAGGGGCGGATGAGGGGATATAGGCCCAGAAATCAAGGGGATGGCGGGTTTCGATTGCCCCTCATCCGGCGCTCCGCGCCACCGTCTCCCCGCCAACGGGGAGAAGTATAGACGGTCACGGTTGGGCCGAGCTCTCGCGCCCGATGTCCTCTGCCCCGCGCCTAGCGTCGCTTTGCAAATCAAAGCGGTTCTTGTTTGCAAAGATAACGATTGCACCGCCTTGCCGCCGTCCCTATGCCGACGGACGTGAGCACTCGGGACGGGAGGCTCGGCTCGTCCCCGTCGAACCCGGCGAAGCGAAAATGGACAGAACGCTCAGGCTTGCCCTCGGCAGCATTGCCGTGGGCGTCGCGGTCTTTGGACTCAAATATCTCGCGTTCGCCGTAACGGGCTCGGTGGCGCTGTATTCGGACGCCCTCGAGAGCATCATCAACGTGGCGACGGCGGTCGCCGCGTTCTTCGCGGTGCGCCTGAGCGCCGTGCCGCCGGACGACAATCACCCCTACGGTCATCACAAGGCGGAATATCTCTCGGCCGTCACCGAGGGCGTGCTCATCATCATCGCCGCGCTGGCAATTCTGCGCGAGGCCTATTTCGGCTATCTCGATCCGCACCCTCTCGATGCCGCGGTCGAAGGTCTGGCGATCAATGCGCTTGCCAGCGTGATCAATGCCGGCTGGTGCCTCGTCCTGTTCCGCTACGGCAGGCGCTGGCACTCGCCGGCGCTGGTCGCCGATGCCCGCCATCTTTGGACCGACGTCGTCACCTCGGGCGGCGTCATCGTCGGCGTCGCTCTCGTGGCCATCACCGGCTATACGCGCCTCGATTCGATCATCGCTGCGCTCGTCGCCCTCAACATCCTTTGGTCCGGGTGGAAGCTGATGCGGGAATCGATCGGCGGCTTGATGGACGAGGCGCCGCCGCCGGAGGTGGTGAACCGGGTCAAGGAGGTGATCTCCACCCACGCCGCCGGCGCGCTCGAAGCCCACGACGTGCGCACCCGCCATGCCGGCCGGCTCACCTTCATCCAGTTCCACCTGGTCGTCCCCGGCGCCATGACGGTCGCGGAATCCCATGCCCTTTGCGACCGCATCGAGGCGGCACTGCACAGGGACATCGAGGATTCCGTCATCACCATCCATGTGGAGCCGGAGGAGAAGGCGAAACACCCGGGCGGCGTGCCGGTGCTGTAGGCCCGCGCTTCGGCGCGCTCTCGCCACCTATGTTCAGGCGTCTCGAAGCGGATTAGGGTGCCGCCGATCGGACGTCGTGCCTTCCCCGGCACGACGCGATCCACCGTCACTTCGAGGATGCGTCGTCCCGCCATGAATGTCGAAGCGCAGCGCCCGTCGGACCGTTTTCTCAGCGGAGCGGAGAGTTTCCTCGATCCCGAAGCCGCTCTCGTCCGCGTCCAGTCACTCTATGCGAGCGAGGTGGAGCGGCTCCGGGCGCGCTTCAAGGCCTTCTCCGAGGGCGTCGATCCGCCGTCGCGCATCCGCGCCTTCTACCCGGCGGTCTCCTTCACGACCCATTCCTTCGCCCGGGTCGATACCCGCCTCTCCTACGGCTTCGTTTCCTCGCCCGGCCATTATGTGACGACCGTCACGCGGCCGGATCTGTTCGGTCCCTATCTCCTCGAGCAGTTCAGCCAGCTCATCCGCAATCACGGCCGGCCGATCGAGGTCGGGCTCGGCACCGTGCCGATCCCGGTCCACTTCGCCTTCCCGGACGGCATCCATCTCGAGGCTGCGCTCGATCCGGAGCGGCTGCGTAATCTGCGTGAAGTGTTCGACGTGCCGGATCTCGAGCTGATGGACGATTCCATCGTCAACGGCACCCACGAACTCAAGTCCGGCGAGCCGCGGCCGCTCGCGCTGTTTACCGCGCCGCGCGTGGATTATTCCCTGCACCGGCTGCGCCATTATACCGGTACGAGCCCGGAGCACTTCCAGAACTACGTCATCTTCACGAACTACCAGTTCTATATCGATCAGTTCGTGCTGCACGCCCAGGAGATGATGGCCGACCCAAATTCGGGATACGAAGCCTTCGTCGAGCCGGGCAACCGGGTGACGACCAACGTGCGCGCTGGCGGCGGAATCGAGGGCGAGGCGGTGCAGCGCCTGCCGCAGATGCCGGCCTACCATCTCAAGCGGGCGAACTCGTCCGGCATCACGATGGTCAATATCGGCGTCGGTCCGTCGAACGCGAAGACGATCACCGACCACGTTGCGGTGCTACGGCCCCATGCCTGGCTGATGCTCGGCCACTGCGCCGGCCTCAGGAACACTCAGAAGCTCGGCGATTATGTGCTTGCCCACGGCTATGTCCGCGAGGACCACGTGCTCGACGCCGATCTGCCGGTGTGGATCCCGGTGCCTCCGCTCGCCGAGGTGCAGGTCGCCCTCGAACAGGCGGTGGGCGAGGTGACCGGCCTCGATGGCTGGGAGCTCAAGAGCGTGATGCGCACGGGCACCGTCGCCACCATCGACAACCGCAATTGGGAGCTGCGCGATCACCGTGAGCCGGTGCAGCGCTTCAGCCAGAGCCGTGCCATCGCCCTCGACATGGAAAGCGCGACGATCGCGGCGAACGGCTTCCGCTTCCGCGTACCCTACGGCACGCTCTTGTGCGTTTCCGACAAGCCGCTGCACGGCGAGATCAAGCTGCCCGGCATGGCGGATGCGTTCTACCGCAGCCAGGTCGATCAGCACCTCCAGATCGGCATTCTCGCCATGGAGAAGCTGCGCGCCCTCGGCCTCGAGCGGCTGCACAGCCGCAAGCTGCGCTCCTTCACCGAGGTCGGCTTCCAATAAGCTTCGGTTATCAGGCCGCCTGAAGGGCGATCGCAGCGATCAGCCGGCCGTAGTCCGGTTCGCCGCGGTGCGTCGTTCGGCGGAAGGAGAAGAACCGGTCCTCGTCCGCATAGGTGCAGAGCCCGAGATCGTGGGCTGAGCCGATTCCGGCCTTGCCGAGGCGGCTCAGGATGTAGCCGGGCAGGTCGAACATCGCGTGGCCGTCACGCTCCGACGGCGTGAACCACGCGGCGTTGGCGGAATCGGCCTCGACGAAGCGGGCGATGAATTCCGGGCCGACCTCGTAAGCCGCGCGCGAGATGGTCGGCCCGAGCACGGCGACGATTGCCGCCCGCCGTGCGCCGACCTGTTCCATCGCTGCGATCGTCGCCTCGATCACCCCGGTGAAGGCGCCGCGCCAGCCGGCATGGGCCGCGCCGACGACGCCCGCCTCGGCATCGGCGAACAGGATCGGCCCGCAATCGGCCGTCGAGACGCCGATGGCGAGGCCCGGCACGTCGGTCACCACAGCGTCGACGTTCGGCCGCTCTTCGGCGCTCCAAGGCGCACGCACCACGGCGACGTCGGGGGAATGGACCTGATAGGGCGTCACCAGCCGGTCCGGCGCGACGCCGAGCCGCGCCGCGACCCGCGCCCGGTTCTCTACCACTCGCTCGCGCACGTCGTTCGAACCGATGCCGATATTGAGGCTGCCATAGAGACCGTCGGAGACGCCACCGCGCCGGGTGAAGAAGCCGTGGCGGAGGCCGGGAAGCCCGACGAGCGCGGGCGCCTCGACGGCTTCGGCGAAGGAGCGTTCGGCGACGGCCATGATCGGTCTCCGGGTCCGGCACGCGAAGCGCGGCGTGCGGTGGCAAAGCGAAAGGCTTGGCGAGGTGTGGGCTTCGCCAGGATCGTTCGCGGCACTCTGAAGCGCCGCGGTTGCGAATTGGTGGACGACGGGTTCGGCGAGAGTGGGGCCGTCAGCCCGGGAACGGCGCGACACCGATCGGCGTCGGCACGACCGCCATCACCTTGAACAGCGTTCCCATCTGCTGCGGCCCGGCGAGGCGCTCGACGGCGGCGCGGATCGCCTCGCGGCCGGCTTCGTCGAGGGGCGCGCCGAGCCGGCCGGCGCGTTCCAGCAGCCCCATCGCGAGCAGGAAATCGCCCTGGGTGATCGGCCCGAGCACGCCGGCCCCGGCGGCGCGCGCGGCCCGGGCGAGGGCGCCGAAATCGACATGCGCCGTCAGGTCTGCGCTGCCCGGCTCGGCGAGGGGATCGGCGAAGGCGTGGGCCTTGACCGCCTGGAAGGTGTCGCCGAGGGCCGTCTCGGCGTGGCCGTAATCGATGGCAAGCGCCGCACCGCCCTCGCGCGCGATGCGCTCGGCGATGGCATTCATGACCGCGGTCGAGGCCGGCGACACTTCGAGCACGGCGCCGGGCTCTGCCTCGCGCAGGAGCCGGGCGGGGGCGTCGCCGACGAGGGCACCGGGGCCGAGGCCGAAGGCGAGGCGGCCGTCGTCGTCGAGGCCGACGACCCGCTCGCGCCACGTCCCGTCGGCCTGGACGAACTGGCGGATCGGCAAAGCGTCGAAGAATTCGTTGGCGACGAGGAGCATCGGCCCCGCCGGCACCTCGGCGAACGCCGAATGCCAGGATGGGGTAATTCCCGAACTGGCGAGCACCGCGGCCTGCCGCGCCCGCAGCGCCGGGCTCGTCTCGACGAGATGGAGGTCGAGCCCGGCGGCGAGCGACGGCGCGAGGCGGGCGATCACGCGCAGGATATCCGCCATCAGCGTGCCGCGGCCGGGGCCGAGCTCGACGAGGCGGACGGGGAGGGGCGCGCCGAGGGCGCGCCACGCCTCGACGAGCCAGATGCCGACGATCTCGCCGAACATCTGGGAGATCTCCGGCGCGGTGACGAAATCGCCGGCGCGTCCCAGCGGATCGCGGGTGATGTAATAGCCGTCGTCCGGGTCGCCGAGCGCGAGCGCCATATAATCGGCGATCGTGATCGGGCCGTTCGCCAGGATGAGATCGGCGATCCGCCGGGCGAGGCGGCCTTCGCCGGCGCGCTCGCCGCTCACGGGGCGGTGCCGGCCGGGTCCGGCGGCAGGCGGCCCTTGCGGGCGGAATAGATCATCAGCGCGAGGCCTGCGATCACCATCGGCAGCGACAAGAGCATGCCCATCGTCAGGCCGCCGGCGAGGAAGCCGATCTGCACGTCTGGCATGCGGAAGAATTCCGAGACGATGCGGGCGAGCCCGTAGCCGAGCGCGAAGGTGCCGGCGACGAAGCCCGGCCGCTGCAACTCCTTCCGCCGGTAGGTGAGGAGGCGCAGCACGAGGAACAGCACGATGCCCTCGAGACCCGCCTCGTAGAGCTGGCTCGGATGGCGCGGTTCCGGCCCGGCATGGGGGAAGACCATCGCCCACGGCACGTCGGCCGGCCGGCCCCAGAGCTCGCCGTTGATGAAGTTCGCGATGCGTCCGAAGAAAAGGCCGATCGGCGCCGCCGCCGCGGCGAGATCGAATAGGGTGAAGAGGCGCAGGCCCCGCGACCGGGCGAACAGCACCATCGCCAGGATGGTGCCGAGCAGGCCGCCGTGGAACGACATGCCGCCGCGCCACAAGACCGGGATCTCGCCGGGGTTCTGAAGGAAATAATCGAGATTGTAGAACAGCACGTAGCCGGCGCGGCCGCCGACGATGATGCCGAGCGTCGCCCACAGCACGAAGTCGTCGACGTCGACCGGCTTCGGCCGCGCGACGCCGCCCCACAAGGCGTCGTCGCGCACGAGGCGCTTCATATAATGCCAGCCGAGCAGGATGCCGGCGACATAAGCGAGCGCGTACCAGCGGATCGCGAACGGGCCGATCTCGACGAGCACCGGATCGATCGCCGGGAACGGGAGCACGAACAGCATGCCGGAGGTCCTCTCGGGGCCGGGTCGGGCGGCGCGGAGGCGCCCGGGGAGGGCGGTCGAGGCCGAGCCCAACCACGCGAGGCCATGCACGCGTTCTGCGGCGTGGTCAAGGCGGCGAGGAGGGTGGTGGCCGGGACGGTGATTCCGGCGGCCGATCTGGCCGCGCGCGAGCGCGCTCGCGCGTCCCCCGATTGCCCCGGCGCCTCGCGCCACCTATGTGTGGCCTGACCCTGCGACGGCCCGACGCGGCGTTAGCCTCCGGTGCCCGGTCCGCAGCCCCGCCCGATGGAGGACACCCGCGATGTCCGAGACGAAAGCCCCCGACAAGATCCGCAAGAGCGACGACGAATGGGCGACCGAGCTCACCCCCGACCAATTCCGGGTGACGCGCCGGCACGGCACCGAGCGCGCCTTCACCGGCCCCTATCTCGACGAGAAGCGCACCGGCACCTATGCCTGCGTGTGCTGCGGTGCGCCGCTGTTCCGCTCCGAGACGAAATATGAATCGGGCTCGGGCTGGCCGAGCTTCTTCTCCCCCGCCGAGGACGGCGCCATCGCCGAGCGCACCGACACCTCGTTCGGCATGGTCCGCACCGAGATCCTGTGCGCCCGCTGCGACGCCCATGTCGGCCACGTCTTCCCCGACGGCCCGCGCCCGACCGGCCTGCGCTATTGCACCAACGGCGTCGCCCTCAAGCTCGAACCGGACGATCAATGACCGAACGCCCCGATCCGACCGCCTCCGCCACCGCCGTCCGGCCGCCCCGGGCTGAGCCGCGCCCCGTCACGCTCGAGCAGCACGGCGACAGCCGCGTCGACGATTATGCGTGGCTGCGCAGCGCCGAGTGGCGGGCGGTGATGCGTGACCCCTCCGTCCTCGAACCGGAGATCCGGTCCTATCTCGAGGCGGAGAACGCTTACGCGGCGGCTGTCCTCGGGCCGCTCGACGGGCTCAAGGCGGCCCTCGTCGCCGAGCTGCGCGGGCGGATCCGGGAAGACGATTCGTCGGTGCCGGCGCCCGACGGTCTCTATTCCTACGCCACGCGCTATCGGCTCGGCGGCGAGCATCCGCTGATCGTGCGCACGCCGCGCGATGGCGGGGTCGAAGAGGTGCTGCTCGACGGCGATGCGCTGTCGCAGGGCAAGGCCTATTTCCGCCTCGCCGGTGCCGATCACGCCCCCGACCATGCCCGCCTCGCTTATGCCGTCGACGAGACGGGCGGCGAGGTCTTCCGCATCCATGTGCGCGATCTCGCGACCGGGGCGGAGCTCGCCGACATCATCGACGAAACGGCCGGCAGCTTCCTGTGGGAGACGCCGACGAGCCTCCTCTATGTTCGCCTCGATGCCGAGCATCGGCCGGCCTCGGTGCATCGCCACCGGCTCGGCACGCCCGTCGAGAGCGACGAGCTCGTCTATCGCGAGGCCGATCCCGGCTTCTTCGTCTCGGTCGGGCAGACCCAGTCGCGCCGCTTCGTCACCGTGGACGTCCACGACCACGAGACTTCCGAGACGCTGATCCTCGACACCGAGGCGCCGAACGCCGGGCTCGTGCTGGTGGCGCCGCGCAAGACGGGCGAGATCTATTCCCTCGACCACGGCGGCGGTGACCGGTTCGTCATCCTGACCAACGCCGACGACGCCGAGGACTTCAAGATCGTCACCGCCCCGGTCGCCTCGCCGGGCCGCGAGACGTGGACCGATCTCGTGCCGCACGTCCGCGGCCGGCTGATCCTGAGCCACACCACCTATGCCGGCCATCTCACCCGGCTGGAGCGGGAGAACGGCCTGCCGCGCATCGTCATCCGCCGCCTCGAGGACGGGGCCGAGCATGCCATCGCCTTCGACGAGGAGGCCTATTCGCTCGGCATGGTCGACGGCTACGAGTGCGACACCCGCACCTTGCGCTTCTCCTATTCGTCGATGACGACGCCGGCCCGCGTCTACGATTACGACATGGAGACGCGCGAGCGGGTGCTGCGCAAGGAGCAGGAGGTGCCGTCGGGGCACGATCCGGCGCTCTACGTGACGCGCCGGCTCTATGCGACCGCGCCGGACGGCGAGACGGTGCCGATCTCGGTGCTACACCACCGCGACACGCCGCTCGACGGCTCCGCCCCCTGCCTGCTCTACGGCTACGGGGCCTACGGCATCGCGATCCCGGCCTCGTTCTCGACCAACGCCCTGTCGTTGGTCGACCGCGGCTTCGTCTATGCCATCGCCCACATCCGCGGCGGCAAGGACAAGGGCTTCCACTGGTATGCGGACGGCCGCCGCGAGCGCAAGGTGAACACCTTCACCGACTTCATCGCGGCGGGCGAGCACCTCGCCCGCACGGGCTTCACCGCCCGCGGCCGAATCGTGGCCCAGGGCGGCTCGGCCGGTGGCATGCTGATGGGCGCCGTCGCCAACATGGCGCCGGACCTCTTCGCCGCGATCGTCGCCGAGGTGCCGTTCGTCGACGTGCTCAACACCATGCTCGACGAGACGCTGCCGCTCACCCCGCCGGAATGGCCCGAATGGGGCAACCCGATCGCCGATGTCGAGGCCTATCGCCGGATCAAGGCCTATTCGCCCTACGACAACGTCGCGGCGCAGAATTATCCGGCGATGCTGGTGCTCGCCGGCCTGACCGATCCGCGCGTCACCTATTGGGAGCCGGCGAAGTGGGTGGCGCGACTGCGGGCCACCAAGACCGATACGAACCCGCTCGTCTTCCGCACCAACATGGACGCGGGGCACGGCGGCGCGGGCGGGCGCTTCGAACGGCTCGACGAGATCGCCTTCGTGCAATCCTTCGCGCTCTGGATCGCGGGGCGCGCCGGCCTCTGAGCCGGAGGAGCCGATGGTCCGAACGCTCGGGAACCGCCCTTCGGGGCGGTTCTTTCGTGTCGGTCCCTGCGCCGCCGGATTTGTTGCATCCTTTGGAGCGCGTGGGACGTTGAGTCCCGAGGGCACGAACCCGGGGCGGAGGAGCGAGATGAGGCGGGCGAGAAAGAGGGCGGCACGCGGCGCACCGACGCGCATTCTAGCCGCTGCGCTGCTCGCAGCCGTCGTGGCCGGCCCGGCTTGGGCGGCCGAGCCGCCGCCGCCGATCAAGCCGCGGCCCTATCCTCTCGAATGCGGCAGCGCCGCCGCCATCTATGGACCCCAGCGGCTATGGTGGGGCCGCTTCGGCGGCAGCCGGACGACGCTCTGGGACCGCACCGTCGTCACCTTCCAGTCGGTCTGCTTCCTGCGCGAGGTCGATTGCCGCAACTGGCTCTACTGGATGAACAGCGACTGGCCGGAATATCTCTATTACAGCACGTGCAGCAAAGGGTTCCGGCCATGACCGCCTCCGTTTCCGTCCGCCGCGCGCGGCGACTGACGCCGTCGCTTGCCCTCGTCGCCGCTGCGGCCGTGGCGCTCGCCGGCTGTCTCGGTGCGGACACGCCGCCCTTCGCAATCGCGCGCATGAAGGCGGCGACGCCGTCCTGCGACCTCAATCCGACCTATCCGTGGATCGGCCGCGTCGCCGGCAAGTTCATCGGCAGCAGCGGGCTGTCTCAGAGCCACGGCACCTCGGGCGCCTTCGTCGGCTGTTTTCCCGACCTGAAGACCTGCAATCTCTGGCGCGATTATGCGATCTCCTTCATCGCGAGCCCGCTTTCGCAGAATGTCTGCGAACGTCGCTCCACCTGATTCCTCCGTCCGCCCTTCGCCTTGAGGCCACCCGATGTCGTCCCGTCTCTTCGTTGCCTTCGCCCTCGCCGCCGCGGCGAGCGTTGCCGCCAGCCCCGCCTTCGCCTGGGTCCAATACAACGCGGCGAAATATCAGGCTGCGACGCCGAGCTGCAAAGACAACCCCGGCTATGCCTGGAAGGGACGTGTATCCGGCGAGACCGACAACGACTGGGCGACCGGCATGATCCCGCTCTCGTTCATCGGTTGTTTTCCGACCAAGCAGGCTTGCGACGCGTGGCGGTTGCGCACCACCAGCTTCTTCACGGGCCGGATTGTGCAGAATTCTTGCGATCCGCGCCCTGCACAGTGAGGGGGCGAGGCGCGTCCGATTGCGGCGATTTGCCGGCGCTTCGCGGGCGCCGTGGCGTCGCGATGTGAACGGTTTGATATAAATTCAATTTATCATTTAATTTCAAGTGGATATGGAGGCGCTGCGCGGATGGCGGGTGTTACGTGCCCGTCATGAAGCCGTCCACAAGCTGTAATGCGTAGCTGCCACAACGACGTGCCGTGCATGAGCCCGGCCGGACGAGTCCGCGATCAGCGCCCCGTTCGTTCCTGCTTTTGGAGCCTCCCCATGCTGAAAGCATCCAAGATCCTGGCGCTGGGCGCCGGTTTTGCGCTCGCCATTGCCGCCTCCGCCGCCTCGGCGGCCGATGGCCCGCTTCCGACCACCAACGCTCCGGGCCCCGCGGCCTCCACCACGCCGGGTTGTGCCGAGAACCCGACCGGCCCGTGGTTCGGCTACTTCGCCTACCGCGCTTCGACCCATCCGTCGCTCGGCTGGGCGGCTCGCGGTTGCTTCCCGGACCAGGCGACCTGCCAGACCTGGCTTTCGAAGGTCAACTCGAAGGCTGCCAAGGGCACGATCGTCCAGAATTCCTGCAAGCAGGGCTGACGTCCGGCCCCTTACCACCCCGACATATCGGGGGGCATGAATCAAAGCGGGGGACCGAACGGGGACGTGCGGAAGGCGGAGGAGGTCCGCGTGTCTCGGTTCGAAAAAGAAAGGGCGCCCGACGGCGCCCTTTTCCATTCTCGGCTCGGATGAAGAGGCTCAGACGGCCTTTTCGTAGAGCTCCAGGACGTAGTCCCAGTTGATCAGGCTGTCGACGAACGCCTCGAGGTACTTCGGGCGGGCGTTGCGGTAGTCGATGTAATAGGAGTGCTCCCACACGTCGACGCCGAGGATGGGCGTGGCGCCGTGGACGAGGGGGTTCTCGCCGTTCGGCGTCTTCGCGATCTCGAGCTTGCCGTCCTTCACGGCGAGCCAGGCCCAGCCGGAGCCGAACTGGGTGGTGCCGGCGGCGATGAAGTCGGCGCGGAACTTGTCGTAGCCGCCGAGGTCGCTGTCGACCGCCGCCGCGAGCTTGCCCGGCAGGCTCTTGCCGCCGCCGTCCTTCTTCATCCACTTCCAGAAGTGGATGTGGTTGTAGTGCTGGCCCGCGTTGTTGAAGAGGCCGGCATTCTTGCCGTAGCTGCCCTTCACGATCTCTTCCAGGCTCTTGCCCTCGAACTCCGTACCCTTCAGCAGGTTGTTGCCGTTGTTCACGTAGGCGAGGTGGTGCTTGTCGTGGTGGAATTCGAGCGTCTCCGCCGACATGAAGGGCTGGAGCGCGTCATAGGAATAAGGCAGTTCGGGGAGTTCGAAGGCCATCGGAAATCTCCTTCCGTCAAAGCCGGGTTAAAGGGCCGGCGAGGTCGCGAAGCGGGGCGCGACGGGCGCGAGGGACCATAGGGGTTCCGCCGTCGAGCGGCAACCGGCCCCCGCCTTTTCAATCGTCTCGAAATCGAGAGGTTCCGCAGCCGTCGGGCCGGAGGCCTTTCGACGCGGCCCGCGCATCAGGCTTGCCGAACCGATGCCGAGGCCGGATCCTGCTTTCGCCTCGGTCCGGTCCCGTGGCGGCCGGCGCGCAGCGCCGTCGGGGGCCGTCCGAACGCACGCCGCGAACGGAGTCGCCCATGCCCACATCCGTCTATGTGTTCGACGCCTACGGCACGCTGTTCGACGTCCATGCGGCGGTGCGCCGTCATGCGGCCGCGGTCGGGGAGGACGCCGACCGGCTGTCCGATCTGTGGCGCCGCAAGCAGCTCGAATATTCTTGGATTCTCAGCCTGATGGGCCGCTACCGGGATTTCTGGCGGCTCACCGAGGACGCGCTCGATTATGCCTTCGCCGCGGTTCCGAGCGCCGACCCCGCCTTGCGCGACGCCCTCCTCGACGCCTACCGCACCCTTGACGTCTATCCGGAAGTCTACGAGGTGCTGACGAGCCTCAAGGCGACCGGCGCCCGCCTCGCGATTCTCTCGAACGGCTCCCCGAAGATGCTCGCGAGCGCCGTCTCGAATGCCCGCCTCGACGGCGTGCTTGACGAGGTCATCTCGGTCGATGCCGTGGGCCGCTACAAGACGGCGCCGGAGGTCTACGATCTCGTCACCACGGCGTTCCGGGTCTATCCGGAGGCGGTGTCGTTCCAGTCGTCGAACCGCTGGGACGTCGCCGGTGCGACCGCCTACGGCTTCCGCACCGTCTGGGTGAACCGCACCGGCCAGCCCGACGAATATTTTGATCTGCCCGCCACCGCCGTGCTCCCCGACCTGGAGGGTTTGCCGGCTTTGGATTAGGGGGCGGCGCCTCCGCTTCCGGACGGGCTCATTCGGTGTCCGGATCGGCGAGCCAGTTCTCGATCCGGAGACCCGGCGCGGCCGGGCGGCGCGGGGAAAACGACGCTTTTCGCCTGCCAAAGTGCTGGCCAAGGCGCATCCGGCCCTGTATAAGGCCCGCTCATCCCTTAGGGTCAACGACGCTCGACGCCGGTCGCGCACTTCCGGCGACCCGAATTCAGTGCGTCGGCACCGGAGACGAAACATGGCTGTTCCGAAACGAAAGACCTCGCCGTCGAAGCGCGGCATGCGCCGCTCGGCCGACGCGCTGAAGGCCCCGACCTATGTCGAAGACAAGGACTCGGGCGAACTGCGCCGTCCGCACCACGTCGATCTGAAGACCGGCATGTATCGCGGTCGCCAGATCCTCGAGGTCAAGAGCGAAGGCTGAGCCCGAACGCCGCCTGCCCGCCGCCGGATCGAAATCCGCGGGGAAAAGGCGGCCTCGGCTGCGCGACGAGCCCTCCCCACCGGGGTGGGCTCCCATTTCCGGGTTGCAGGGCTGCCCGGACGAAAGGCTGCCTGCGCGCGGCTCCTCATGGGAGCGCGACGGCGCCGCGGATGCCGCCCGGCGATGAGGCGGGATTTTCTCTCCCGCTGACCTTCGGCGAGCCTATTCCCATCGCTCCGAGCCCGGCTCCGGCCGATAGGAATAGGCTTAAAGGAGAACATGCGCGTGAGCGGCGACGTCAAGAAGGTCGTGCTTGCCTATTCGGGCGGCCTCGACACCTCGATCATCCTCAAGTGGCTTCAGACGACCTACGGCTGCGAGGTGGTGGCGTTCACCGCCGACCTCGGCCAGGGCGAAGAGCTGGAGCCGGCGCGCAAGAAGGCCGAATTGCTCGGCTGCCGCGAGATCTTCGTCGAGGATCTGCGCGAGGAATTCGTCCGCGATTTCGTCTTCCCGATGATGCGCGCCAACGCGCTCTACGAGGGCGTCTATCTGCTCGGCACCTCGATCGCGCGGCCGCTGATCGCCAAGCGTCAGATCGAGATCGCCCGGGCAACCGGCGCCGATGCCGTCGCCCACGGCGCGACCGGCAAGGGCAACGACCAGGTCCGCTTCGAGCTCTCCTATTATGCGCTCGAGCCGGAGATCCGGGTGATCGCCCCGTGGCGCGAGTGGACCTTCAAGTCGCGCACCGACCTCATCGACTTCGCCGAGAAGAACCAGATCCCCGTCGCCAAGGACAAGCGCGGCGAGGCGCCGTTCTCGGTCGACGCGAATCTGCTGCACTCCTCGTCCGAGGGCAAGGTGCTCGAGGACCCGGCGGAGGAGCCGCCGGCCTACGTCTTCCAGCGCACCTTGTCGCCGGAAGAGGCGCCGGATCAGGCGACCGTGATCGAGATCGGCTTCGAGCATGGCGACGCGGTGTCGATCGACGGCGTCCGCCTGTCGCCGGCGACGCTGCTCGCCAAGCTCAACGAGCTCGGCAAGGCGAACGGCATCGGCCGCCTCGACCTCGTCGAGAACCGCTTCGTCGGCATGAAGTCGCGCGGCGTCTACGAGACGCCCGGCGGCACCATCCTGCACGTCGCCCACCGGGCGATGGAATCGATCACCCTCGATCGCGGGGCGGCGCACCTGAAGGATGAGCTGATGCCGCGTTATGCGGAGCTCATCTACAACGGCTTCTGGTTCTCGCCGGAGCGCGAGATGCTCCAGGCGCTGATCGACAAGAGTCAGGGCGCGGTGACCGGCGGGGTCCGCCTCAAGCTCTACAAGGGCAATGTCATCGTGATCGGCCGCGAGAGCCCGAACTCGCTCTATTCGACCAAGATCGTGACGTTCGAGGACGACGCCGGCGCCTACGACCAGAAGGACGCCCAGGGCTTCATCAAGCTCAACGCGCTGCGGCTGCGCCTGCTCGCCGCCCGCAACAAGGGGCTCGACCGCTAAGCCGGCCGAACGCTCCCCGACGCTTTCAAGCGGCCGCCCTTCGGGGCGGCCGTTTCGATTCGGGGCTATCGCGGGACGCCGCCGCAGAGCGGCCGCAGCCGCCCGGCGAAGCCGACCCACAGGGCGAGCGACAGGACGGCGAAGCCGCCGAGGATCACGAAGGTCGGCCGGTAGCCGATCTCCTGCGCCATCCAGCCGCCGATGAGCGGGCTCAGCGAGGCACCGAGGCCCTGCACCATCATCACCGTGCCCTGGCCGAGATTGATGCTCCCCGTGCCCTCCAGCAGGCAGGCGACGAGCCCGGGCACCGCGACGCTCTGCAAGCCGGCGCCGATGCCGTCGAGGGCCTGCACCGGCCACACGCCCCACGGCTCGATGACGCCGCCGGCGAGGAGACCGCGCAGCGGCAGCGCGGCGAACGAGATCAGCAGCACGAGCCAATAGCCGCGTCGCGAGGCCATCCGCATGGCGATCAGCGAGGCGACGATCATCACGCCCTGGGCGACGACGATGGTGAGCGCGGTGAAGCTCGCCGCCTCGGCGTGGCCGGCGCCGACCACCGCCATGCCGTAGAGCGGCAGCATCGCACCGTTGCCGAGATGGAAGCAGGCGAGCGCGGCGGCGAGGATGAGCAGAGGTCGGTTCGATAGGAGCGACAGCATGCCCTCGCCGGGCGTGCCGCCTTGGTGGGCTTCGGAGAGCCCCCGTGCGGCGCGGTTGTCGATGAGGCGCGCGGGTATGCGCAGCGCCGCGACGATGGCGAAGAGCCCGAACAGGGCCGAGAGCCAGAACACCGCGGCCATGCCGTAAAGCCAACCGAGCCAGCCGGACAACGCGGCTCCGACCAGGTTACCGGCGTGGTTCCAGGCTTGGTTGCGCCCGTTCAGGGCGTTGAAGCCCGCCTGGCGCGCGATTCCGAGGGTCATGCCCGTGACCGCGGGACCGATCGCGGCGCCGGCGAGGGCGTGTGCGATCTGGCTCGCGGTGACGGCGAGGCCGGTCTGGGAAAACAGCAGGATCAGCGAGGAGGCGACGGTCGCGACGCCGGTGACGGCGATCAGCACCCGTTTGTCGTTCGACCGGTCGACAATCGCCCCGGCGGGGGCGGTGGCGAGGAGGCCGGCGATGCCGCCGACCGAGATGATGGTGCCGATCGGCCCGGCGCTCCAGCCGCGCTGCTGCAGGAACACGCCGAGAAACGGGCCGATGCCGGCTTGCATGTCGGCCATGAAGAAATTGAGCGCGGCGAGATTGCGCCGTGCGCGGGCCTCTCCGTCGCGCGTACGCGCGCTCTCCTCGACAGCGATACTCGACATGCGCTCCAGTCCGCTCACGCCCGAACGGCCTCACGAGGAGGTCATTGCGGGTAAATTGTGGGGACGGTGTTTCGTTCCGCTTCGCTCTCGCCGATCTGTGCGAGCACCCAGTCGCGGAAGGCGCGGACCTTGGGCGCGTTGCGGCGGGCCTTCGGATAGACCAGCCAATAGAACCGGTTCGGCTCCAGCGCGACGATCGGGAAGGGCTGCACGAGGCGGCCGTCGCGCAATTCCTCGCGGAAATAGAGGGGCGAAAGAAGGCCGGCGCCGGCTCCGGCGAGCACCGCTGTCGCGTCGAGCTGCTGCACGCCGAGCGACAGGGCGCGGCGACCGTCCGTCTCCGCGTCGGGCAGGCCGGCGGCCGCGAACCAAAGCCGCCACCAGGGATCGGTCGGCGAGACCAAAGGCAGGCGCAAAACGTCGGCCGGACTCTCGAGCGGTCCGTGGCGCGCCAGCAGCGCGGGGCTGACGGCGACGGTGAAATCGATCGGAAACAGCCGGTGGGCGACCGTTCCCGGCCACTCGCCGCTCCCGGAGCGGATCGCCACGTCGATGTCGTCGCGGTCGAAATCGAGGAGCCGGTTGGAGGCGTCGAGCCGGACGGCGATCTCCGGGTGGGCGAGCTGGAAGGCGCCGAGCCGGGGCACCAGCCAGCGCACCGCGAGCGTCTGCAGCGTGGTGATCGAGAGCACGGGATTGCGCTCGTCGAGCACGGTCGAGAACGCCTCGGCGAGGGTGTCGAATGCCTCCGTCACCAGGGGCAGCGCCCGCCGCCCTTCGGCCGAGAGTTCGACCCGCCGCGGCAGGCGGCGGAACAGCGCGGCGCCGAGGCGCTCTTCGAGCAGCTTGATCTGATAGCTCACCGCCGCCTGGGTCATCCCGAGCTCTTCGGCCGCCCGGGTGAAGCTCTCGTGGCGGGCCGCCGCCTCGAAGGCGCGGATGGCGTTGAGGGGTGGGAGCGCGCGCTTCATCGATAAAGAGGGCTTATGCTTCCATCCGGAAATCGCGTTTGAGAGCACGCGGCGGAGGGCGCATCACCCGAGGATGACATCGTCCTCACGCTGGAGCGTCCGACCATGGCTCTCTCGACAGAATGCCTCCCGGAACCCCTGAAGATCAAGCTCGGCTGGTGGCCCGATCTGCGCAGCCTCGTCTGGTTCGGCCTGTCGCGGGCGACCGCGACGCGGCTCGATCCGGCGACGTTGAGCCCGCATCTCGCCCGCGATCTCGGGCTCGAATGCCTCAGCCGCTCTTATGATCGGCGGGCCTATGGCGCGCGTGGCCGCGGCGGCATCGAGGGCCTGCCGCGATGAGGGGGGACGGCGGGGAAGGCCGCCGTCCCGGATCGCGATGCGCGCCCGTCAGGCGCGGGCCGTCGCCGGCGTCGCGGACGGTGCCCGCTTTCCCGCCCGCGGGCCTTCGATGTTCGGCAGGAACACCGTGAGCAGGCCGAGCAGCGGCAGGAACGAGCAGACGTCGTAGACGAAGTCGATGCCCTTCACGTCCGCGACGTGGCCCAGCACCGCCGCGCCGATGCCGCCGACGCCGAAGGCGAAGCCGAAGAAGAAGCCGGCGATCATGCCGACCTTGCCGGGCACCAGCTCCTGGGCGAACACGATGATCGCCGAGAAGGCCGAGGCGAGCACGAGGCCAATCACGACGCTCAAGACCGCGGTCCAGAACAGGTTCGCGTAAGGAAGCGCGAGGGTGAACGGCAGCACGCCGAGGATCGAGCCCCAGATCACATATTTCCGCCCGAACCGATCGCCGATCGGCCCGCCGATGATGGTGCCGGCCGCGACCGCCCCGAGGAACAGGAACAGGAACAACTGGGCGTCGGAGATGGCGAGGTGGAACTTATGGATCAGGTAGAAGGTGTAGTAGCTCGATAGGCTCGCCATGTAGACATACTTCGAGAACACCAGGATCCCGAGCACCAGCAGCGCCAGGATCACGCGCGACCGCGGCAGCGTCACGGCGGGCGTCGAGCGGGGGCGCTTGGCGTTCACGGCGCGGTGCTGGACGTACCAATTGCCGACCTGCCACAGCACGATCATCGCGACGAGGGCCGCGAACGAGAACCAGGCGACGCTCGACTGGCCGCGCGGCAGCACGACGAAGGCGGCGAGCAGCGGCCCGAGCGCCGTGCCGAAATTGCCGCCCACCTGAAACACCGATTGCGCCAGGCCGTGACGGCCGCCCGACGCCATGCGCGCCACGCGCGAGGATTCCGGGTGGAACACCGACGAGCCCATGCCGACCAGCGCCGAGGCGGCGAGCAGCAGCCAGAAATGATGGGCGAAGGCGAGCAGAATGAGCCCGACCAGGGTGAAGCCCATGCCGATCGACAGCGAATAAGGCTGCGGCCGCTTGTCGGTGAACATGCCGACGAGCGGCTGAAGCAGCGACGCGGTGAACTGGAAGGTGAAGGTGAGCAGGCCGATCTGGCCGAAATCGAGCTGATAGTTCGTCTTCAGCATCGGATAGAGGGCCGCGATCAGCGACTGCATCATGTCGTTGAGCAGGTGGCAGAAGCTGATGGCGGCGAGGATGGCGAATGCAGTGCGGTCTGCGGCCGCGTGATCGGCCGTCGCTGTCGTTTGGGACACGGGGAAAACTCCATCGACCGGATGCGGGCGAAGACGCGCCGGCGCCGGTGATCGCACGATAGCGATTGGCTGCTGTCCTGCTTTCGTGCTCTGGTCTATGTCTTGTTCGAGTGGGCCAGCGATGAGTGGGTTTGCGATCACATCCAGCGGATTGCCAGTCGCCTCGTCGGGGTGGACCGACGAGGATCACCGCCGCCAGATCGCCTGGCTGGAGGGGCTCGGCGGCGCCATCGTCGCGCTCGCGAGCGAATATCCGGCCGAGCACCGCGTGCCGCCGCACCGCCACAGCCGGGCGCAGCTCCTCTATGCCTTGAGCGGTGTGGTGGTGGTGACGACCGTCGACGGGCGTTGGATGGTGCCGCCCGATCATGCCCTCTGGGTGCCGGCGGAGACCGAGCATTCGGTGATCATGCGCGGCCGCGTCAGCATGCGCTCGGTCTATGTGCGCCCGGAGGCGATCGCCGATCTGCCGACCCGGAGCCGGGTCGTCGGCTTCACCGACCTGATGCGCAGCCTCGTCGTCGAGGCGGTCAAGCTGCCGCCGGCCCCGGCACCTGGCACCCGCTCGGCCCTCGTCATGGCGCTCATCCTCGACGAAATTCCGCGGCTTCCCGAGCGGCCGCTCGGCCTCCCGTTCCCGGCGGACGAGCGGCTCGCCGCGCTGTGCAACGCCTTTCTCGATGCGCCGTCGCCGCGCGCCACCATCGATGCGTGGGCGGATTCGGCGGCGATGAGCCGGCGCGCCTTCACCCGCGCCTTCCGCCGCGAGACCGGTCTCTCGCTCTCGGCCTGGCGGCAGCAGGCGAGCCTGTTCGCCGCCCTGCCGCGGCTCGCTGGGGGAGAACCGGTCACCAGCGTGGCGCTCGATCTCGGCTACGACAGCGTGGCGGCCTTCACCACCATGTTCCGTCGCATGCTCGGCGCGCCGCCGAGCCGCTATCTGCGTGAGAGCCGGCAGCCGGCCGCGGACGGTTCCGCGTGAAGAGATCGACGGCCATCCTTGCTGCGATGGTGCACGCCGCGCGCGGAGCGATCCCGGCAACGGATATTTGAGCGGCTTCAATGACAGGGGCCTCTCTTCGCGGCTTCCCTGTCATGCGATCGTGGGGCGGCTCGGTAAGCGAAGCGGTCCGCGAGACGCAAGCAGGGCGAGTGCCCCAAAAGGAGATGATGATGCGCGCCTTCGAAGTGATGACGCGGACGGTGGTGAGCGTTTCACCGGAAACGCCCACCCGCGAGGTGGCGCGGACCCTGGTCGAACACGGCATCAGCGCCGTTCCGGTGGTCGACGCGACGGGTGCTCCGGTCGGCATGGTCAGCGAAGGCGACCTGATGGCGGATATCGAGACCCATGGCGGCGCCGAGCGTCGGGATTGGTGGCTGACGCTCCTCGCCGAAGGCGAGACCTTGAGTCAGACCTTCCTCGAGACCCTCGGTAAGACGGAGCGGCCGGTGCGCTCGGTGATGCGCGCGCCCGTCGTGACCGTCGACGAGCATACCGATCTCGGCGAGGTGGCGACGCTCCTTCAGGGGCACCACATCAAGCGCGTGCCGGTGCTGCGCGACGGCAAGGTCGTCGGCATCGTCAGCCGTGCCGATATCGTCCGGGCCTTCGCCGCGCTGTCGGATGCCCAGAAGGGGCCGAAGCCGGGCTTGCTCGGCAGCCTCATCGATACCATCCGCAAGGTCGATAGCAGCTATTCGGCGCCGGTTGCCACCTCACCCGGCATCGTCGTTCTCGGCAGGCCGGTGGCGGCAGAGCCCGTCGACAGCGTTTCGGCAGACGCCTTCCGCAAGATCGTCGGCGCTCATGCGGGCGAGGATCGCAAGGCCCGCGAAGGACATAGTGCGGAATTGCGGACGGAGAAGCAGGCCGAAGTGGCCGATCTCACCTCCCACCACGTCACCGATCAGCAATGGCAGACGCTGCTGCACCATGCCCGCGAAGCAGCCGAGCGCGGCGAGACGGAGTTTCTGCTGATCCGCTTCCCGTCCGAACTCCTGACCGACGGCGGCCGGGCGATCAACGTGCCCGATCCGGAATGGCCTTCGACGTTGCGCGGAGAGCCTGCTGAAATCTATCGTCGCTACGAGACGGAGCTGAAGCCGCATGGCTTCACGATCTCCGGCCAGATTCTCGAGTTTCCGGGCGGCTTCCCTGGGGACGCGGGCCTGTTCCTGGTGTGGGGCAAGAACGAGTGACGGTCTGCGTCACGCACCCCGCCCACGCGACGAAACGATAGCAGCCCGAAGGGGGCCGAATGTTCGATTCCGCACTGCTGGAGCACAAGCTCGACAAGAAGACCTTCAAGGAGATGGAGCCCAAGCTCCGGGACGACCTGCTCGACCAGCAGTTCGAACTGGTGCAGCAGAAGCGGCGGACCGTTCTCGTGCTCGTCAACGGACCGGACGGGTCCGGCAAGGGCGCGGTGACGAACCTCATCTATCGCTGGCTCGACGCGCGGCACGTCAAGACGCTCGCCTATGAGCGGGTCAACGACGAGGAGCGGCGGCGGCCGCCCTTGTGGAAATATTGGCGCGACATGCCGGCCCACGGCGAGGTCGGCGTGGTGCTGGGCTCCTGGTATCACATGGCGCTGCTCGCCCATGCCGGCGGCCTCATCGACACGTTCGCCTTCGAGCATGCCCTCAACCAGATCAACCGGTTCGAGGCGATGCTCCATTCCGAAGGCGTCGAGCTCCTCAAGCTGTGGCTCTACGTGCCGCCGGAGGAAGCGGCGCGGCGCCGCGAGAAGGCGCGTAAGGGCATCGACATCGACCAGTCCCTCATCATCGAATGGGATGCGGTGAGCAAGCCGAAGCAGCGGCAAAAATTCCAGGAGATCGCCCAGAACCTCGCCTACCTGACCTCGACGGCGAACGCGCCGTGGAACGTGGTGCCGGCGTCCGACCCCGACTATCGCGCGGCGGCGATCGGCGGCCTCCTGCTCGATGCCCTGAAGCGGGCGAACCGGCCGGATCCGACCGTGCCGGTCCCGAGCGAGGCGCCGAGCGCCGCGACCATCAGCACCACGGCGCCGGCGGTGCCGCGGGTCTCGATCCTGTCGAGCCTCGACCTGACCAAGGCGCTCGACAAACACGATTATGACGAGGAGCTCCCGAAGGCGCAGCATCGCCTGCGCGAGCTCGTGCATTCGAAGGCGTTCCAGAATCTCGGCGTCGTCTGCGTGTTCGAAGGCAACGACGCGGCAGGCAAGGGCGGCGCCATCATGCGGCTGCGCCAGGCGCTCGATCCGCGCCGCTTCGCCGTGCACCCGGTCGCGGCGCCGAGCGACGAAGAGCGGGTCCGGCCCTATCTCTGGCGGTTCTGGCGCAACCTGCCGGCCCGGGGCCACATCGGCATCTTCGACCGCTCCTGGTACGGCCGCGTGCTGGTGGAGCGGGTGGAAGGCTTCTGCACCGAGGCGGACTGGCGGCGCGCCTACGACGAGATCAACGATTTCGAGAGCGAACTGCACCAGTCGGACTTCCTGGTCGTGAAATTCTGGCTCGCGATCAGCCAGGACGAGCAGAAACGCCGCTTCGAGGAGCGCGAGCAGACGACCTTCAAGCGCTTCAAACTGACCCCGGAGGATTGGCGCAACCGCGACAAGTGGCCGGCCTACGAGGTCGCGATCACCGACATGGTCGACCGCACCAGCACCACCTACGCGCCGTGGACGCTGGTCGAGGCGGAGAACAAGCACTATGCCCGGGTGAAGGTGCTGAAGACCGTCGTCTCGCGCATCGAGCAGGCGCTCGAAGACCGCTGAGGCGCCGCCGCGCCGATGCCATCTTCGCAGGTCATCCGCTTGCCCGCCGCGGAGCTTGCGGTGCGCGAGCGGATGGAGAGGGGCGAGACATGCTGAAGCGATGGGGTACGCGGCTGTGGATGCACCGCCCGACGACGCCGCGCGAATTCTCGCTGCTCGTCGCGATCTTCGTCGCGGCGCTCGGCCTGTTCGTCTTCACCCACCTCGCCGACGAGGTGATGGAGGGCGATACCCGCGCCTTCGATTCGGCGATCCTGCTCGCTTTGCGCGCGCCGGCGGACCACGCCGACCCGATCGGCCCGATCTGGGTCGAGGAGGTGGCGCGCGACGTCACCGCGCTCGGCAGCACGGCGATCCTCGCTTATGTCACGCTTGCGGTGTGCGGCTTCCTGGCGCTGTCGGGCCGGCGTTCGGCGGCCCTTCTCGTCGCCGTCTCGATCGGCGGCGGCGCGCTCCTGAGCAGCGTTCTCAAGCTGGGCTTCGACCGGCCGCGTCCCGATCTCGTGCCCCATGCGGTCGAAGTCTATTCCGCGAGCTTCCCGAGCGGCCACGCCATGCTGTCGGCGGTCACCTACCTCACCCTCGGCGCGCTGATCGCCCGGGTGGAGCCACGCTGGCGCACCAAGATCTTCGTCATCGGGCTCGCGGTGGTGACGACGCTTCTCGTCGGGGTGAGCCGCATCTATCTCGGCGTCCACTGGCCGACCGACGTGCTCGGCGGCTGGTGCCTCGGGGCGGCGTGGGCGATGGTGTGCTGGCTCGTCGCGCTGTGGCTGCAGGGCCGCGGCAGTGTCGAAAGGGACGTGCCGATGGTCGGCGACGCGGCCACACCGAACCCGCGCGTCGCGTTCGGAACCCGTCCGCAGACCCGCCGTTAGCCTCTGAGAGCACGACACCAGAGGAGGCGGACATGCCGACCGAATTGCCCGACCGCAAGCCCGAGGACCGGCCGCGGCCGGTCAACCCCGGCACAGAAAAGACGCCCGAGACGCCGACCGACGTCGAAACCGGGCGCCTCATCGACAAGAAGCGCGACCCCGACGCGGTCGATCCGCTGCCGACGGAGCCGAACGCCGTACCGGTGATGTGAGGGGCGGAGAAGGCGAGATGGCGGCTGTGAGGCGCTGCCGAGGCGCCGGCGGGACGCGCCCCGCCGCCACGTCTGCTCGGAGCGTGCTCCCCCGCCCTCCGTCGTCGTCCCCGCCCTTGTGGCGGGGACCCAGGGGCGGAGAACAAGGCGCGCGGCCCTGCGTCCCCGGGACAAGGCCGGGGAAGACTACGGATAGGACGAGTCCTTCAGGGACAATCGCGAGGAACGTGCCTCGCTTGAGAATACCGGCTTCCCCTACACCCCCAACGCCGCGGACGAGTGGCGCTCCACGCCGGCGGCGGCCATGTCGGCCCAGGCTTTGTCGAGCGAGCCGGCGACGTCGATGCCGCGGCAGGCGTCTTCGATCACGGTGACATCGAAGCCCGCGGCCCTGCCATCGAGCGCCGTCCAGGCGACACAGAAATCGGTGGCGAGGCCGCAGACGAAGACCCGGCCGATCGAGCGCTCGCGCAAGTAGGAGGCGAGGCCGGTCGGCGTCTTGCGGTCGGCCGCGTGGAAGGCGGAGTAGCTGTCGACCGCGATGTGATAGCCCTTGCGGATGATCAATTGGGCCCATGGGATGTCGAGGTCGGCGTGGAACTCGGCGTCGTGCGTACCCTGGACGCAATGGTCCGGCCACAGCACCTGGTCGCCGTAGGCCATGGGCACGATGTCGTAAGGCTTGCGGCCGGGATGGGTCGAGGCGAACGACCAATGGCCCGCCGGATGCCAATCCTGCGTCAGCACGACGTTCTCGAACTGCCGGGCGATGCGGTTGACGATCGGCACCACCTCGTCGCCGCCCGGCACGGGCAAGTGCCCGCCCGGCATGAAGCCATATTGCAGATCGACGACGATCAGGGCGTCGTGCGCGCCGAACTTCATGGACGAGGCTCCATCGAGACGTGAGCGGACCGGCGGCCGGGGGGCGGCGCGGGCCGGATGGTGCCCCGCGCCGACAGCTCTGGCAAGGGTGAGCGGTCGCGGCGGAGACAGGCGCGATCGAAGAGAGCGACTTGGTAAACGGTAACCTATGTGTTACCTTCCGCCTCCATGGACCTGCGCTACTTTGTCGATGCCGGCGGCGACAGTCCCTTCGAGGCGTGGTTCTCCGCCCTGGATTCCATGGCGGCGGCGAAGGTCGCCGTGGCTCTCGCGCGCCTGGAGCAGGGAAATCTCGGGAACGTCAAATCGGTCGGCGCGGCGTTCTCGAATATCGGATCGATTGGGGGCCCGGCTACCGGGTCTATTTCGGTCGTGACGGCAACACCCTGATCATTCTGTTGACGGGCGGGACCAAGCATCGCCAGCAGCGCGACATCGAGACCGCCAAGGCTTTGTGGGCCGAGTACAAGCTACGGCGGCCGAGGTTACGGTGAGTGGAGTGTGAGAGATGGCGGTGACGAAGAGCTTCAGGGACCTCGTCCAGCGCCGCGTGGCGCACGATCCGTCGTTTGCGACCGCCCTGCTGCGGGAAGGCGTGGATACCATGCTCGCCGGGGACGTCGATGCCGGCAAGGCGATCCTGCGGGATTACATCAAGGCGACAATCGGCTTCGAGAAGCTCGCCGATGCCACTGCGATGCCGTCCAAGAGCCTGATCCGCATGTTCGGTCCGCGCGGCAATCCCCAGGCGCGCAATCTCTTCGGCATCATTTTCTATCTCCAGCGCCAAGCGGGCATCGAACTGCATGTGGCGGAGCATGTCGTCGACGGGCGCTCCTGAACCGGCGAGCGGCCGGGTGAAGAGGCGGCTTGCGGGCGCCGGAGGATCGTTGCAGAAGAAAACCCATCGATCGGCTGTTGCCGATGACGGGCGGGAGTGGAAGTCGTGCGGTCTCCAAAGAACGATGCTGACGTCGCGCTCAGGACCGACGCCTATTTCCTCAAGACCCAGGCGATCGTCGAGGCGACCGGCGATTGCCGCGTCACCTACGCGGTGTTCCTGCGCACCGACTGCATCGTGGCGGTGGACCGGGCGATCGACCTCGTCACCGACCTCTATCCGGCCGACGCGCCGTTCCCGCTGGAGATCCGGCGCGAGGTGCCCGAGGGCACGCTGCTCGGCTCGGGCCGTCCGCTCTTCTACATGACCGGCTCGATGGCGGCCCTGTCGCCGATCGAGACCCTGCTGTTGCAGCGCATCGGCTTCGCCTGCGTGTCGGCGATGAACGCCTTCACCATGAGCCTCGCGATGCCGCGCACCACCTATATCGCGATGGAAGCCCGCCACGCGACCGGCGACGACATGCACCTCGCCTGCTCCTACGGCGCGAGCGTCGGCTCGCGCACTGCGCGGCTGATGGGCGCGACCGGCTTCATCGGCACCTCGACGGCGATCGCCGCGCCGATGTTCGGTGCCGCCCAGGGGCTCGGCACCATGCCCCACTCGCTGATCGGCTACGCCAAGGCGCGCATCCTCGCCCGCGGCGGCGATCCGGAGCGGGAGAACGCCACGCTCGAGGCGGCGAAGCTCTACGCCGCCCAGTTCCCCGACGAGCAGACCTACACCGTGCTCGTCGATTATGAGGGACGCGAGATTACGGACGCACTCGCCGTCTGCCGCTGGTTCTACGACGAGGCGAAACTCGACGAACGCGGCAAGCAGCTCGCTTTCCGCATCGACACCCATGCCGGCCGCCACCTCGAGGGCATGGACTGGAACGATTCGGTGCGCACGTTGCTGCGCTGGACCCACAAGGAGACGCCGGGCGAGGTGCTGAAGCTCGCGCTCCAGGGCTTCGGCATCGACGATCTCGACGGCATGTCGCCGGACGAAATCCGCGACAAGGCGCTGTTCGGCACCGGCGTCACCGCGGCGAGCATCATCCGCTTCCGCAAGATGCTCGACGACAACGGCTTCAAGGGGCCGCGCATCGTCGCCTCGTCCGGGTTCGACGTGTTGAAGTGCCGGATCTTCGGCAATCTCGGCATCCCGGTCGACGTGGTCGGCACCGGCAGCTTCATTCCCGGTAAGCTCAGCCGCGCCCAGGCGACCGCCGACATCGTGCGCTACGAGTTCCCGCGCGAAGACGGCACCTTCCAGGCCTTCGACCTCGTCAAGGTCGGCCGCGAGCATCTGCTCATGGGTGGCACCGCCAAGGCGGCGCAGCCGGTCGACGCCTGACCGGCTGTCCGGGCCGGGCGATCAGGCGACCGCGAGCGCCTGCCTGAGCCGGGCGATGAATTTCTCCCGCGAGGCTTCGACGACGACGTCGGCGTTCGCCGTGCGTCCGGTCACGGCGTGGTGGTCGACCAGGGTCGCCCCCATCGACGGGCCGTCGGACGTGTCGACGATCACGGCGCGGCGCACCACCTTGGTCGCGATGGTCGGATCGAGGGCGATCGCCATGGCGATCGGGTCGGGCAGATCGGCGCAGTCCTCGCCGGTGCGCTCCGAGACGTAGCGGCGGACGGCGGCGAGGATGTCGACGGCGAAGCGGGCGCGCTTGGTGCCGATCGCCTTCAACGCATCGAGCTCGGCGCCCGAGAGGAGCGCGTACTTCCGCGAGATGTCCCAGCCGACCATCGTGATCTTGAGGCCGGAGCCGAACACGATCTTGGCCGCCTCCGGGTCGACGTAGATGTTGAACTCGGCCGCCGGCGTGATGTTGCCGAACCCGTCCGAGACGCCCCCCATCACCACGCACTCGCGCACCAGGCCGGCGAGCTCGGGGTCACGCAGGAGCGCGAGGGCGACGTTGGTGAGCGGCCCGAGGGTGACGAGGGTGACCTCGCCCGGGTGGCGGCGGATCACGGTGCGGATCACATCCGCCGCGTGGCCGGGATCGGCGGTGCGGCCGTGGAGCGGCAGACCGATATCGCCGAGCCCATCGTGGCCGTGGACGTCCGCCGCCATCACGAGCGGGCGCAGCAGCGGCGCGTCGCGGCCGAGATGGACGGGCGCCTCGGCGCCGACCAGCTCGCGGACATAAAGCGCGTTCTGGGCCGCCTGATCGAGCCGGCAATTGCCGGCGACCATGGTGATCGCCTCGATTCGGACGTCGGGCGCGGCGAAGGCGAGCAGAAGCGCGATGGCGTCGTCGGACGCGGTGTCGGTGTCGATCAGGAAGCGGCGCATGGGGGTCGGGTTTCTCGGCGGTCCGTGGCTCTCGGCGGCATTATGCGAGGCGTAGCACAGCACGTCCGAACCGGCGACGGGCCGCACGGCTTTGACGAGACCGTCGCTCTTCTATTCCGCGGCGGCCGGCAGCGCTCCGGGCGCGAGCTTCACCGAGGCGGACAGAACCTCGAGGCCGACGATGCGGCCCGCCGCGTCGAAATCGAGCACGACGCCCGGCGAGACTTCCTCGGATTCTTCGATCTTGCCGTCCGCGAAGCGCAGATAGAGCGCGTCGGATTGCACATCATAATCGACCTTCACCGCCGCCTCCTGTCTCATCGCGAGAGAATGATACGCGAGGAGTTCGAGAATGCCTGCACGGCACGGCGAAAAGGGAGGTGGTACAGCTGCCTGGTCTCGAACCAGGGACCTTCGGATCCACAATCCGACGCTCTAACCAACTGAGCTACAGCTGCACATGCGGCGCGGCCCCAAGGGGCGGCCCGAGCGGTGCGGAAACTAGGGTCAAACTTTTCGAAAGGCAAGGGGCGGCGCGCGATTGTCCTCAGGCTCGTGTCGATCGCACCGCTTCGCTGCGATCACGGCCGACTGGAAATTCGGCCAGAGGGGCGAACTCCGCGTGCGGTCTTCGTATTTTCGCCGCGACGGTGGCCGACGAGACGGGTGTGGACGAGGGAGAGCGCGATGGCGAAGGACAGGAAGCACGCGGCGGACGAGGGCGACGGCGAGTACCGCGACGCGCTCTACCGCCTCCAGGTCGAACTCGTGAAGCTCCAGCGCCATGTCATCACCAAGGGGCTAAAGCTCCTCATCCTCTTCGAGGGGCGCGACGCGGCGGGCAAGGACGGCACCATCAAGCGCGTCACCGAGCACATGAGCCCGCGCGAGACGCGCGTCGTCGCGCTCGGCAAACCGACCGAGCGGGAGAGCTCGTCCTGGTATTTTCAGCGCTGGGTGCCGTACCTTCCGGCGGCGGGCGAAATCGTCTGTTTCAACCGCAGTTGGTACAATCGCGCCGGGGTCGAGCGGGTGATGGGCTTCTGCACCGACGCGGAGCTCGATGAGTTTTTTGACACCGCACCGTTCTTCGAACAGATGCTGGTCCGCTCGGGCATCTCCCTCCATAAGTACTATCTCGACATCGACCGGGACACGCAGGCCGAACGGCTCGAAGACCGGCGCAAGGACCCCCTGAAGCAGTGGAAGGTGAGCCCCGTCGACGAGGCGGCGCTCTCCCACTGGAAGGATTATTCCCGCGCCCGCAACGAGATGTTTGCCCGCACCCACCATGCCTCCGCGCCGTGGACCGTGGTTCGGGCCGGCAACAAGAAGAAGACGCGCCTCAACGTGATCCGCGATCTGTTGACGCGCTGCGACTACGAGGACAAGGACCGTGATGTTGTGTTGCCGGACCCCTCGATCGTCTTCCAGTTCGAGCAGGAGCGGCTGGCCAACGGCGACATCGCGGCCTGAGCGCCCCGCCACGGCATTGCGACACGGGACGCGCGGACCGCGGGGACTGGCATGATCGAGCTCCCCATCCCGGCGAAGGTGCGCGTCGGCGGCAAGTGGCGGGCGCGCTGGTCGCGGCTGCGGCGGCGCGTCTTGAACGGGCAGCGCCTGCGCCTCCTCTCCGGCCTCGTGCTGTTCGCCTTCGTCCTCACCCACTTCCTCAACCACATCCTCGGCATCGTCTCCGTGCGTTGGATGGAGGACGCGCAGGTGTGGCGCAGGGGCCTATGGCAATCGCCGCCGGGCCTCGTGCTGCTGTCCGCCGCGGCCGTGGTGCACGTCGGCCTCGCCTTCTCCCGGGCCATTCGCCGGCGCACGTGGCGCATCCCGCGCTGGGAGGCGATGCAACTCGTGCTCGGCCTCCTCATTCCGGTGCTCGTCGGCGGCCACGTGCTCTCGACCATCGGGCTGAAGATGCGCTTCGGCGTCTCCGATGATTATAGCCGTGTGCTCGGCGATCTCTGGCCCGCCGCCGTCTTGATGCAGACGCTCGCGCTCGCTGTCGTGTGGCTCCATGCCATGCTCGGCCTGCACCATTGGCTCGGCGGGCGGACCTGGTATCGCCGCAGCTTCCCGCTCCTCGTCTCGCTCGCCGTGGCGATCCCCCTGCTCGCCGAGTGGGGCTGGGTCGATGCGGCGCGCCGGCTAGACATCGCCGGCCTCGTCACCCATTCCGTCCTGCCCGAGGCGCGGGAGTGGGTGCTGCGCGGGCGCGACACCATCGTCGCCGTGTTGGGCTGCGCATTCCTGGTCGCCGCGACCGTGTTTCTGATTCGCCGCCTCTCCCATGCCGGTCCGCGCTCGATCGCCGTCACGTTCCCGGACGACCGGACGGTACGGATCATGCCGGGCGCCACGCTGCTCGAAATCGGCCGCATGAACGGCATCCCCTATGCCTCGATCTGCGGCGGCCGGGCGCGGTGTTCCACTTGCCGGACCCGGGTGCTCGCCGGCGCCGATCTGCTGCCGCCGCCCAATCCGGCCGAACAAGCGGTGCTCGAGCGCATCCATGCCGACCCCACCGTGCGGCTCGCCTGCCAGATGCGGCCGACCGCCGATCTCGCCGTGCTGCCGCTGGTGCCGGCCGGCACCGCCGCCAAGGTCGGCACGCCGGGCACCGACCTCTACCATTGGGGCGTCGAGCAGACCGTCGCGATCCTGTTCGTCGACATGCGCAACTTCACCGGGCTCTCCGAGCACCGGCTGTCGTTCGACGTCGTCTTCCTTCTCAACCGCTATCTCGACGCCATGGCGGAGGCGGTGCGGACCAACGGCGGCTATGTGGACAAGTTCATCGGCGACGGGGTGATGGCGATCTTCGGCATGGGCGACGGTCCCGCCGCCGGCTGTCGCGCCGCGCTGCGGGCCGCCGCCGCGATGGGCCCGGCGACCGCGCGGCTCAACCGCGAGTTCAAGGCGAGCCTCGGCCACAAGATCCGCATCGGGGTCGGCATCCATTGTGGGCCGGCGATCCTCGGCCGGATCGGTGCGGCGGGTGGCGTCGAGGCCGCCGGCATCACCGCGCTGGGCGATACCGTCAACATCGCGAGCCGGCTGGAGGCGATGACGAAGGAACTCGACGCCGTCGTCGTCGCCTCCCGCGCGGTGACCGAGGCGGCGGCGTTCGAGGCCGGAGACGCGCCGGTCCGCGAGGTCACGGTGCGTGGCCGCGGTGCGCCGCTCGAAGTCCACGCCTTCGCGACCTTCGAAGATCTCGATGCCGCCCTCGCGGCGCGATGGGACGCCGCGGTCGCCCGCGCCGCGGGGTGACGGGCGCCGGCCCTCCAGCCCCAGCTTCGCGACAGCACGCCCCCTTATCGCATTTCGATAAATCGGCTTTCATCCGAGCGGATGGCAGGCGCATCGGGGGATGGACATGACGACAATGCGCAGTCGCGCTCTATGGCGTGCGGCACGAGCATTCGCGGTGGCGTTCGGCGTCCTCGCGGCGGCACCGGTCGCCCACGCCAACGACACCACGGCGGCGCTCGCGGCCGGCGGGCTCGTCTATGTCATCAACGAGTCGGTGGCGATGCAGTCCGAGGATCTCTCCATCTCGGAGGACGCGGTCCGCGTCCATTATGTCTTCAAGAACACGACGGACGCGGACGTCAAACTCCTCGTCGCCTTCCCGATGCCGGACGTGACCATCGCCCCGGAGACCAACATCTCGATTCCGGTCCGCGACGCCGACAATTTCCTCGCCTTCGAGACGAAGGTGGACGGGGCTCCGGTCGAGACGGCGATGGAGCAGCGCGTCTTCGCCCTCGGCATCGACCGCACCGCGCTGTTGCGCGCCCGCGGCGTGCCGCTCGCCCCGTTCCGCGAGGAAACCCAGGCCGCGCTCGACAAGCTGCCCCCGGCGGCATGGGACGAGTTCATCGGGATGGGACTCGCGTTCGTCGACGAATATGATGCCGGCAAGGGGATGGAACGCCACCTGTCGCCGCTGTGGACCCTCAAGACGACCTATTATTGGACGCAGGCCTTTCCGGCGGGGAAGGAGGTCGTCGTCGATCACGCCTACCGCCCGAGCGTCGGCCTGTCGGCCGGCACGCTGATCGGGCTCGATCTGCACGACAATCCGTGGGCGCTCGAGGCCCAGCGCGCGGAGATGGATCTCTTCTGCGTCGAGCCCTCGCTGCTCGCGTCGCTTCAGCGTGCGGCGAAACAGGCCGATCCGCCGAGTGGGCCGCCGTTCTCGGACGCGCGCATCGAATATGTCCTGAAGACCGGCGCGAACTGGAACGGCCCGATCGGCAGCTTCACTCTGACCGTCGACAAGGGCGCGCCGGAGAATTTGGTCAGCTTCTGCGGCGATGGGGTGAAGAAGATCGCGCCGACGCGCTTCCAAATGAAGGCAACGGACTTCTATCCCGCGCGCGACCTTGGCGTTCTGATCCTCAAGCCCTATCCGAAGCCATAGTCGCGCGGTGTGTCACGACGGAGCGACGTCGCAATCGAGCTCGTAGGTTTCCATCTCCTGGAGGAGTTCGACGAAGCCCCAGGCGGCGTGATCGAGCGAGGCGCGGCCCTTATCGGCGGTCGCGATCGCGGCGTTGCCGACGACGCCCGACGGGTTGAGGTCGCTCGACAGCCAGCCGAAGGCGTGGGCGCCGTGGGCCCGGAGATGCCGGTACCGCGCCTTGAGGGTGCCCTGGGCGGAGAGGAAATCCGCCGACCGTTCGAGGCGGACGAGCTCCGGCGCGAGGTGCAGCATCAGCGACGTCTCGATGTCGCCGCCGTGGATTCCGACCGAGATTTCCTCCGCCGAGAACACGCCCTCCGGCTGGCCGAAGCGGCCCCAGCGGGTGACGACGGCGAGGATGCCGAACCGGGCCCGAAGCTCCAGGGCGACGGTGTCGAGCACGGCCATGTTGCCGCCGTGGGAGCTCACCATCACGAGCTTGGTGATCCCGCTCGCCGCGAGTCCCTCGCCGATCTCGATCCAGGCGCGCGTCGCCGTCTCCCACGACAGCGTCAGCGTGCCGGGAAAGCCCGCGTGCTCGTTCGATTTGCCGATTGCCTGGACCGGCAGGAAGGTGACCGGGCAATCCCGCGGCAGGAGCTCGATCACCCGCGCAACCTGCCCCTCCGCGATGACGAGGTCGGTGCCGAGGGGCAGATGCGGCCCGTGCTGCTCGATCGCGGCGAGCGGCAGCACGGCGATCCAGCGGCTCGTATCGGCGCCGCGGATCTCCTCGGTCGTCATGTGGTGCCAGTGGCGGGTGGGGAACATAGCGGGCCATCGCGCGGGGGAAGGTCCGCCATTCTAGCTTATGCCGGGCGACGCGGTCACGACTTCGCGGGAATCACCCGGTAGAGCCCACCGTTCTCCTCGTCGGTGAGGAGCCAGATCGCCCCGTCCGGACCGACGCGCACGTCGCGGATGCGCCCGATCAGGCCCTTCATCATGCGCTCCTCGTCGACGATGCGGCCGTTCTCGCGGTCGAGCCGGACCAGGATCTGGCCCTTGAGTGCGCCGACCAGGAGATCGCCCTTCCATTTCGGAAACAGCGCGCCGTCATAGATCGCGAGGCCCGAGGGGGCGATCGACGGGTCCCAATAATAAACCGGCTGCTCCATGCCGGGCGCCGACGTGCCGATGCCGATCTTTGCGCCGGAATAATCGACGCCGTAAGTGATGACCGGCCAGCCATAATTCTTGCCGGCCTCCGGGTGGTTGATCTCGTCGCCGCCCTTGGCGCCGTGGTCGACGGTCCAGAGCTGACCGGTCGCCGGGTCGATCGCCGCGCCCTGGCCGTTGCGGAAGCCGTAGGCCCAGATCTCCGGTCGCGCGCCGTCCCGTCCGACGAAGGGGTTCGATTTCGGGATGGAGCCGTCGCGGTCGATGCGGATGACCTTGCCGACATCGTTGTCGAGCTTTTGGGCGAGGTCCGCCTGACGGCGGTCGCCGAGCGTCACATAGAGCGTGCCGTTCGAGGCGATGGCGAAGCGCGAGCCGAACTGGATGCCGCCGGGCAGCGCCGGCTCCTGGCGGAAGATCACTTCGACATTTTCGAGCCGCGCCTTGCCGCCCTCGCGGACGAGCTGGCCGCGGGCGAGCGTCGTGCCGGCGCCGCCCTGGCGCGGTTCGGCATAGGAGAAATAGACGAGACCGGTCTTCGCGAAGTCCGGATCGAGGGCGAGGTCGAGCAGGCCGCCCTGGCCTTGGGCGAACACGGCCGGAAGGCCGGCGACCGGTTCGGGATCGAGCTTGCCGTTCTCGATGAGGCGAAGCCGGCCCGGCCGCTCGGTCACCAGCATGGCGCCGTCGGGCAGGAAGGCGAGCGACCACGGATGCACGAGCCCGCCGACGACCTTGGTGACGGCGAGCTTGTAATCGCGCGACGTCGCGGCGAGCGGGGCCGCGCTCTGCGCCGCGGCGGGCGCGAGGGGCGACATGAGGGCCGCGGCGAGGACGGTTGCGGCGACGAAGGCGGCACGATCGCGGGGGATAATGGCGCACCTTTGCGCGAGCCGTTGGCGCGGGCGGGCGGGCGATCGAGGGGTTTCGGGCTGAACCAATCCGGTCACGGCACTGCTCCGCAAGGTCGCATCTCGCAGCGATATAGGGCGCGAGGGCGGCGGTGCCAGGACGAGCCGGTCGGCGTCGCATCACGAGACGGTGGCTGGCGCTCCATCACATAGCCGTCGCCGAAGCAGAACACGACGCCTGCCGTAGCCCGGATCACGTCGATTGCGGTAGCCCCTCCCCAGTTGGGGGAGGGGTGGCGCGAAGCGCCGGGGTGGGGCGGCTGGGCGAGACGGCACGATGAGACGCACTGTTCGCCACGTGCTAGCCCGCGGCGACGGCGCCTTGCGGCGCCGGGCCCCACCCTGACCGCCTGCGGCGGTCTGTCCCTCCCCCTGGCAGAGGGGAGGGACTCCAAGAAGGAGGGAGGGACTCGAGGAGAGCCCCTTGTCTCTCTTATGCTATCAGCCGCGCGGGGCGTCGGTGGCCTGCTCTCCGGCCGTATCCGCTTCGATCGCCTGCGTTTCCGCGGCGTCGCGGGCGCGCTCGCGGCTGGCGTGACAGGCGGCGCGCACGCCTTGGAGGGAGATCGCTGCGATCGCGAACGAGGCCCAGATCAGTGCGGAGGTCGCGCCGCTCAGCGCGTCGTTGGCGGTCGACAGGGTGGTTCCGAAGGCTGCCGCTGCCGCCGGCACCGCGCAGGCGGCGAGCACGCAGGCGGCCGTCAGCACCACGCGCAGGACGCGGCCCCGGCGGGGGATGTCGGTGAAGTGCTTCATCGCCTCCTCCTGTTCGCTGACGCCGGATCACTCCGGCCCCTCCATATCCGCATGCGAGTTGGGGCAAGTCGTGCGCCGCAAACGGCACCGACCGGTTCATTTCAGGGCGATTTCGGGGCGGCGTTAACAATGGCGCCGGCGGCGCGGCGCAGCGGCGGCAACCGGCCTCCGATGGCGGGTCCAAAAAGGGGAGGGCTGGTCGCGCGCGGCATCCGGCGCTAGAGCATAGGCCGCTCGAATCGAGCCGGGCGTGGCGCTCTGCGCCCCGGACGGCGCGGCGTTGGGAGAACGAGATGCAAGGTCTGACCGCGACGCTCATCCGCGGCCTCTGGTACGTCGCCGTGCCGGGCGACGCGGTGAAGCCGGGCGCCATGCTGCCGAAGACGCTGCTCGGCGAGCCGGTCCTGATCGGCCGCGGCAACGACGGCCGCGTCTTCGCTTTGCGCAATCTCTGCCCGCACCGCGGCATCCCGCTCCATTACGGCACGTTCGACGGCGAGGCGGTCGCCTGCTCCTATCACGGCTGGAAGTTCGGTCGGGACGGCGGTTGCGTCGAGATCCCCTCCTTGCGCGAGGACCAGCCGGTCGACCTACCGAAGATCCGCTGCGGCGCCTATCCCTGCGTCGAGAGGCAGGGCCTGATCTGGATCTATTTCGCCAAGGACGGCGAGGCGCCGTCGGGTAGCGAGGCCGAGCCGCCGCGGCTGCCGGTGTTCGGCCACGACGTCGCCCCTGCGCTCAAGATCGTGCTGCCGTTCCCGTGCTCGACCGACCACGCGGCGTTCGGGCTGATGGACCCGACCCACGCGGCCTTCGTCCACACCTCGTGGTGGTTCAAGAAGGACCCGACCAAGCTCCGGCCGAAGGAGAAGGCGTTCGAGCCGAGCGAACTCGGCTGGCGCATGGTGCGCCACGCGCTGCCGCCGCAGAACATCGCCTACAAGGTGCTCGGGCAGAATGTCTCGACCGAGATTTCCTACCGCCTGCCGGGCCTGCGCATCGAGGAGATCCGCGGCGACCGTCACGCCGTCGTCGGGCTGACCGCGATCACCCCGGTCGATGCCGAGAACACCGAGGTGCACCAGTTCTTCTGGGTCAGCACGGGCTGGGCGAAGCCGCTGCGGCCGCTGCTCGAGCACCTGATGACGGTGTTTCTCGATCAGGATCGGGTCGTCGTGGTGCGCCAGCGCGAAGGGCTCGAGGCGAAGCCCAAGCTGATGCTCATCAACGACGCCGACACCCAGGCCCGCTGGTGGATGCGCGTCAAGGACGAGTGGCTCGAAGCCCAGGCCGAAGGCCGCCCCTTCGCGAATCCGCTGAAGCCGATGGTCCTGCGCTGGCGGAGCTGAGGGGGGCGCTCCTCCGCGGTATTGTATGTGACGGATCGTCGGCCGTCTCTCCCTTCTCCCCGCAAGCGGGGAGAAGGTGCCCCGAAGGGGCGGATGAGGGGGAGAAGTCGTTATATTGCAATTGCTTGATTTAATATGAGAGGCCCGGAAGGGCCCCTCATCCGGCGCTTTGCGCCACCTTCTCCCCGCGAGCGGGGAGAAGGCAAGAGCAGGGGGCTTCGCGTCAGCCGATCTCGACGACGCGCTTCTCGCGCACCGAGGTCACGGCGGCGTCGGCGAGGAGGAGCGACTTTAGGCCGTCGTCGCCCGAGGG
This sequence comes from Segnochrobactrum spirostomi, assembly GCF_009600605.1. GTDB lineage: Bacteria > Pseudomonadota > Alphaproteobacteria > Rhizobiales > Segnochrobactraceae > Segnochrobactrum > Segnochrobactrum spirostomi. The sequence continues at coordinate 1,356,172 of NZ_VWNA01000001.1, read as the reverse complement.
CGTCATCGGCTGCTTGCTCGCGATCGCGGCGATGAAGGCGGCGATCTCGTTGCGGTAGGCCTGGGTGTAGCGCGTCATGAAGAAGTCGAGCAGCGGCTCGCGGCGATAGCCGTCGCCGTTGGCGATCTCGACGGTCGTCGCCCGCACGTTCTCGGCGCTGACGAGGCCCTTCGAGCCGTGCACCTCGATGCGCTGGTCGTAGCCGTAGCTGGCGCGCCGCGAGTTCGAGATCTGGCAGAGCTTGCCGGAGGCGGTCGTCAGCACCACCGTCGCGCTGTCGACGTCGCCGAGCGCGCCGATCTTCGGATCGACCAGGTTCGAGGCGGCGGCGAACACGGTCACCGGGTCCTCGCCGAGGAGGAAACGGGCCATGTCGAAATCGTGGATGGTCATGTCGCGGAAGAGACCGCCCGAGCGGCCGATATAGTCGGCCGGCGGCGGGGCCGGATCGCGCGAAGTGATCTGCACGATCTCGACCGCGCCGATGGTGCCGGCGTCGATCTGGCGGCGCACTTCCATGAAGTTCGGGTCGAAGCGGCGGTTGAAGCCGACCATCAGGGCGGCGCCGGTCTCTTCGACGACGGCGAGGCATTCCCGCACGCGCTTGACGTCGAGGTCGATCGGCTTCTCGCAGAAGATCGCCTTGCCGGCCCGTGCCGCCTGCTCGATCAGGGTGGCGTGGAGGTCGGTCGGGGTGGTGATCAGAACGCCGTCGATGTCGTCGGCACCGATGATCGCCTCGACGGTGCGCACTTCGGCACCGGCGCTCGCCGCAATGGCCTCGGCCGCCGCGGGGAAGGCGTCCGCGACCGCCACGAATTCGGCACCGGGCGTCGCCGCGATCGCCGAAGCATGCACCTTGCCGATCCGGCCGGCACCGAGAAGTCCGAGTCTGACGCTCATGATAGACCCTGTCGTGAGAAGGCCGGCGACGCGAGGCCGCGGCGCCGGCTGAAGGAAAGCGAGGGGCGAAGGGCGCGGCGGCTCAGGCGCGGGCGCGCTTGCGCTGGCGATATTGGTCGACCACCACGGCGGCGACGATGATCATGCCCTTCACGATCTCCTGGTAATAGGCATCGATGCGCAGGAATGTGAAGCCGGAGGTCATCACACCGAGGATCACGGTTCCGATCACGGTGCCGGTGATGCGGCCCATGCCGCCGGCGAGCGAGACGCCGCCGATGACCGAGGCCGCGATCGCATCGAGCTCGTACATCATGCCCATGCCCGCCTGACCGGAGATGGCGCGCGCCGAGGTGACGATGCCGGCGAGGCCCGAGAGCAGGCCCGCGATCGAATAGACGATGATGAGGTGGGTGCCCACATTGATGCCGGAGACGCGCGCCGCCTGACGGTTGGCGCCGATGGCATAGGTGAACTTGCCGTAGCGTGTGTAGCGCAAGGCGATGTGGAAGATCGCCGCCGTCACCAGGAAGATGATGACCGGCGTCGCCCCCGAGCCGATCGCCGCGTAGGGATCCGACAGCATGCTGACCGGCTGGCCGTGGGTGTACCACTTGGCGAAGCCGCGGGCGGTCACCATCATGCCGAGGGTGGCGATGAAAGGCGGGATGCCGGTATAGGCGATCAGGCTGCCGTTGATGAAGCCGGCGAAGAGGCCGATGAGAAGGCCGACGGCGACGGGAATGAAGACCGGCAGGTCGGTCAGCGAGGGATAGACCGCGCGGGCGAAGCCGGAGACCTGGGCGAGGCTCGCCGCGACCATTGCCGTGACGGCGACGACCGAGCCCGACGACAGGTCGATGCCGCCGGTGATGATGACCTGGGTCACGCCGACGGCGATGATGCCGATCACCGAGACCTGGAGGATCATGACGACCAGGCGCTGCTTGTTGAGCAGGAAGCTCTGGCCGACGAAGATCCAGCCGAGCACCTCGAAGGCGAGGGCGATGCCGATCAGCACGAGGAAGATCGAGGCGTCCGGCGGCAGCTTGAAGCGCCGGGCCGGGCGGTCGGTCGCCGCGACCTTTGTGGTATTTTCCATCGTCATGGGTCCTCCCGACCTTGCTTCGCCGCCTATTTCGAGGCGAGCTCCATGATCCGCACCTGATCGGCCTCCGCGCGGTCGAGCACGCCGGTGACGCGGCCCTCGTGCATGACGACGATGCGGTCGCTCATGCCGAGCACCTCGGGCAGCTCCGACGAGATCATGATGACCGCGACGCCCTCGCCGGCGAGCCGGGTGATGAGCTTGTGGATCTCGGCCTTGGCGCCGACATCGATGCCGCGGGTCGGCTCGTCGAGGATGAGGATCTTGGGTTTGGTGAGCAGCCAGCGGCCGATCAGCACCTTCTGCTGATTGCCGCCGGACAGGTTTTCGATGCGTTCGGCGAGGTTCGGCGTCTTGATGCGCAGGGCGCTGCGCATCGCCTCGCAATCGCGGGCCGCCTCGCGTTCGTTGACGAAGCCGGCGCGGACATAACGCTGGCCGAGCACCGCCATCTGCATGTTCTCGAGCACGTCGAGGATGAGGAAGCAGCCGGTGTCCTTGCGGTCCTCGGTGAGGAAGGCCATGCCGTGCGCCATCGCCGTCCGCGGGCTGTCGATCGAGACGCGCTCGCCGCGGATCGCGATGGTGCCGGAGGTCGCCGGTGCGACCCCGAACAGGGCCTCGGCGACGTTGGAGCGGCCGGACCCGATGAGCCCCGCGAAGCCGACGATCTCGCCGGCGCGCACGTCGAAGCTTATGTCGCGAAAGACGCCGTCGAGGCAGAGATCGCGGACCGAGAGCACGACGTCGCCGATCGGCACCGTCTCCTTCGGGAACATCTGGGTGATCTCGCGGCCGACCATCATTTTAATGATGTCGTCGCGGGTGACCCGGTCGGCCGGCTCGGTGCCGATATAGCGGCCATCGCGGAACACCGACACCTCGTCGGCGATCTCGAACAGCTCGTTCATCTTGTGGGTGATGTAGACGATGCCTTTGCCGCGCGCCTTGAGGTCGCGGATGATGCGGAACAGGTGTTCCACCTCGTGCTCGGTCAGGGCCGAGGTCGGCTCGTCCATGATGAGGACGTCGGATTCGAACGAGACCGCCTTGGCGATCTCGACCATCTGCCGGCTCGCGATCGAGAGCGAGCGTACCTCGGCTTCCGGGTCGATATCGATGTTGAGCTGGGCGAACAGGTCGGCGGTCATGCGCCGCAGTGCGCCGTGGTCGATCAGGCCGAAGCGGTTCTTCGGTTCGCGGCGGATCCAGATGTTCTCCGCGACCGTCATGAACGGCATCAGGTTGAGCTCCTGATGGATCATGGCGATGCCGTGCTCGAGCGCGTCGAGCGGAGAGGTGAGGCGGATGTCCTGGCCGTGCAGGCGGAAGCTGCCCTGGTCGGGGGTGTAGACCCCCGCGATGATCTTCATGAGCGTCGACTTGCCGGCGCCGTTCTCGCCCATCAGGGCATGGACGGTGCCGGGCCGCACGCGGAAGGAGACGTTGTCGAGGGCGATGACGCCGGGAAAAGCCTTGCGCACGCCTTCCACCTCGAGGAGGTAGGGCGTTTCGGCACCGCGTGCGCGGACGGTTTTCAGGGCAGCTTGTCTCGGCATGGCGTCGTCTCCGCGTCGTGCGGGCGATGAGGGCCGGGCGTGACCGCCCGGCCGGTGCGAAGGCCGGACGCGGGCGGGCCGCGTCCGGGGTCGGAGGGTGAGAAACCCCGCGTCAGTTCTTCGCTTCGTACTTCGACAGGTTGTCCGGGGTGACGAGCTCGAACGGCACCCACACGAAGGATTCCGTCTTGCCGCCCTTGGCGAGGGTCAGCGCGGTGTCGACCGCGCCCTTGCCCTGGCCGACGGCGTTCTGGAACACGGTGACCTGGAGGTCGCCGGCCTTCATGGCGGCGAGGCCGTCCTGGGTGGCGTCGACGCCGGCGACGATGATCGAGCCCTTCGGCACGCCGGCCTGCTTCAGCGCCTGGATCGCGCCGATCGCCATCTCGTCGTTGTTGGAGACGATCGCGCTCGGCTTCAGGCCGGCCGACAGCCAGTTGGTGACGAGGTCGGTGCCCTGGGTGCGGTCCCAGTTGCCGCTCTGCTTGTCGAGGATCTTGATGCCCGCGCACTCGGGCGACTTGATCACGTCTTCGACGTCCTGGGTGCGCTGGCGGGCGGCCTGGTTGGAGAGCTCGCCCATCAGGACGACGATCTCGCCCTTGCCGCCCATCAGCTTGCAGACCTGCTTCATCTCGAGCGTGCCGGAATCGCGCTCGTCGGAACCGACGAAGGCGACCTTCGCCGGCAGTTCCTTGTCGGCCGGCATGCGGTTCACGTAGACGAGCGGGATGCCGGCGGCGACGGCGAGCTGCGTCATCTTCGGCGTCGCGTCGGTGTCGACCGGGTTGACGATGATGGCGTCGACCTTCTGGGCGACGAAGTTCTGGATCTGGTTGAGCTGCTTGCCGACGTCGTTCTGCGCATCCTCGAACTGCACGTCGAGGCCGCTTTTCGAGCCGGCATAGTCCTTGATCGCATTGCGCAGGACAGTGAGGAAGTTGTCGTCGAACTTCGCCATCGACACGCCGATCGTCTCGGCGAAGGCCGAGGTCGAGAGCAGCGTCGAGGCGGCGAGTACGAGCAGAAGGCGCTTCATCGTTTCTCTCCTCCAAGTGCGCCGGTCGCTCTTTGCGGCGCCGGCTTTTCTGAAAGCTTGTGATTTTGGACCGCCGGGCTGGCCCGGCGGGTCGTCACGCCGCGGCGTCGCGCGTTCCCGCGTCGAGGACGGCGATGCTGCGGCCGAGATCGGCGGCGATGTCGGCGCTCGCATGCACCGACGCCGCGAACGGCTCGAACGAAAACGGGCCGGCATAGCCCCCCGCCCGGAGCGCGCGGATCTGCCCGACATTGTCGAGACGATCGGCGGCATCGACGAGCACGCGGTGGGCATCGCGCAGATCGGCGATCGCCACGCTCGGATCGGTCACGCCGGAGACGTGGACGAGACCGGTGCGATCGGGGAAAAGGGCGGTCTCCCCGGCCACCCGATGATGGAAGGTGTCGTGCACCAGACGGAACACATCGCCCGCGCCGACCGCGTCGATCGCCGCGACCGCCTCCGCCTTGAGGCGCAGCGAGCATTCCGGGAAACCGAGCGGCTCGACCAGGCCGACGAGGCCGGCCGCCTTCAGGATCGGGGCGAGGCCGCGGAGCGCCGTGCGCAGCCCGTCGAGGCGGGCGGCCTCGGGCGGAGCGAAGGCGGGATCGTTGACCGGGCACAGCACCAGCGCCCGCGCCCCGGCGGCCGCGGCATAGGCCGCGAGCGCCTCGGCCTCGGCGGCGCGCGCATCGCTCCAGTCGTTGAAGCGCTGCAGGGCGTTGATCGACAGGATCGTGAGGCCGCGCGCTTCGGCGTCGGCGCGCACCGTCGCGGCCGGCGTGCCGTCGGTGATCGCGACGCCGTCGAGGTCGTTGCGGATCTCGACCGCCGGAATGCCGAGGCGGACGGCGAGGTCGAAAAGCGCGGCGTGGCTGAGCCGCGGCGCGACCATGTGATTGAGGGACAGGGGCAGGCCGTGGAGGGCGGAACTCATCGCACCCCTCAGCGTGCCGAGGCCGCGCCGCGCCCCATCGGGCGTACCGGCGATGGCCGTGCCGAGCCGGTGCGGGCCGGTCGCGCAGCGTTCATGGTCGTCTCTCCCCACCCGGGTGTCGCGCCAAGGAGCGGCGCATCTCGGAATTTATTTGCCGTTGTTTTATGTTATGGAACTTATATTCCAGACGAACCGCGTGAGTCAAGCGCGGCACCGGCGCGAGCGGACCGCGGCGCGATCGGAATGAGGGAGGTGAGCCGATGAGCACAACCGTCTCCGCCGAGGATGAAGGGGGCATGCCGCCACGGGATTTTCGCGCTTTGCGGGAACTGCTCGTGAGTCGGGCGGTGAAATTGCCCAAGCGGCTCGCCCAGGTTGCTACCTTCGCCATGGCGAACCCGGACGAGATCGCGTTCGGGACGGTCGCGACCATCGCCGAGAAGGCACAGGTGCAGCCTTCGACGCTGGTGCGTTTCTCGCAAGCCGTCGGGTTCCAGGGCTTCTCCGATCTCCAGGCGATCTTCCAGGAGCGGCTGCGCGACCGCGTCTCCACCTACGACGACCGGCTCAAATCGCTGCGCACCGAGGCGCCCAAGGATTCCCGCGCCGCCGTGCTGTTCGACGGCTTCTGCAAGGCGACCCACCAATCGGTGGACAGCCTGCGCGACCGGGTGGAATTGGGGCTGATCGAGGCGGCGACGGCGCGGCTCGCGGCGGCCGAGACGATCTATCTCATCGCCCAGCGGCGCTCGTACCCCGTCACGACCTACATGAGCTACGCCTTCGGCAAGCTCGGGGTGAAGACGGTGCTGATCGGCTCCGCCGCCGGCACCGACACCGAGACGCTCTCCTTCGCGACCCCGCGGGACGCGGCGATCGCCATCAGCTTCACGCCCTACGCCTCGGCGACGCTCGCCTACACGAAGCAGATCGCCCAGCAGGGCACGCCGCTCGTCGTCATCACCGACAGCCCGTTCAGCCCGCTCACCTCCGACACCGAGCTGTGGTTCGAGGTGGTGGAGGCGGACTACCAGGGGTTCCGGTCGCTCGCCGCGACGCTCGCGCTCGCGATGACCCTGACGGTTGCGGTGGCCGAAGCGCGCCGCGGCGGGCAGGACGAGCGCGCCGACGGGTGATCGTCGGAATAATGGAATTTGCATTCCATATTGACGATTTTAGAAACGTGTGCTTCATTTAAGCGGCGTCGGCGGCCGGTTTTTCGGCACGGACCCGGCCGGTGCGGTTGCCCGCCTGCGTCCCGATGCCGATCGAAAAGAGCTCGCGCGAGAGCCCGCCCCGTGCCCAAGGAGAAGATGATGGCGAAGACGCTCGATGTGGTCACGATCGGTCGCTCGTCGGTCGATCTCTACGGCCAGCAGATCGGCTCGCGGCTCGAAGACATCACTTCCTTCGCCAAGTCCGTCGGCGGCTGCCCCGCCAACATCGCCGTCGGCACCGCGCGGCTCGGCCTCAAGTCCGCGCTCGTCACCCGCGTCGGCGCCGAGCAGATGGGCGGCTTCATCCGCGAACAGCTCGCCCGCGAGGGCGTCGCGACCGACGGCGTCGTGGTCGACCGCGAACGGCTGACGGCGCTCGTTCTCCTCGCCGTCGAGGACGAAGGCGTCTCGCCGATGATCTTCTACCGCGACAACTGCGCCGACATGGCCTTGTCGGAGGAGGACATCGACGAGGCCCTGATCCGCCGGGCCACGGCGATCGTCGTCACCGGCACGCATTTCTCCCGGCCGAATTCCGACGCCGCCCAGCGCAAGGCGATCCGCATCGCCAAGGCGAGCGGCGGCAAGGTCGTGTTCGACATCGATTACCGCCCGAACCTCTGGGGCCTCGCCGGCCACGATGCCGGCTTCGAGCGCTATGTGAAGTCCGATCGCGTCTCCGCCCACTTGAAGACGGTGCTGCCGGATTGCGACCTCATCGTCGGCACCGAAGAGGAGATCATGATCGCCTCCGGCGCCGACAGCGTGCTCGAGGCGCTCAAGGCAATCCGCGCCGTTTCCTCGGCGACCATCGTGCTGAAGCGCGGCGCGATGGGCTGCATCGTCTATGACGGTCCGATCAGCGACGATCTCGAGGACGGCATCGTCGGCCGCGGCTTCCCGATCGAAGTCTACAACGTGCTCGGCGCCGGCGACGCCTTCATGTCCGGCTTCCTGCGCGGCTGGCTCAAGGACGAGCCGTTCGAGACCTGCGCGACCTGGGCCAATGCCTGCGGCGCCTTCGCGGTGTCGCGCCTCTTGTGCTCGCCCGAATATCCGACTTTCGCCGAGCTCAGCCACTTCCTCGAAAAGGGCAGCGCCTTCCGCGCGCTGCGCAAGGACCCGGCGCTCAACCACATCCATTGGGCGACGACCCGCCGCGACCAGCCCGAGGGCCTCGTCGCGCTCGCGATCGATCACCGCTCGCAGCTCGAGGCCGTCGCCGACCGGCTCGGCGTTCCCCGCGAGCGCATCGCCGACTTCAAGGTCCTCGCGGTCGAGGCGGCGGCCCGCGTCGCCGCCGGGCGCACCGGCTTCGGCATGCTGCTCGATTCCACCTATGGCGGGAAGGCGCTGTTCAAGGCGGGCCACCTGCCGTTCTGGATCGGACGGCCCGTCGAGCAGCCGGGCTCGCGCCCGCTCGATTTCGATCACCTGCCCGATCTCGGCAGCCACCTGACCGAATGGCCGATCGGCCACACCATCAAGTGCCTCTGCTTCTACCATCCGGACGACCCGGCCGAGCTCAAGGCGCGCCAGGAGCGCGAACTCCTGCGCCTCTACGACGCCGCCCGCACCGCGGGGCGCGAACTGCTCGTCGAGATCATCTCCGGCAAGCACGGCGCGCTCGGGCCCGACACGGTGGCGAGCGTCGTCGCGCGGCTCTACGATCTCGGCATCAAGCCGGACTGGTGGAAGCTCGAGCCCCAGGAGAACCCGATCGCGTGGCGGCGGATCTCCGAGGTGATCGCCCGCAACGATCCCTATTGCCGCGGCATCGTGCTGCTCGGCCTCGAGGCGCCGGAAGCCGAACTGATGGCCGCGTTCCGGGCCGCCGCCGCGAGCCCGCTCGTCAAAGGCTTCGCCGTCGGGCGCACCATCTTCGCCGAGGCCGCGGCCAAGTGGCTCGCCGGCGAGATCGACGACGAGACGGCGACCGCCGACATGGCCCGCCGCTTCGCGACGCTCGTCGAGGCCTGGCACGAGGTGATCCGCACCGAAGCGGCGTGAGGCCGGCGTCCTCGCGACCGGCCTCGGCCGCGCGACGACTGCCCTCCGGCGCGGCTTCGCGCTAGGAATGCGCCGGGCGCGGCTTCCTCCCGCGGAGGTCGGCGCTCCAACAGAAGATCATCGACGAGACCAGCGCCCGAACGCTGCGGCGCAGCCCGAGGACCGACATGAAGACCATCCGCCTCACCATGGCGCAGGCGCTCACCCGCTTCCTCGCCGCGCAGAAGACCGAAATCGACGGCCATGTGGCCCCGCTGTTCGGCGGCGTCTGGGCCATCTTCGGCCACGGCAACGTCGCCGGCATGGGCGAGGCGCTCTATCAGGTCCGCGACACGCTGCCGACCTTCCGCGCCCACAACGAACAGGCGATGGCCCATGCGGCGATCGCCTACGCCAAGGCGAGCTTCCGCCGCCGCATGATGGCGGTGACGACCTCGATCGGCCCCGGCGCGACGAACCTCGTCACCGCCGCCGCGCTCGCCCACGTCAACCGCCTGCCGCTGCTCCTGCTGCCCGGCGACGTGTTCGCCAACCGCCGGCCCGATCCGGTGCTCCAGCAGATCGAGGATTTCGGCGACGGCACCGTCTCGGCGAACGATTGCTTCCGCCCCGTCTCCCGCTATTTCGACCGCATCACCCGCCCCGAGCAGATCATCCCGGCGCTCGCCCGCACCATGAGCGTGCTGACCGACCCGGCCGAGTGCGGCCCGGTCACCCTCGCGCTCTGCCAGGACGTACAGGCCGAGGCGTTCGATTATCCGGAAGCCTTCTTCGTGGAGCGGGTGTGGCGTCTGCGCCGGCCGCGCCCGGCCGTGGACGAGCTCGCGGCCGCCGTCGCCGCGCTGCGCGGCGCCCAGGCGCCCCTCATCGTCGCCGGTGGCGGCGTGCTCTATTCGGGCGCGAGCGCGGCGCTCGCCCGCTTCGCCGAGAGCCACGGCATTCCCGTCGCCGAGACCCAGGCCGGCAAGTCGAGCCTGCCCGCGGACCATCCGCTCAACATGGGCTCGATCGGCGTGACGGGTTCGTCGGCGGCGAACGCGCTCGCTGAAAAGGCGGACGTCATCCTCGCCGTCGGCAGCCGTCTCCAGGATTTCACCACCGGCTCGTGGGCGCTGTTCAAGAATGCGGGGAGCCGCATCATCGGCCTCAACGTGCAGCCGTTCGATGCGGCGAAGCACCGGGCGCTGCCGCTCGTCGCCGACGCGCGGGTGGGGCTCGACGAACTCTCCGTCGAACTCGGCGCCTGGCGGGCCCCGGCCGGCTGGACCGCCGGCGGCGAACGCGGCCGCGGCGAATGGCTCGGGGCCGTCGCGGCCGCGACAGCCCCGACCAATGCCGAGCTCCCCTCGGATGGTCAGGTGATTGGCGCCGTGCAGCGCGCCTTCGGCTCGTCGGGCATCGTCGTCTGCGCCGCCGGCGGTCTGCCGGGCGAACTCCACAAGCTGTGGCAGGCGGGTGGACCCGGCACCTACCATCTCGAATACGGCTATAGCTGCATGGGCTACGAGATCGCCGGCGGCCTCGGCGTGAAGATGGCGCGGCCCGACGAGGACGTCGTCGTGATGGTCGGCGACGGCTCCTACCTGATGCTGAATTCCGAGATCGCGACCTCGGTGATGCTCGGGCTGAAGCTCACCATCGTCGTGCTCGACAATCGCGGCTACGGCTGCATCAACCGCCTGCAGATGGCCACCGGCGGCGCCAACTTCAACAATCTCCTGAAGGACACCCGGCACGTCGCGCTGCCCGACATCGACTTCGTTGCCCACGCCGGGAGCCTCGGCGCCATCGCCCGCAAGGTCGCCTCGATCGCCGACCTCGAGGCCGGATTGGCCGACGCCCGCGCCAATGACCGCACCACCGTCCTCGTCATCGACACCGATCCCCTGATCACCACCCAGGAGGGCGGTCACTGGTGGGACGTCGCGGTGCCGGAAGTGAGCCGCCGCAGCGAGGTGGCGGACGCCCGGGCGGCCTACGAGCGGGCGCTCGCGGCCCAGCGCCTCGTCAACTGATCCTCGCCTTCTTCGGGCCGCCGTCGGCGGCCCGTTTCGCCTCAACGTGCCCCTCGTACAACCTGCCTTTCGTCCAACCGGACGCACCTCTGGGAGAGCCTCCATGATCCGAATCGGCGCCAATCCGATCGGCTGGTCCAACGACGACATGCCGGAACTCGGCGGCCACATCCCGCTCGAGCAGTGCCTGACCGAGGCCAAGAGCGTCGGCTTCGAGGGCATGGAGCTCGGCAACAAGTTCCCCCGCGACGCGGCGCTGCTGCGCCCGATCCTCGCCGCCCACGACCTCGACCTCGTCTCCGGCTGGTACTCGACCTTCCTGATCGAGCGCAGCCCCGAGGAGGAACTCACGGCGGCCCGCGCCCACATCGATCTCCTGAAGGCGATGGGCTGCGCCGTGCTGATCGCGGCCGAGTGCACCCGCACCGTCCACGGCACCCGCGGCGCGCCGCTCTCGACCCGCCCGGTGATGACCGACGCCGAATGGGACCGCTTCAATGCCGGCCTGACGCGCTTCGCCGAACTCGTCGCCGCCGAGGGCCTCACCCTCGTCTACCACCACCACATGGGCACCGTGGTCCAGACCGAAGCCGAGATCGACCGGATGATGGCCGGCACCGGCCCAGCGGTGAAACTCCTGCTCGACACCGGCCACGCCACCTGGGGCGGCGCCGACCCGGCCGCGCTCGCCCGCCGCTACCGTGACCGCATCGCCCACATCCACGCCAAGGACGTGCGGCCGGCGGTCAAGGCGGAGTCCGAGAAGGGCGACTGGTCGTTCCTCGAATCCGTCGTCGCGGGCGTCTACACCGTTCCGGGCGACGGCTGCGTCGATTATGTCTCGGTGCTGCGCGAGGTGCCGGATTATGCCGGTTGGATCGTCATCGAGGCGGAGCAGGATCCGGAAAAAGCCATTCCGATCGTCTACGCGAAGCTCGGATACGACAATCTGGTGCGCTTCATCGCCGAAGCCGGCCTGAAGCGCTGAGCGAGGGGACGACGATGCCGAAACTTCTCGTCAAGCCGAAGGCCGGCCACGGCCGCGTCCTGACCGTGACGCCCGACAGCGCGGGCTGGGGCTATGTGGGCTTCGAGATCCAGAAGCTCGCCCCCGGCCAGATCGCCGAGGCGGCGACCGGGGATCGCGAGGTCTGCCTCGTCCTCGTCTCCGGCAAGGCGGCGATTGCGGGCGACGATTTCGATTTCGGAATCGTCGGCGAGCGGATGTCGCCGTTCGAGGGCAAGCCCCATTCCGTCTACGTGCCGGCGGGGGCGGACTGGAAGGTCCAGGCTGCGACCGAGGTGACGCTCGCGGTGTGCTCCGCGCCCGGCACCGGCGGCGCCCGCGCCGCCCGCTATATCGGGCCGGACGCCGTCTCCCAGGAGGTGCGCGGCAAGGGCACCAACACCCGCTACGTGACGAATATTCTTCCCGAGAGCGAGCCGGCGGATTCGCTCCTCGTCGTCGAGGTCATCACCCCCGGCGGCCATACCTCGAGCTATCCGCCGCACAAGCACGACCGCGACGCGCTGCCGGCGGAAAGCCTCCTCGAAGAGACCTATTATCACCGTCTCAACCCGCCCCAGGGCTTCGCCTTCCAGCGCGTCTACACCGACGACCGCTCGCTCGACGAAGCGATGGTGGTGGAAGACGGCGACGTCACCCTGGTGCCGAAGGGCTATCACCCTTGCGCGGCGATCCACGGTTATGATCTCTATTATTTGAACGTCATGGCCGGTCCGAAGCGGACCTGGAAATTTTACAACGCGCCGGAGCACGAATGGCTTCTCAAGGCTTGAAGCGGGCTTTCGTCCGCGGCTTCTCCATCCTCTGCGTCGCCGCGACGCTTGCCGGCCCGGCCCTCGCGGACACGGCGACGCTCAAGGCCCCGGCACTCCCCGCCGGTACGGTCACCGACGGGGCGCAGCCGGAGAACCTTTCGGCCGCCCAAGCGGCGGCATTCGCCTATTACAAGAGCGGCGCCTACGAGCGCGGCCTCTCCGACGTCGCCGGAAAGGCCACCGCGTGGATCCGCTCCGAGGCGCGCAAGACCAAGCACCCGGCGCTGGTGCTCGACATCGACGAGACATCGCTGTCGAACTGGGCAGAGCTCTCGGCTAACCAGTTTGCTTATTTCCCCGATGCGCCGTGCCGCTCGCTGCCGAAGGGGCCGTGCGGCTGGGCCGCGTGGGTCGCGCGGGCCGAGGCGAAGCCGATCGCGCCGACGCTCGCCTTGTTCCGGACGGCGAAGGCGAACGGCGTCGCGGTGTTCTTCATCACCGGCCGGAGCGAGGCGTTGCGGGCGGAGACCGAGCGCAATCTCAAGGCCGCCGGCTATGTCGGCTACACCCAGCTCTACATGAAGCCGGACCTGAGCACATTTCGCTCGGCCGCCGATTTCAAGGCGCCGGTCCGGGGCCGGATCGAATCCGCCGGCTACACCATCATCGCCAACATGGGCGATCAGGCCTCGGATCTCGCCGGCGGCCATTCGCTGCGGTCGTTCCTGTTGCCGGATCCGTTCTACTTCATCCCCTGAGCGGGATTTCCCCGCTCCCGCCTTTGTTTCTCAGTCAGCGACCAGCGTGCGGCGGCGGCCCTGTCCCTTCGCCGCGTAGAGCGCGGCGTCGGCGCGGGCGAAGAGATCCGCCAGGCGTAGATCGTTCGATCGGCGCGAGGCGCCGCCGACGCTGATCCCGACGGGGATCTCCATCTCGCCGACGGGGACGGGGCGTGACGTGACGGCGGCGAGCAGCCGTTCGGACACGTCACGGGCCTCGGGGGGCTCGTGTTGGGAAGCAGCACGGCGAATTCCTCGCCGCCGAACCGAGCGAGGATGTCACCTTCCCGCAACGTGCCGCCACAGCGCGCCGCGACGGCGCGGATGACGTCGTCGCCGGCCGGATGGCCGTAGCGGTCGTTGATCGCCTTGAAGTGGTCGATATCGAGCATCAGCAGCGAAAATGGCTGCTGCGCGGCGAACGTCGCCTCGGCGACCTCCAGAAGGGCACGCCGGTTGGGGACGCCGGTCAGGGAATCCCGGCGTGCCAGACGCGACAGTTCCGCCTCGAGCGCGCGCTGCTCGGTGACGTCCCATTGCACGATGAGGAAGGTGTCCCCGACGAAGCGGATCAGGAACTGGACGACGTGGTTGCGGCCGTCGCGGCACCGCATGTTCCACTCGGTGATCTCGACCCGGTCGCGGTGCCGCCGCGCGTTCTCCACCCTGTCCTGCCACTCGGCATAGCGGCGCGCCCGCTCGTCGGGATCCGGAAAGCCGAGTTCGAACCAATCGTCGTGCTGGAGTACGGGGCGCTCGGGATAGAGGAAGAGATCGTCGGCCTTACGGTTGAAGAAGAGCGCGTTGAAGCCGTCGTCGTAGATCTCGACGCCGACGGGGAGAAGATCGAGGATTTCTTCGAGGCGGTTGCGCCAATCCCCGGACGCCTGCGGCTGCACCTCGATCATCGTCGCGACGGTGAGGTCGGGCGATGGCGGGAACGGGGCGAGCTTGAAGCGGAAGCAACGCACGCACTCGTTCAATTGGCAGAAGAAGACGGGTTCGACGGCGTCGGGATCGGTCTCGCCGCGGGCGATCGCCGCGAAGGCGGCGGCGAGCGCGGCTGCTCCGCCATCCGCCGCGAGGTTCCTGAAGGGGCGGGGGAGGGCGCCGAGGCGGTTCGGCCCGAACCGCGCCTGGGCGGCCCGATTGGCCCCCTTCACGAGGAGCGTGTCGCGCTCGATCAAGAGGACCGGCACACCGACGAGATCCATCCAATCGAAAGCGGCCGTGAGGTTCGACGAAACCGGCTTCATGGGCTCCGACGTCATCGCAACGTCCTCCTCAGCCACGCGGCCGCGACCCTCGCCGCGTCCTGGGCGGTGACAGGCCCGATCCAAGCGCACGAGGCTGCGGCCGGGCTGTCGAGGCGCGGGCCTTTCCCGTGTTCGCGCGGCATGGCGAAGTCGGAAAAATCGTGATCGTCCAGAGCAGGAAATCGTCTGCGCGGCTTCGATCGATCGCTCCTGTTCGCGCGGGCGGCTCCGTATACGCCATGGCGGCCATGTACTCGCGCGCGCACTGTGACGATGAAAGAAAACGAAAGAATCGGGGATGCTCTCTCTGTAGTTGGAGAAGATCCAATGTTCAGCATTATAAATATTATAATTTGTGGCGAAATTAGCGCATTTAGGTGAATGCAACATGAAATCGGCAAATCTGTGTTGTCAGAAGGTGAGGGGCTGCTAAGGGACATTCATGCGAATGCGTCGCAATAGCGCGGCCTCGCCCTTCCCAGCGCAGGTGCCCATGTCCCATCCACCGCCCCACTCCGCCCGACGTCTCCCGACAACCGCGCTCGTTCTCCTCTCCTTCGCCGCCACACCCGCTTTGGCTCAGGAGACCACCTCGAGCCCCGCGATGGTGGGACGAAGGCCGCCGCGAATGCCTCGGCCACGAGTGCCGCCGCGACGGCCGGCGGTGACGCCAAGGGTGCGACGGCCAACGCCGCCGCCGCCGACAATGCGCTCGTCATTCCGCAGATCGACGTTTCCGGCGCCGGTCTGTCGTCCGAGGAGCCCTATCGTACGCCCGCGGCGGTCTCGACCGTCGGGCAGGACGAGATCGGGACCTTCACGGGCCACAGCCTCGGCGACGTGCTGCGCACCATGCCCGGCACCTTCACCCGGGAGAACATGCAGAACCCCGGCATCGCGGTGAACATCCGCGGCTTCGAGGGATCCGGCCGCGTCAACATGATGATCGACGGCGTGCGGCAGAACTTCCGCTTCACCGGTCACGAGGCCCAGGGCTTCACCTATGTCGATCCGGCGCTGCTCGCCGGGGTCGACGTCCAGCGCGGCGCCGTCTCCACGGCGGGCGGTGCGGGCGCGCTCGCCGGCACCGCGAACTTCCGCACCCTCGGCATCGACGACATCATCCAGGCCGGCAAGACCTGGGGGGCGATCGGCAACCTGTCGTGGGGGACGAACGGAACCGGCTGGTCGGAGATGGTCGGCCTCGGCGCCAATCTCGGCCCCAACGCCGCGATCGCCGGCGCGGTCAGCCACAACGACACCAACAATTACCAGAACGGCGATGGCGTCTCGCAGCCCTACACGGCGCAGAACCTGACGTCCGGCCTGTTCAAGGCCCGTATCGACCCGACCGAGGACACCCGCCTCGCCATCGGCGGCGTACTCTACAACAACACCTTCGGCGCCAACTCCTACAACCAGACGGTCAATTCACAGACCTACACGTCGAACTTCACCTATACGCCCGACAACCCGCTGATCGATTTCGGTTTGAACGGCTATTACAATCAGGTGGATATGACCTACGATTCCCCGATCACGGTCGGCTCCTATACCGGGCGCAACGTGACCGACGAGGGCTGGGGCTTCGACACCTCGAACACCTCGCGGTTCGATCTCGGCCCGGTCGGCGTGGCGGCGATCTACGGCGCCGAGTGGTTCCAAGATTACGTTTCGACGGTGAAGGGCGGCGTCAATCCTTCGGGCGATTCGGGAACCGGCGGCGTCTTCTCCCAGACCACCTTCAGCTACGGTATCGTCGATTTCATCGCGGGCTTGCGCTACGATTATTATGATCTCGACGGAAACGGCACCAGCAAGACCCAGGGCGGCGCCTATACGGTCGATCAATCCGAGGGCCGCTTCGATCCCAAGCTGACACTCGCGGTCAATCCGCTCGATTGGCTTCAGATCTACGGCTCGTGGTCGGAGAGCTTCCGTCCGCCGACCACCTTCGAGACGCTGCTCGGCGGCAACCATCCCGGCAGCACGACGACCTTCTTCCCGAACCCGGATCTCAATCCGGAGACCCAGCGCGGCTGGGAGGTCGGTCTCAACGCCCTCTACAAGCAGCTCTTCACCCAGACCGACGTGGCGACCTTCAAGATCGACTATTATCGGATGAACGTGGAGGACTACATCACCGCCGAGTGCTCCCGCGTCGGCAAATATTACGGCTGCTATTTCGACAACGTTCCCGGCACGACCTACGTCCAGGGCGTCGAGTTGCAGGGCGGCTACGACATGGGTGTCGTGTTCGGGCAGGTCAGCTACACCTACACCAACACCGACATGCCGGCGCAGATGGACGGCCTCGGCGCCCATTCCTACCTGCCGGACAACATGGCGACGGTGACGCTCGGCACCCGCTGGCTCGACAGCAAGCTGACCGTCGGCGGGCGCGGCAACTTCGTCTCCTCGAGCTATATCGGCGACATCAATGCCGGTTCGAGCACCGACGACCGCGTCGCCGGCTATTCGACCTGGGACGCCTTCGCGAGCTATCAGGTCAATGCGAACCTCAAGGTGGGCGTCGACGCGACGAACCTGCTCGACAAGCTCTACACCCCGGCGCTCTCGACCTCCGGCAGCGGCATGGGGCGCACCGTCGTCTTCAACATGAAGGCGACCTTCTGAGCAGCGGCGAGTTCCAATCGCAGGCGGGCTGCTCTTTGCCGCCCGCCTGCACTGGGTTAGACGTGTCTGAACGGCGCCGCTCCGGCGCGCATTCGGGAGCGTCTTCATGTCGAGTGTCGAGGATCGGATCGCCGCCTTCGTCGAGCGCGAGCACGGCCGCCAGATCGATTATCTCGCCGGCATCGTGAAGATCCCGTCCGACAATCCCCCCGGCGATTGCGCGGCCGCCGCCGAGGCTGCCGCGCGCCTCACCGAGGGGCTCGGCCTCGTCGTCGAGCGCCATCCGGTGCCGCGCGATGTCGTCGAGGCGGCCGGCATGGTGTCGGCGACGAACCTGATCGTGCGCCGCCGCTTCGGCGATGGCCCGGTGATCGCCCTCAACGCCCACGGCGACGTGGTGCCGCCGGGCACCGGCTGGACGCACGATCCTTACGGTGCCGAGATCGTCGACGGCTGGATGTACGGCCGTGGGGCCGCGGTCTCGAAGTCCGATTTCGCCACCTATGCCTTCGCCTTGCTCGCACTCGAGGCGATCGAGGCCCCGCTCGCCGGCACCGTCGAACTCCACTTCACCTACGACGAGGAAGCGGGGGCGAGATCGGCCCGAAATGGCTGCTCGACGAGGGGCTGACGAAGCCCGATTACGCCATCGGCGCCGGCTTCTCCTACAGCGTCGTCGAGGCGCACAACGGCTGCCTCCACCTTGAGGTGGTGGTTCAGGGCCGCTCCGCCCACGCGGCGAAGCCCTTCACCGGCATCGATGCGCTCGAAGCCGCGACCCACATCATGGGCGCGCTCTATGCGTGGCGACCGAGCCTCGCGCGCCAGATTTCGGCGGTTCCCGGCATCGGTTCGCCGCAGATGACGATCGGCCTCGTCGAGGGCGGCATCAACACCAACGTGGTGCCCGACCGCGTCGCCTTCCGGCTTGACCGCCGCATGGTGCCCGAGGAGAACCCGACCCTGGTCGAATCCGACCTGCGTGCCGTCATCGAGGGCGCGGCGCCGGCCTTCCCCGGCGTCGCCGTCGAGGTGCGCCGCATCCTGCTCGCCGAGCCGCTGAAGCCGACGGAGGCCTCCCGCCATCTCGGCGCGGTGATCGCACGTCATGCGAGTGCGGTGTTCGGCGTGCCGGTCGCGACCGGCGGCGTGCCGCTCTACACCGACGCCCGCCATTATGCGGCGCACGGCGTGCCGATCGTGCTCTACGGTGCCGGTCCGCGCACCATCGAGGAGGCCAACGCCCACCGGGCCGACGAACGCCTGCCGCTCGACGATCTGAAGCGGGCGACCGTTGCGGTTGCATGCGCGCTCGCGGAGATGCTTCGGCCGGCCTGATGTCGTGATGCTGCCGCGCTACCCGAATTGGGTATAGAGGACCGAGCGTTCCCTTCTCAGACGGGTTCGACTTGCGCCCGTCATGAAAATCCCGGAGGGTTACTTCACGGGGAGATTGGGAGACGGATCATGGTGCTGGGGCGCGCGTTCGCGGCTCTGCTCGGGGTCATGATGTTGGGGGCGGGGGCCGCGCAGGCGCAGGACAGCGCCCGCATCCCGCTCCAGGATCGGCCGGACGGCAGCGGCTTCGCCAATTTCGTCACCGTCGCGGTCGGCGGCGGCGCGGCCCATCAGGTGCTGCTCGACACCGGCTCGACCGGCCTGCGCATCCTGGCGAGCGCGGTCGGCCCCGATGTCCGGCTCACCAACATCCCGGTGACCTATTCCTACACCAGCGGCAACGTCCTGCACGGCGTGCTTGGCTACGCCAAGGTGTCCTTCCCCGGCTCGAACCCGGCGGTCGCGACCGAGACGGAGATCGCGATCCAGGTCGTGCAATCGGTCGGCTGCAAGGCGGAGAAGCCGAACTGTCCCGGCTGGCGCTGGGGGCAGGCGGGGGTGATGGGCGTCGGCTATCTGCCGGTCAACGCCTTCAACCCGCTCGCGCAGCTCGGCGGCAATCTCGGCAACGGCTTCATCGTCGTGTCCGACGACCTCGCCCGGCCGGGCCTCTCGCCGCATCTGATCGTCGGCCTGACCGCGGCGAACACCGCCGGCTTCCGCTTCGCGCCGTTCGACCGCGAGCCCGACGGCCGGCAGCCGAAGGGCCTCAAGGCCTGGAACACCAAGAGCGTCCAGACCTGCTTCTCGGTCGACGGTGGACCGGAGGGCTGCAACGGCACGGTGTTCGATACCGGCGCGGCGAGCGGCAGCTTCGAAGTGCCGAACCGTCCGGTCGGCCGCCGGGTGCGGCCGGGCAGCGTCGTGACGACCCGGGTGCCGCAGGCGGGCATGACGCTCTCGGTCGTGGCGGGCCGCTCGGCCTGGCTCAACCGCTACCGCTATGAGCCGCCGCACGGCGTACCGCTCGGCTTCAATGCCGGCGGCATGGTGTTCCGCCGCTACGAGATTGCCTTCGACGCGGTGCAAGGTCGGATCGGCTTCAAGGCGCCTTGAGCCTGCGGTGGTGCAGGGCCGGCGTGACAGTCTGAGAAGGGGTTCTGTGACCCCGGTCTACATCCAATGCTATCTGCTCTTTCAATTCTGACCGGGTGTGTCGATATGCGTTCCTCAAAAAATCGTCTTAATAATTATATGTTTGCTATTAATATTTTCGGAATTGGAATAGTGACGTCTCCGATGACGGCATTTGCGGCGGATGGATGGAATTTATATAATAATTATACGCAGTCATATTTCGTGGAATATGGAGATCACGAAGATCTGACTTATGCTCTCGAAACTCAGAATATGCTGGGCCTGAAGATCAAAGTTGGTGATGTGACCGCCACCATCGGGATCGACACCGGCTCCACGGGAATGGTTCTCGGGCAGAAATATTGGGCATCCGGGTTCACTCCGGTCGGACCTGCCGGGTGGGTCTACTACAACAGTTCTGGACTGGTCGTTACCGGTATTTTCCAGACGATGAGTGTATCCATCCTCGGCGATAGCCAGAGTCAGCAGATAACCTCGCTTATACCAATCCTCTTTGCGACCGGATATGAGTGTCTGAAGGGGGCGACCAATTATTGCGCGGCGGGACAGACCGGCATTAACAGCCCCGTCTACAACATTTCGATGCTCGGCATCGGCTTCGATCGCACGACGATGGGCGAGGGCACCCTTCCAGCAGAGAAAAACAATGATGATATGAAGAAGTACGTGAGTAGTCTGCCGCCGACATCTCAGGCTTACAATCTATTGCTCAATCTGTCTGAGATGCAGTCCGGCACAATGCGTCGCGGATACATCATCACCCCGACGGGAGTGAGTCTTGGCCTGACGCAGGCCAATACGTCCAGTGAGAATTTCACTTACGCGCAACTGCTGTTGCAGAGCGCGGGGACCAACGGCGTGCCGAACCAATGGCAGCAGGTCCAGGGCACGATCACCGTCGGGGGCACGACGAGCTCGACGACGCTTCTGATGGACACGGGCATCACCAACGCGTTCATCGATGTGCCGAACGGTACCGCGGCCGAGAACAACAATACGGTCGTGACCATCAGCCTCGCGGGCGGCAGCGCGTCCTACACCTTCACGAGCGGCGACCTGACGAACCCGCAGACTCCCTACCCGATCAACGCCAGCGACAGCGGCAGCTTCGTCAACTCGAGCCTGCACACCTATGCCGGCTTCGACGTCCTGTTCGACGCGGACGGCGGCTTCGTCGGCATCGCTGCGAACGGTTACAGCTCGAACACCAATGTCACCGTGGTGCCGCTCATCGCCGCCCAGGGCCCCCTCAACCTCACCCAGGACTTCGAGACGACGCTCCCGCTCTTTCTCGTCGGCGCGAGCACCGTCAACACCACCGCGACGGCAACCTTCGACGGCATGATCTTCGGCGCGAACAGCCTGACCCTGAACGGGGGAACGATCATCCTCGACGGTGCCGTCATGAATACGGGCGGTGTCACCGTCGGGCAGGGCACGACCATCCTCAACGCTACGATGGTGGGATCGCTCACCGTCGATCCCGGCGCCTCGTTCTACAACGTGAACAACGGCTACACGGTCGAGAGCGGGCAGATGTTGACGAACGGCGGCACCTTCGTCGGCGCGCAATCGGGGGACGCCTTCGTCAATGACGGCACCGTCGTCAACACGGGGAACGTCATCGGCGACGTCAGCAACGCGGGAACGTGGACCAACGACGGGAGCCTCGTCGGCGCCGTCTCGAACAGCGGCACCTTCGACAACGCGGGGTCGGTGACCGGGACCGTCACCAACACGGGCACGTTCTTCAATTCCGGCTTGCTGACCGGGGCGGTCCTCAATGTCGGCCAGATGAGCAACAGCGGGACCATCGTGGGGGACGTCTCCACCTCCGGCTCTCTCAGCAACAGCGGCCTCATCGAGGGCGCGGTCGTCAACAATTTCATCTTCAGCAATGATGGAACCGTGCTCGGATCTGTGACCACCTCCGGCACGCTGTCGGGCAACGGCACGGTCGCATCGGTCCTCGTCGAGCGCGGCGGTTCGGTCTCGCCCGGCCATTCCCTCGGCACCGTGACGGTGACGGGCGACGCCACCTTTGCGCCTGGCTCGCTCTATGTCGCGGAGCTCGGTTCCGTGGGAACTTCCGACCATCTCAATGTCGGCGGCACGCTCACGGCCGGCGGTGCGACACTCTACCTGGTCCCGGGCAGCGGATTCTCGCCTGCGCTCGGCGCGAGCTATCAAGTCTTCACGGCAGGAGCGGTCGCGTCGAATTTCACGGTCGACAATACGCTCTTCAGCTCGGCCGCTTCGGTCTACCCCTTCCTGGGCGCCGATCTGAGCGGTGCGGGCACGCTCACCCTCTCGCGCAGCACCGTTTCTTATACGGCCTTCACGCAGACGGCGAACGAATGGGCGGCGGCGAGCGCGGCCGATAGGCTCGGCGACAGCTCGCCGCTCAATCAGATGCTCGCGGTCCTCAACGGATCCGAAGCGCCCGCGACGTTCGACGGCCTGTCGGGAGAGGCCTATGCGTCGGTGCAGACGGGGTTGCAGCAGCAATCGGTCTATCTGCGCGAGGCGGCGACGGCGCGCGTGCGACAGGCGTTTGCCAAGAACGGAGAGCCGGCGGCCGCGGCGGCGTCCGCCAAGACGGCGGAGCTCGTGCCCGGCTTGGCGCTGACCGCCTGGGCGCAGGCTTACGGCGGCTGGGGCCAGACCGAGGGCGACGGCAACGCCTCGACGCTGTCGCGCTCGATCGGTGGATTCCTGATGGGCATCGACAGCCCGCTCGGCGAAGCCTGGCGGGTCGGCCTTCTCGGCGGCTACAGCCAATCGACGTTCAACGTCGACGGGGTGAATTCCTCCGCCGACAGCGACAAATACGATCTCGGCCTCTATGGCGGCGCGCGCTTCGGCGATCTCGGCCTGCGCTTCGGCGCCGGCTATACGTGGCACGATCTCTCCATGGACCGCTCCCTCGCCGTCGGCGGGCTTGCGGAGACCTTGTCGTCGAACTATCAGGCCGGCACGGCGCAGGTGTTCGGCGAGGCAGGGTACGGCTTCCATTTCGGGGCGACGACGGCGGAGCCGTTCGCCGATCTCGCTTATGTCAATCTGAAGACCGACGGCTTCACCGAGACGGGCGGCGTGGCCGCGCTCTCCGGCGACGGCGAGACCTTCGACACGACCTACAGCGTGCTCGGGCTTCGGCTCGGCCACGCGGTTCCCGTCGCGACCGGCGGCGCCTTGATGCTGACGGGGAGCCTCGGCTGGCAGCATGCCTATGGCGGGTTGACGCCGACGCAAACGGCGTTCTTCGCCGGCTCGTCGGCGTTCACGACGTCGGGCGTGCCGATTGCGCGGGACACGGCGCTGATCGATGTCGGCTTCGGTTATAATCCGACGCCGAACATCGACGTCGGGCTGCATTATGATGGCGCCTTCGCCTCGTCCACCCAGGACAGCGCGGTCAAGGGCACGCTCAAGATCAGGTTCTGAGCCGGATAAGGCGGTGGGGGAACCGGTGCGGAACGGGTATCGTCGGCCGTCTCCGCGGCGGAGCCTCGGGAATGGAATTGGGGTC
This sequence comes from Segnochrobactrum spirostomi, assembly GCF_009600605.1. Classification (GTDB taxonomy): domain Bacteria; phylum Pseudomonadota; class Alphaproteobacteria; order Rhizobiales; family Segnochrobactraceae; genus Segnochrobactrum; species Segnochrobactrum spirostomi. The sequence continues at coordinate 1,332,902 of NZ_VWNA01000001.1, read as the reverse complement.
TGGGGCTATGAAGTGGCTCGCGGGATTTGCGATCGGCTGCGCGGTGTTCGCGAGCTTGGCTCCCTCGGCGGAGGCGCAAGAGTCCACGACAATTCCCTTGAATATGTTTAAGTTGGCTGACGCGCCATCGGGCTATGTTGATTATAATCCCTTTTATTACGTCAACGTCGCGATCGGGAGTCCGACGGCGACCGCCAATTCCGTGCTCGTCGATACCGGATCGACTGGACTTTATATTTTGAGAAGTGCGCTCGGTGCCAGCCAATACCAAGATACGGCGACGACGTTCAAGTATGCCTATTCGAGCGGTAACGTGATCACGGGTACCATCGCCGTGGCCACCGTGTATTTCCCCGGTGCAGTGGACGCGAGTGGGGCGACGCTCGGGACCGCGCAGCCGATTACGTTCGGCGTCATCGACACGCTGAATTGCAAGGATGGTCCCGGTACCTGCGCCGGTTATCGCTCCGAGCCCACGTGGACGGTGAATCAGACGGGCGTGATGGGGGTCGGCTTTTCGGGTGGGCTCGACGTCTTCAATCCATTGACCCAGTTGGCGGGCAACTATGCCTCCGGGTTCATCTTCTCGGCGAACCAAGCGCTCGGCGACAGTTCGCCCGTGCTGGTCGTCGGGCTCACGGCCGAGAATACGGCGGGCTTCTCCTTCGCGAGCTTCCAGTCCAACGGCCAGACCGGCGGCAATACCGGTATGCAGGCCTGGAACACGAAGGTTCCTGCGTGCTGGGCCAACAACGGCTCGTCGAGCTGTTTCGCCACGATCTTCGATTCCGGGGCGGTCGACGCGACGTTCATGACGGACGCCGCCGGGGGACCTTATGCCTCGCCGACCACCTACCCCGTCGGTGCGATGACGATCTCTATTCAGAACGTCCTGTCGTTCTCGCAGACGCTCGGAAATTACGCTTATGAGGAAGCTCACGGCGATCCGCCCGGATACAATGCAAGTAACGCTCCGTTTCTTTATTATGCCGTGGCCTACGATTACGTAAACGGTCGGATCGGGTTCTCTCCCGTCGGGGTCATCGCAGCCGGCTATGAGGGTGGCCAGACGAGCTTTACGAGTGACGCGGACCTCGGGCTTCCCGGTACTGGCGTGATCGTGTTCGGCGCGATGCAGCTCGGGCCGAACTTCGTATCCTCGCGCGCCTTCAATCTCGCCCAGTCGAGCTATCTCGACGTCGGCATTCCCTCGCTTCTGATCGACGGCTCCGTCACCCTCAACGGTTCGCTGTCCTCCGGTAATTTCGGGTCGTCCGAGCCCGATGTCGGCGTGACCTTCACCGGCGTCGGGTCATCGAACACGCTGACCCTCAATGGCGTGAGCCTGTTCAGCAGCACGCTTCCGGTCTCGGTCAGCGATCTCAAACTCGTCGTGAACGGCATCCTGCCGGGAGCGGTCTCGCTCGGCAGTGGAGCGACGCTCGGCGGCTCCGGCCTCATCACCGGCTCGCTCACGGTTGGTTCCGGCGCGACGGTCGCCCCCGGCAACTCGATCGGCACCTTCACGGTCTCCGGCAATGTCGCGTTCCAGCCGGGCTCGACCTACAGCGTGGAGGTCGGCTCGCCCGGCTCGAGCGACCAGCTCGCGGTGTTCGGCGCCGTCTCGCTGGATGGCCCGATGCTCACGCTGACGCCTTATGCCGGCACGAGCCCCGCACTCGGCTATTATCCCATCATCGCCGCGACGAACGGCGTCAGCGGCACCTTCTCGGCGATCTCCGCGCCGGCCTTCGGCGCGCTCGGGACGCAATATCCCTTCATTGCGCCGACCCTCGTCTACACCCCAAGCGCGGTCGTGCTCGACATGGTGCGCTCGACGGTGAGCTACACCACGGCGGCGCAGACGACGAACCAATATGCCGTGGCGACCGTCGCCGACCGGCTGGCGTGGTCTAACCCGGTCAACGTCGCGCTCTCCGGCCTGAATACAGACACGGCCACCGCGGCTTTGGAGAGCCTCTCGGGGCAAGCGTACGCCTCGGTGCAGACGGGATTGCAGCAGCAATCGGTCTATCTGCGCGACGCGGCGACGGCGCGGCTGCGGCAGGCCTTCGCCAAGAACGGCGAACCGGCGGCCGCGGCGGCGTCCGCGAAGACGGCGGAGCTCGTGCCCGGCCTCGCGCTGACCGCCTGGGCGCAGGCTTATGGCGGCTGGGGCCAGACCGAGGGCGACGCCAACGCCGCGTCCCTGTCACGCTCGATCGGTGGTTTCCTGATGGGTATCGACAGCCCCCTCGGCGAGGCCTGGCGGGTCGGTCTCCTCGGCGGCTACAGCCAATCGACGTTCGAGGTCGACGGGGTGAATTCCTCCGCCGACAGCGACAATTACGATCTCGGCCTCTATGGCGGCGCCCGCTTCGGCGATTTCGGCCTGCGCTTCGGCGCCGGCTACACCTGGCACGATCTCTCGATGAACCGCTCGCTCGCCTTCGGCGGGATGTCCGAGGCGTTGTCGTCGAACTATCAGGCGGGCACCGCCCAGGTGTTCGGCGAGGCGGGCTACGGCTTCCATTTCGGGGCGACGACGGCCGAACCGTTCGCCGACCTCGCGTACGTCAACCTGAAGACCGACGGCTTCACCGAGACGGGCGGGGCGGCGGCGCTGTCGGGAGACAGCGAGACCTTCGGCGCGACCTACAGCGTGCTCGGGCTGCGCCTCGGCCATGCGATCCCGGTCGCGACGGGTGGCGACCTGATGCTGACGGGAAGCCTCGGCTGGCAGCATGCCTATGGTGGCCTGACGCCGACACAGACGGCCTTCTTCGCCGGCTCGTCGTCGTTTTCGAGTTCGGGCGTGCCGATCGGACGGGACACGGCGCTGATCGATGTGGGCTTCGGTTACAATCCGACCCCGAACATCGACGTCGGCCTGCATTATGATGGCGCCTTCGCCTCGTCCGCCCAGGACAGCGCGATCAAGGGGACGCTCAAGATCAAGTTCTGAGGCGGGGTACAGCGCGGGGCATCCCTGCGCCGCTCACGGCGATCAAGCGGCCGCGGAGACCGGCGCCGATCGGCGCCGGGACACCATCCGCTTCCAGCCCGCCGAGGCGACGAAGACCAGTGTGCCGAGGGCGGTGATCCAGAAGCTCGTCGGCCAATCGGTGAAGAAGGCGAGGATCAGGCTCGACCACGCGATCGCGAGCGCCAAACCGATCGCGAGCGCGATGCCGGTGCCGATGTGGCGGGTGAGCCGCATCGCGGACGCCGCCGGCGCGACCATCAACGCGAACACCAGAAGCACGCCGACGATCTGCATCGTGGCGGCGGTGGCGATCGCCGCGATCGTCATGAACAGGGCGGAGACGAGGGGGAGCCGCAGCCCCTTCGCCTCGGCGAGCTCCGGCTGGAGGCTCGCGAACAACAGCGGCCGGGCGATCGCGCCGAGCGCGACGAGGCTGACCGCCGAGAGACCGGCGAGGGCGGCGAGGGTGCCGCGGTCGATCGCCAGCACGTTGCCGAACAGGAGGCTCGTCGCCTGCGAGGCATAGGCCGTGTAGAAATGCAGGAACAGGAGCCCGAGCCCGAGCGAGAGGGTGAGCACCATGCCGATCGCGACGTCGCGATGGGCCCGCTCGCCGAGGAGCCCGATGCCGAGCCCGGCGAGGATGGTGAAGATGGTGAGCCCGGTGAACGGCGACAGCCCGATCAGGGCCGCGCCCGTGGCCCCGGGAAAGCCGACATGGGCGAGCGCATGGCCGGCGAAGGTCTCGCCGCGCAGCACCAGGAAATAGCCGACGGCGCCCGCCACGATCGCGACGATGGTCGCCGCCGCGAAAGCGTTGCGCATGAACTCGAAGCCGAGGATGAGGCCGAGCTCAGACAGCGCGGACATGAGCGTGCTCATGGGGATGGCCTCCTGCCTCGACGTCTTCGGCGACGACGAAGATGCGTCCGCCGAGGCGGATGACGTTGATCGGCGCGCCGTAGATGCGCGACAGCACCGGTGTCGAGATGACCTCGTCCACGGTGCCGAGCGCGGCCTGGCCGTTGCCGAGATAGAGCACCTGATCGAGCGCGCCGATGAGCGGGTTGACCTCGTGGGCGCAGAACAGCACGGCGATGCCGAGCTCGCGGCCGATGCGCGCTGTGAGTTCCACGATCGCCCGCTGGTTCGGCGGATCGAGGCTGATGAGCGGCTCGTCGAGGAGGAGCAGCTTCGGATGGCCGATCAGCGTCTGGGCGATCAGCACGCGCTGGCGCTCGCCGCCGGAGAGTTCCGTGATCGGGCGCCGCGCGATCTCGGCCGCCCCGACCCGCTCGAGCGCTTCCCAGGCCGCGGCCTTGTCCTCAGGCCGGGCGACCGGCCAGCCCCAGCGCCGGCCTGTGACGGCGCCGAGCACCAACTGGAAGCCCGAGAGCGGCACCGTCGAGGGCGTGCGGCGCGCCTGCGGCATGTAGCCGATCGCCGGATTGCCGCGCTTCGGCGGTGCGCCGAGCACCGTGATTGCGCCCGAAGTCGGCGTGACGAGACCCAGAACCGCGCGCATCGCCGTCGTCTTGCCGGCCCCGTTCGGGCCGAGCACGCCGACGAAGGCGCCGTCCGGAATGGCGAAGGAGACGTCGGACAGAATCCGACGCCTCCCATAATCGAGACTCACACGGTCGAAGGCGATCGCCGTCACTGCGTCAGGCCACCCAATGCATGCTCGACTTCGGCAAGCTGGCCGCCGAACCAGTCGGCGATCGTCTTGCCCTTCGGTTCCGTTTCCGTCACGCCGACCACGGCGACCTTGCTCTTCTTGGCGATGTCGAGCATCCGGGTCGTCGTCGCGTCGGTCACCTGGCTGTTGTAGAACAGGATCCGCGCGGTGCCGCTCGAAAGGCTCTGCTCGAAGGCCGCGACCTGGGCCGGGCTCGGTTCCGTATCATTCATCACGGCGAGCTGGAAGTCGCCGTTCAGCATCTTGAAACCGAGCGCTTCGGCCATGTAGCCGAACACCGGCTCGGTCGCGGTGACCGTGGTACCGGCATATTTCGCCTTGATCGCGGCGATCTTGGCGTCGAGCTTTTCGAACTTCGCGTCGAAGGCCGCGAGGTTCTTGGCGAAATCGGCGGCGTGGGCGGGATCGCGCTTCGAGAGGTCGGCGGCGAGCGCCTTGGCGACCGCGGGCAGCGTCGCGGGCTTGTACCAGAGGTGCGGATTGTCGCCGCTCTTGGCGCCGATGAGGTCGGCCGCGACGATCACGCTGCGGTTCGGCGCCGGCGAGGCGGCGATGAGCTTCGGCATCCACGGATCGTAGTCGGCGCCGTTGTAGACGACGATCGCCGCATCAACGAGCGCGCGCGCCGTCGAGGGGCTCGTCTCGAACAGGTGCGGATCCTCGTCGGGGTTCGACAGGATGCTCGTCACCTCAACGTGGCTACCGCCGATCTCCTTGGCGACGTCGCCGTAGAAATTCTCCGCGGCGACGATCTTCGTGGTGGCGGCGAAGGCGCCGGCGGGCATCACGCACAAGGCCGCCGCGAAAGCGGCCGAGACGGCCGCGGCGAACAGGGACGGGCGCATGGGAACTCCGTTGACAGAACCGACGGCAGTGGGGGTGCCATCAGTTGTTACGTTATAACAGAACTTCTGTTAGGCGCCCGTCACCGGCCCGTCAAGCCGTTATGGTCTGTCGCGGGAGGTGGGGCGGAGCCGGTTCGGGGACGGGCGTGAGGGGGTGAGGCGCTGTCGTTTCGGCGTCGGCCGTCTTGCCCTGGATCAAGGTACGGGGTGCGGCGGGCGTGTTACACAATAGCGTGACCAAGCGGTCCCACACCACGAAAGCCGCGGGCGGCGGGCACGGGGAGGGGATGTGCGGGACGCGTCGGTGGACGGCTTGGCCCGTCTGCCGGTTGGCCGCGGACGGCTTGCTTCGCCGGGCCAGCCCTGCCGGGCTTGCCCCGCGTGCCGAGTGGGTGGCGCACACCGCCACGATGATCTCGGGCCCTGAGCGGCCCGAGCGAAGGCCTCAGTGCGGGAGCGGGAGACGGGATCGCACCCGTCCTTCGGTCCCGCCAAGGGTTCGGGGAGCCCAAAGATGAACAAGAGCTATGCCGTGTCGCCCCTCAGCGAAGACAAGGTGGATCGTGCCTTTCCGCTGATCCGGAGCCTAGAACCGGACCTCGATCTCGACGCGTGGCGCCGCTTCTGCCGCGAAGGGTTCGAAGAGACGGGTCACAACGGCATCGCCGGCACGGTGTTCGTGGCGTCGAATCCTCGCGGCTATCTGCAAGGCCTCTGCGTCGCCGCGCTCCCCGAGGAGGCACGGGAAGGGCCTGCCTCCCAGGCACGTGTTCTAGAGGTGCCGATCTTCATCGCCGCGAGCGCGGCGGACCGAGACGGCGTCGCCGCGGAGATGATGGAATTTCTCGAGGCCTATGGCCGCGACAAGGTCTGCGGCGGCATCCACATCTGGCCGCTCGATCGTGACACTTGGAAACGGCTCGTGGAGCATGCGCCGCCGCCCGCGGCGGCCGCCGGCGTGACGATCCCGCTCGCCGGGCGCTGAGGTCTCCGATCACCCGGACGCGCCGAGGCGCCGTAACGCGCGATCCGCAATCAGCCGCCCGAGCGGCCGGTAAAGACGTAGCCGACCCCGCGCACCGACTTGATGAGCGCCGGGTTCTTCGAATCGACCTCGATCTTCTTCCTGAGCCGCGCGATCTGCGCGTCGATGGTGCGGTCGAACACCTCGAGCTTGCGGCCGCGGGTCAGGTTCATCAGCGTCTCCCGGGCGAAAACACGGCCCGGATGTTTGACGAAGATGGCGAGGATGTCGAACTCGCCGGTGGTGAGCACGACGTCGGTACCGTCCGCCGCGGTCAGCTTGCGGCGGTCGAGATCGAAGCTCCAGCCGTCGAATCGGAAGACTTCCGTCGCGTCGGCCGGCACCGGGGCGGCGGCGGGGGCCGCCGCGGGCTGGTGACGGCGCAGCACCGTGCGCACCCGGGCGAGCACCTCGCGCAGGTGGAAGGGCTTGGCGATGTAATCGTCGGCGCCGACCTCGAGCCCGACGATTCGGTCCACCACGTCGCCCCGCCCCGTCAGCATGATGATCGGCACGGTCGAGCGGGCGCGAATCTCGCGGGCGAGGCCGAGGCCGTCCTCGCCCTTCGGCAGCACCAGGTCGAGCAGAATCAGATCGACGCGGGTCCCCTGGAGGCACTCGCGCATGGCTGCGCCGTCCGCCACTGCGGAGACGCGGAAACCCTCGTCCTCGAAATAGGTCGAGAGCATCTGCCGAACGCGCGCATCGTCGTCGACGACGAGGATATGCTCGGTGTCTCTCTCGGGATCATTCATGACGTCGCTTGGGCAGGCTTTCCGGACACTAGCGTACCTTAATGCGGGACGCGGCGGCTGGCGCGGTGACAATCTGTAACACTCGCGCACCAAACAACATAGACGGGTCGTCCGCAGGTAACACGACCAACCTTAGTCTCCCTCTCACACGCAGTGAGAAGGGTTATCCGATGCTCTCCCCCAACGCGGCCCCGCACCTTCGGTCGATCGACTCGTCCGCCTCCCCGAACGAACCCGAGAGCCTCGAGGCCCTGTTCGAAGGGCAGCCGCTTGAGCGGATTCAGGCGGGTGGCAGCCTGTTCTTCGAGGGCGACGCGGCGAGCCACGTCTTCGCCGTCGCCGAGGGGGTCCTGCGCATCTTCAAGATCCTGAGCGACGGACGGCGGGTCATCACCGGCTTCCTCTACCCCGGCGACCTCGTCGGCGTCTCGCTGCGCGACCGCTATCTCTACAGCGCCGAGGCGGTGGTCGCGACGAAGGTGCGCCGGTTCGGACGCGGTCGCTTCCAGGACGAGATCGCGCGGTGCCCGGAGCTTCGCCCGCAGCTCTTCGCCCGCATTTGCGACGAGATGGCGGCGGCTCAGGACCAGATGGTCCTGCTCGCCCGCAAGAGCGCCGAGGAGCGGGTGTGCAGCTTTCTGATGCTGATCGCTCGCCGCATGGGCTGCTCGAGCCAGCCCGCGTCGCGCATCGAGATCCCGATGACCCGCCTCGACATGGCCGATTATCTCGGCCTCACCATTGAGACCGTGTCGCGCACCATGACCAATCTGACGAGCCGCGGCGTCATCGAGCCGACCGGTCGTCATACGGTCGCCGTACGGCGCATGAAGACTCTTGCCGTCCTCGCCGGTGAAGGCGACGATGACGAAGCGGAAGCGTCCTACGTGCGTCAGGCCGTCTGGCCCCATTGATCGCTCGGGAAGCTCGATGACGGCGAAGCGAGATCGGACGACGTGACGGACGGAATGGAGCCGCGGAACGCGGACACGGATGAGAGGCTCGACGCGATCGTCGGCGTACTCGACGGCGCGAACGTGTTGGTGCACACCCCCGGCGGGCGCATCAGCCATTGGAGCAGCGGTTGCGAGGAGCTCTATGGCTGGCATCGCGACGAAGTGGTCGGCAAGATCGTGCACGATCTGCTCGCCACGGAGTTTCCCGAGCCCCTCGTGGATATTCATGCCCGCCTTCGAGAGACTGGCGTTTGGACCGGCAACCTGCGCCATCGCCATCACGATGGAAGCGTTCTCTGGATCGCCAGTCGCTGGGTCGTGATCGACCCGGAGACCAATCGCGAGCCGTCGATCCTCCAGACCAATGTCGATGTGAGCGACCTCAAGCATGCCCAGGAAGACCTGGCGGTGCGCGAGGCGCAGATGCGCTCGATCGTCGAAACCGTCCCCGAGGCGATGGTTGTGATCGACGAACGCGGCATCGTCACCTCCTTCAGTGCCACCGCCGAGCGGCTGTTCGGCTATCGCGCGAACGAGGTGTGCGGAGAGAATGTCAGTCTGCTCATGCCGTCGCCGGACCGCGAGGCGCACGACGCCTACATCTCGCGCTACCTGACGACCGGCGAGCGGCGCATCATCGGCTATGGCCGTGTCGTCACCGGGCGGCGCAAGGACGGCTCGACCTTCCCGATGGAGCTCGCGATCGGCGAAGCGGTGGCGAACAGCCAGCGCATCTTCACCGGCTTCATCCGCGATCTGACGAGCCGCAAGAAGATCGAGGAGGAACTGCGCCAGGCGCAGAAGATGGAGGCGGTCGGCCAGCTCACCGGTGGTATCGCCCATGATTTCAACAATCTGCTGACCGTGATTTCGGGCAATCTCGAGATGCTCGAGATGCGCCTGAGCGAGCCACGTCAGCAGGCGCTCCTGCGCGAGGCCCAGGAGGCGGTGGACGACGGCGCCAAGCTGATCGGCCAGCTCCTCGCTTTCGGCCGACGCCAGCCGCTCAATCCGAAGCTGTCCGACGTCGGCCAACTCGTCGCCAACATCACCGAACTGCTCCGCCGCTCGCTCGGCGAGACGATCGAGCTCAAGACGGTCGTCAACGGCGCGCTGCACCAGGCGATGGTCGATGCCTCGCAGTTCCAGAACGCGCTGCTCAATCTCGCGCTCAATGCGCGCGATGCCATGCCGCGTGGCGGCCGCGTGACGATCGAGATCTCGAACACCTTTCTCGATCCCGATTATGCGCAGATGTATCCCCAGGTCCGCACCGGGGATTATGTGCTCGTCGCGGTGACCGACACCGGCGCCGGCATGACCGAAGAGGTCAAGAGCCACGCCTTCGAGCCGTTCTTCACGACGAAGGACGTCGGTTCCGGAACCGGGCTCGGCCTGTCCATGGTCTACGGCTTCGTCAAGCAATCGGGCGGCCATGTGCAGCTCTACAGCGAGATCGGGCAGGGCACGAGCGTCCGCCTGTTCCTGCCCGCCGTGCGCGCCGCGACCACCGACGGGGACCGAGAGGTCGCGGCGGCGATGGCCGGCATCCCGCGCGGCCACGAAACGATCCTCGTCGTCGAGGACGATCCACGGGTGCGCCGTGTCGCCGTGGCGCGGCTCATCGATACCGGCTACCGGGTGATCGAGGCGACCAACGCCACGGAAGCGCTCGCCGCGCTCCGCGAGAGTCCCGACATCGACCTGGTCTTCACCGATATCGTCATGCCCGGCGGCATGACCGGCATCGAACTCGCGCGCGAGGTTCGCGTGCTGCGCCCCGAGGTGCCGGTCCTGTTCACCTCGGGCTATGCCGAGCCGAACGTCGCCGGCCGCGAGATCGGCGAGGGCAGCTCCTGGCTGAAGAAGCCCTACACCGCCCGCGAACTCGCCACCCGGCTGCGCGAACTGCTCGACTGATCCGGGCTTTTTCGCTGCCGCCTGGCCGGAATTGGCCCGCGAGCTTCGTCGTTTGCGCCGACAATCGCGCCCCATACGGCGGATTTACCTGATGATCGCCGCCTTCCTCATGGTGCCTTAAATCCCGCTTAACCACGTTGCCCTAGCTTTCGCCGAAAGCCTGCAACCTGTCGGCGGCACCCTTGTCGATGCCCGGTAACTCGATGCCCGGAAATCCGAACGCGGCGGTGCCGCGTCCTCCTCTCGTTTCGCCGTTTCAGCGGCTGACGCGCCTCATCGAGGGCGTGGCCCCCGGCGCGTCGCCGATCGATCTCGGCGTCGGCGAACCGCGTCACCCGATGCCGGCTTTCGTCGCCCCGGTCATGACCGAGGCGATGGCGGGGTTCGGGCGCTATCCGCCGATCCGCGGCACCGATCAGTTCCGCGCCGCGGTCGCGGCCTGGCTCGACCGGCGCTACGGCCTCGACGGTCTGATCGATCCGGCGACCATGGTGCTGCCCCTCGACGGCAGCCGCGAGGGGCTGTTCTTCGCCGCCCTCGGCGCATTGCGGCACGGCGGAAAGACCGTCGAGCGGCCGGTCGTGCTGATTCCGAACCCGTTCTATTTCGCCTATGCGGCGGGAGCCGAGGCGATCGGTGCCGAGACGGTGACGATCGGTCCCGCCTCCGACGCCACCGCCCTGCCGGACCTCGCCGCCCTCGATCCGGCGCTGCTAGAGCGCACAATTGCGCTCTACGTCGCCTCGCCGGCGAACCCGCAAGGCTCCGTCGCCTCCAAGGCGGAGTGGCGTCGTCTCATCGAGATCGCCCGGGCGCACAAGATCTGGGTGTTCGCCGACGAGTGCTATTCCGAGCTCTACCGCGAGGGCGCGCCGCCGCCAGCCGGGGCGCTCGAAGCCGCGAAGGAGACGGGCAGCCTCGACCGCGTCGTCGTCTTCAATTCGCTCTCCAAGCGCTCGAACCTCGCCGGCCTCCGCTGCGGCTTTGCCGCCGGCGATCCGGCCTTCATCGCGCCGTGGACGAGCCTGCGCAACATCGCCGCGCCCCAGGTGCCGCTGCCGGTCCAGGCGGTCGGCGCCGCGGCGTTCGCCGACGAAGCCCACGTGGCCGAGAACCGGCGGCTCTATGATGCGAAGTTCGCGCTTGCCGAACGCCTGCTCGGGCCGATCTTCGGCCCCGTGACGCCGGCGGCGGGCTTCTTCCTCTGGCTCGACGTCGCCCGCTTCGGTGGCGGCGAGGCGGCGGCGCTCCACCTCTGGCGCTCGGCCGGCATCCGCGCCGTGCCCGGCGGCTACCTCGCCGCCGGGCACGGCGCGGATGCCGTCAATCCGGGCGCCGACCGCCTGCGTATCGCGCTCGTCGACGACGCGAGCCTTACCGAGACCGCGCTCGGCCGATTGGCCGAAGCCTTTTCCTGAAGGAGCCCGCGACCGTGCCAGCCGTTCGCACCACGCGCTACCGGGAGGACGACGAAGGCGGCCTCGTGACCTTCGCCCGCCGGAATCTCGCGTCGATCGGCGGCTTCGCGCTGTTTTGCGGCATCGTCGCGGTGATCGCGGCGCTCGCGACCTGGTCGGTCTCGGACGCGAGCCTCAGTCACGCCGTCGATGGCCCGATCCACAACGTGCTCGGCTTCGCCGGCGCCTCGGTGTCGGATTTCCTGATCCAGATGTTCGGCATCGGGGTCGCGATCCTGCTCATCGGCCCGACCTTCTGGGCGGTGCGGCTGATGCGCGGCCGGCCGAGCCGGGTGCGGCGCTGGCGCCTCGTCGCCTGGGGGGCCGCCGTGCTCCTGGCCTCGGCCGCGCTCAGCGCGCTCAACCCGCCGGCGACCTGGCCGCTGCCGACCGGCCTCGGCGGCGCCGTCGGCGACATGGTGTTCGCCGGCCCGCGCACGGTCCTGAAGGCGCTGCTCGGGGCGAGCGACGCCGGCGTCGGCATCGCGCTGCTGCTGCCGACCGTCCTCGTCCTCCTGTTCGGCCTCGGTTATCCGAAGCCCTCGGAGCGCAAGCCCGCGCCGCCGCCGAAGCGGGAGATGACGGGCGGCATCAAGGTGCGCAGCGCCAACCGCGCCATCCCCGAGGACTTCGAAGAAGACGACGCCCGCCCGGGTCGCGCCGCCATGGTGCTCGGCACGCTCACCCATTGGGCCTATCTCACCGGCGCGCGGGTCCGGCAATTCGCCGAGAAGCACCGCCGCCCCGAGGACGATCCGTTCGCCGACGAACTCGGCATCGAGACCGACGACGTCGCGACGCCGCAGGCCGCGTCCCGCCGCGAGCGGGCCGAGCCGCGCTTCGGTCTCGGCGCGGCGATGGCCGCGGCGGACGAGCGCCTGGAGCCCGGGTTCGACACGACCCGGTCGTCGCGCTTCGAGATGCTGCCCGACGACGACACGGCCGAGGCCGATCCGTTCGACGCGCCGTTCCCCGAGGACGAGGAGCCGCCGTTCGATTACGGCCCGGACGAGCCGATCCCCGATACGTTCCGCGAGATCGATGGCGCGCCGCCGAAGCCGGTCGCCGCGCCGGTGCTGCGCCGGGCCGACGCGCGGCCCGCGCCCGCCGCCGCGATGCCGCCCGCCGCGATGTCGGCCCGCGTTGCCGCCCCCGCGCCGCCGCCGAAGCCCGGCCGCCGTCTCGGCCGCGAGCAGCAGCCCTCGTTGCTCGATCCGCACACCTTCGAGATGCCGCCGCTGCGCCTTCTCGCCGAGCCGAAGGCCGCCGCCAAGAGCCCCGCCATCGACAAGGCGGCGCTCGAAAACAATGCCCGGGCCCTCGAAGGGGTGCTCGAGGATTTCGGCGTCCGCGGCCAGATCGTCAACGTTCGCCCGGGCCCGGTGGTCACCCTCTACGAGCTCGAACCCGCGCCGGGCATCAAATCGTCCCGCGTGATCGGCCTCGCCGACGACATCGCCCGCTCGATGAGCGCGATCTCCGCCCGCGTCGCCGTCATTCCGGGCAAGAACGCCATCGGCATCGAGCTGCCGAACGTGAAGCGCGAGACGGTGTTCCTGCGCGAGCTCGCCGCCTCCGCCGATTTCGAACAATCGAAGCAGCGCTTGGCGCTCTGCCTCGGCAAGAATATCGGCGGCGAGCCCGTCATCGTCGATCTCGCCCGCATGCCGCATCTGCTCGTCGCCGGCACCACCGGCTCGGGCAAGTCGGTCGCCATCAACACGATGATCCTGTCGCTGCTCTACCGGATGACGCCGCAGCAATGCCGCCTCATCATGGTGGACCCGAAGATGCTCGAACTCTCCGTCTATGACGGCATTCCCCACCTCCTGACCCCGGTCGTGACCGACCCGAAGAAGGCCGTCGTCGCGCTCAAGTGGACGGTCCGGGAGATGGAGGAGCGCTATCGCAAGATGTCGAAGCTCGGCGTGCGCAATGTCGACGGCTTCAACGCCCGCGTCGCCGAGGCTAAGGAGAAGGGCGAGAACCTCACCCGCATCGTGCAGACCGGCTTCGACCGCCAGACCGGCGAGCCGGTGTTCGAGGAGGAGGAGATCGCCCAGGACCTGATGCCCTACATCGTCGTCATCGTCGACGAGATGGCCGACCTGATGATGGTCGCCGGCAAGGACATCGAAGGGGCGATCCAGCGCCTGGCGCAGATGGCGCGTGCCGCCGGCATCCACCTCATCATGGCGACCCAGCGCCCGTCGGTCGACGTCATCACCGGCACCATCAAGGCGAACTTCCCGACCCGCATCTCCTTCCAGGTGACGTCGAAGATCGACAGCCGCACCATCCTTGGCGAGCAGGGCGCCGAGCAGCTGCTCGGCCAGGGCGACATGCTCTACATGGCGGGCGGCGGCCGCATCCAGCGCGTCCACGGCCCGTTCGTCTCCGACAACGAGGTCGAGGCGGTGGTGGCCCACCTGAAGGCGCAAGGTGCGCCCGATTATCTCGAGCACATCACCGCCGACGACGAAGACGGCGGCGAGGCGGGCGGCGACAGCGGCGGTGGCGGCGGCGGTTACGACGGCCTCGAAGAATCCGCCGACCTCTACGATCAGGCCGTCGCCGTGGTGCTGCGCGACCGCAAGGCCTCGACCTCCTACGTCCAGCGCCGGCTTCAGATCGGCTACAACCGCGCCGCCTCGATCATCGAGCGCATGGAGCGCGAAGGCATCGTCGGCCCGGCGAACCACGCCGGCAAGCGCGAGATCCTGGTCGGCGGCGACGACAGCGCCGCCGCCTGACCTCCGGAACCACGGCCTCGTCTCGGCCGTTCGCCGTTTGCGCCTCCCGCGTGCGGGGCGCCGAAAACGCACCGCGTGCCGCAGCCTCGCCACAGGCGGGGATTAAGCGGACGACAACGGGCCGCCGATTCGGGCGGTTCCCCTCGATCCAGGAGGCAGCCATGGTCCGCATCGTGCCGGCGCGCCGCACCGCTCTTCTCCGCCCGCTCGTTCACGGGCTGCTCGCCGCCACCCTTGCGCTCGGGATGCCGGCCGCCGCGACGGTCGCCGTCGCCCAGGAATTTCCGGCGACCTCGCCGCTCACCGCCGGCGCCGGCCGCACGGTGACCGACCGCCAGCTCATCCAGCGCATCAACGCCTATTTCAACGGCGTGCGCACCATGTCGGGTGCCTTCGTGCAGTTCAGCCCGTCGGGCGCGCGCACCGACGGCACCTTCGTGCTCGCCCGCCCCGGCAAGATCCGCTTCGACTACGATCCGCCGACCAAGATGCAGATCATCGCCGACGGCAAGTCGGTGGCGGTGCGCGACACCCGCCGCCAGACCCAGGACATCTGGCCGCTCGGCCAGACCCCGATGCGCTTCCTGCTCGCCAACAACATCGACCTGACGCGCGACGCCAAGGTGGCGAGCGTGACGGAAGCCGACGGCCTCATCACCGTCGTGGTGCAGGAAAAGACCGTGTTTGGCAACGGTCGGCTGGCCCTGTTCTTCGACGCCGCCTCGGCCCAGCTCAAGCAATGGACCGTGACCGACGCCCAGGGCCAGGACACCTCCGTCGCCATCTACGACGTGAAGACGAACGTGCCGGTCGATCCGAAGCAGTTCGTCATCAACTATCAGCGCATTCTTTAAGGGCGGCGCCTCGAAGCGCCGACGCCTGCGGGCACCCGGTTTAGGCGTGGTCTCCGCCCGCTCTTTCGCCACTGGAGACGGGCGCGGTGACACCCCGGGGACGCCCCGGGAGATGTGCTCTCCCTTTACCCCTGAGCCGGCGCGGGCATCAGCAGCGGCGTGCCGGTCTCGGCGAGCGTCTTGAGGCGGGACAGCGATTCCGGCCAGCCGCCGCGCACCGCGCGGCTCGTCGCCGTTGCGCCGCCGAAATCGTCGTGGGTGAGCGTCAGCTTGCAGACGCCGTCGCCCACCGGCTCGATCTCCCAGGTGACGCGGGAGGGCTTGTCGTCCGCGACTTCCGGCGACCAGCGCGCCGCGAAGGTGTGGACAAGCCGGCGCGGCGGCGTCAGCTCCATGATCTCGCCCACGATCATCGGGCGGTCGCCGGCGCTGAACTCGATCGCGCCGCCCACCGCCCACGTGGTGCGCGACGTCATGTTGAAATGCTGCCAGAGCGGCGTCTGCGCGTCATCGGTCAGGATCGACCACACGGCCTCGGCGGAGGCACGGATGAACAGCTCGTAGACGTGGCGAGGCGCGGTCTCGGCGAGGGTCTCTGACTTTGCTTCGGACATGGGTGTCGGACGCTCCAGCGCGGCTTTGAGGTCGCTCATCGTCCGGGCGAAGGGAGCGGCATAGCGGGAGATCCACCGGTCGCTCATCTCCTGGAGCGGCGCCCGATTGAGATAATGCAGCTTCTCCCGGCCGACCTTGCGCGCCACGACGAGATGGGCGGCCTCGAGCACGCGCAGGTGCTTCATGACGGCGAAGCGCGTCACGGGCAGTTCCGCTTCGAGCTCGCCGAGCGTCCGCCCGTCCCGCTCGTTGAGGCGGTCGAGGAGGAGGCGCCGGTGAGGGCTCGCGAGCGCGGCGAAGAGGTCGTCCATGGCTCAAATACGTGCCAATATAGTCACGTGTCAAGATGGTCACATATCGCCGCGCTCGTCATTTCGTCGGTGGCCCAGTCGGCGTTCAGCCGGGAACGGAGCCGGCGCGGATATAATCCACCATCTGCTGGAGCACCGTGCCCCAGCCGAGCTCGAAGCCCATATCCTCGTGGGCCTTGCGGGTCGTCTCGTCGCCATGGATCGCCGTGGCGCGGTAGAGCGTGCCCGTGGCCGTCGGTGACATCTCGACGATTGCGGTGAAGAACGGCTTCGGCGCTGGGCGGAACCCCGGCAGCAGCGTGTCGGTGAAGATCAGCCGTCGCTCCGGCACGATGTCGAGGAAGCAGCCGGAATTCGGATGCTCGGTGCCGTCGGGGGAGCGCATCGTCGTGGCGAAGAGGCCGCCGGGGCGCAGGTCCATCTCGCAATGGCTGATCGACCAGGGCTTCGGCACGAACCAGTGCTTCAGATGCGCCGGCGTCGTCCACGCGGTCCAGACCTTGGTCACGGGAACCGGCACCTCGCGCTCCAGCACGAGATCGAGCGCCGGATCGACCGGGGCGATGTAGGGCGCGGCGCTCCCGCTGCGGGCGATGTCGTGGTCGTCTGCGGCCATGGTCTCTCACTCCCTTTGGGTCTTTTCATAGGATTATTTTGGGTGGCGTCCGGCGCAGGCCCGCCCCGTTGTTGGCGACCGCGCCCCGGTTAGGGATCGTTGTCGCCCATGCGCAGGAGATAATCGTCGAGCCGGTCGAGGCGCGCCTCCCAGCGGGCACGTTGAGCGTCGAGCCAGGTCTCCACGATCTTCAGGCGCTCCGGCGCGAGGGCGTACGTGCGCACCCGGCCGGTCTTGGTCGAACGCACCAGACCGCACGCCTCCAGCACTCGGAGGTGCGCGACGAAGGAGGGCAGGGCCATCGCGTGGTCGGCAGCGAGCGCGCTTACGGTGGCCGGCGCGCGGCCGAGCCGTTCCAGCACCTTCCTCCGGGTCGGATCGGCGAGGGCGCGGAACACCACGTCCACGTCGTCGGCCGCCTCCGCCCGTGCTTGTCCCACCATGGCACGCACCTCCCGGGCTTCGACACCGCGCCCGTTCAGTGGGGCGGCGAGGGAGAGAATGTTGCGCCTTGATATTTAGGTCAATGCCTAAGTGTTATTGCCGCCATCACAGCCGCGCGACGTGCCCGTGTAGTGCGCTCGGGCGAGGGTGGCGAGGCTCAGCCGAGCTCGAACGTCGTGATGCCGAAAATGCGGGCGAGCGGCAGCGCGGGCGGCGGCCCCTTGTACATGCGCGCGGTCTCGAACACCGGCACGAGGCCCGCCTCTTCCGCGAGCGCCCGCGCGGCCGCATTGGGTTCCGGCACGTCCAGGAAGATCCGCCCGCCGTCCGCGTGGGCGGCGAGCCGGGTGAAGAGACGGTCCGCCGTCGCGGTGTCGTCGGCGAACAGGGGGCCGATCTTGAAGCCGGCCGCGGTGCGCCGGATCACGCCGTAGCCGACGATCCGGCCGTTCGCTTCCGCGGCGAGGGCGAGGCCGTCCGGCGGGGCGAGCCAAGCGGCGAGGAAGGCGAAGCGGGGGAAGCGGAAGAGTTCGAGATCGTAGCCGGCAACGGCCGCGACCCGGTCAGCCGAGACGGGAACGATCGTCAGGCCCGGCCGAAGAGCCGGGGCGCCGGCGCTCGGCGCCGGCCCGCCATAGCGGATGTTGCGATGGGCAGGCACGAAGCCGGAGCTCGCATAATGGCCCTGCTCGGCGACCACGCCGTCGAGGCCGACGGTGCGGGCGGGGACGGTCACGGCGCCCGCGGTCGCCGTCTCGCCGTCCGGCCCATGCCCGAGACGGGCGAGCCCGGCGCGCCAGAGCGCAAAGCCATGACCGCGTCCGCGCAGGTCCGGCCGGCAGATATAGAAGCCCAGAAAGGCGAAGTCCGGCCCGTAGGAGACGACCGAGATCGAGGCTGCCATCTCGCCGTCGACGAAGAGGCCGAGAAAGCCGCCTTCGTCCTGCGCGCGGAACGCCGCGGCGTCGTGAAGCCCCGGATCCCAGCCCTCCCGCGCCGCCCATGCGACGGCGACATCGACCTCGGCGGGACGGAGCGGGCGGACGAGCACGGGCATGGAGGGGTCCTGAAACGGCTCGGAACGAGATCGGCGACCGGCATCCTTCCATAGGCGCCAGGACGGCGGAAGCCCGCCCGACGATCCGTCTGCCACGGCGCTGGCCTGCTCACCAGGGCACAACGCGGCCGAGATAATCGAGATATTCGAGCCCGGGTCGCGCCTGCTTGGTGAGCAGCACGGTGACGAGGCTCGGGATGCTCTCCTCGATCGAGAGGCGGCCCTCCGGTCCCCCGAGCTCGGTGCGCACCCAGCCCGGCGCCATCACTGCGAGGGGCCGCCCGGTTTCCGCCTGCCGCGGGGCGAAGCTGCGCAGGAACATGTTGAGCGCGGCTTTGCTGCCCCGGTAGAGCTCGCGCTGGCCGCTCTCGTTGTTGGCGACGCTGCCCTGTCCCGAGGACATCACGCCGATCAGCCCGCGCGGGGTGACGAGATCGGCGAAGCCTTCGACGACGCGCATCGGGGAGAGGGCATTGGTGACCATCACCTCGACGAAGTCCTCGGTCGAGACCTCGGCGATCGTCTGGGTCGGGTCGCGGTTGGTGATCCCGGCATTGACGAACAGCATGTCGAACCGCCGGCTATCGAGCCGCGCCCGCAAGGCGGCGATCTCGTCGGGATGGCGGATGTCGAGGCTCTCGATCGCGACGCGGCCCAGATGGGCGTCGGCGAGGTCGTGGAGGAGGGTGCGGGACGGGCCGCGGACGGTGCCGACGACATCCCAGCCTCGCGTGACGAACTCGGCCGCCATGGCGTGGCCGAGGCCGCGCGAGGCGCCGACGAGGAGGAGAACGGGACGGGACGGATCGGATGACACGGACGACATGGACATGGCTGGGCTCTCCGGCGCGATAGGGAGGCTAGGACATGGCCCGCGGCGCCGCTTTGCGCCAGACGCACGAGATGCAATGAATGAGTGCATCGGACGCCATAGGTTTGCGTCCGCTGGAGCCTCGCCGTGCCGGACATCGATCTCAATCTTCTCGTCGCGCTCGAAGCGCTGCTCGCCGAGCGCAGCGTGACCGGCGCCGCGCGCCGGCTCGGCCTCAGCCCGTCCGCGATGAGCCGGACGCTCGCGCGGCTGCGGCGCGCCACCGGCGATGCGCTCCTCGTTCAGGCCGGCCGCGGCCTCGTTCCGACCCCACACGCGGAGGCCTTGGGCAGGCGTGTCGCGGCGCTCGCGCGCGAGGCGCGCGCGGTGCTCGGCCCGGCCGGCGACGATCTCGATCTGCCGGCGCTGGATCGCACCTTCACGATCCGGGCTGGAGAGGGCTTCGTCGACCTGCTCGGCGGCCCGCTCGCTACCCGCCTCGCCGCGGTCGCGCCGCGGGTGCGCCTGCGCTTCGTGCCGAAGGCGGACAAGGATGCCCGCCCGCTGCGCGAGGGCACGATCGATTTCGAAATCGGCGTGCTCGGCACGGCGGCGCCGGAGGTCATGAGCCGCCTGCTGTTCCGCGACCGTTCCGTCGGCATCGCCCGCACCGGCCATCCGCTGCTCGACGGCGCCGTGACGCCGGAACGTTACGCCGCCTGCCGCCACGTCGTGGTGTCGCGGGAGGGCGACGCCCGCGAGCCGGCCGACGACGCCCTGGCCGCCCTTGGCCTGACGCGCGCCGTGCCGCTCGTCGTCCCGGGCTACCCGGACGCGATGCGCATCGTCCGCGCGTCGGACCTCGTCTCCCGAGTGCCCCGCTCGTGCCTCGGCAACGCGCTCGTCACCGACCACGCAAGTGCTCTCGGGCTCGGCGCGTTCGACCTGCCGGTGCCGACGCCGGACTTCGTCATCTCCGCGATCTGGCATCCGCGCCTCGACGACGACCCCGCGCATCGCTGGCTCCGCGACTTCATCGCCCGCCTCTGCGCGGACGCCTATTCGTGAGGCACCTCGATCGCCCTCTCCGTCCCCCTTCGCCCCGCGTGCGGGGAGAAGGTGCCCGAAGGGCGGACGAGGGGACTTTGCACGCGCTTCCGGGCTTCTACCAAACCATTGCAGTATAAGGAAGAAATCCCCTCATCCGGCCCTATCGGGCCACCTTCTCCCCGGCGGGGAGAAGGGCTCGGCGGCGCCGTGGGTCTCACGGCGAATAGAGGCGGATGGTCCCTGCGGCGGATTTGCGAAGCCGTTGGCTAAGCCTGACGCAAATGCACGCGCATCATCTAACGCGCGCTATAAAAATGGGATGTATCACCAAAAACCCAGCCGCAGCCGGCAATGGAAAACGGTCCCGGGCGGGGGTGCCGCCCGGGATGCGCAACGAGCCGTCGTTCGGGCGGATCGATGGGATCCGCACGCTCGTAAAGGCTCGATATTCGATAAGGCAAGCGGGCTCCGGCGAGGCCGGACGCGGCGCTCGAAAGCGGTGCCGCTTAGGGAAGCAGAACCGTGTCGATGACGTGAACCACGCCGTTCGACTGCATCACGTCGGCGATCTCCACGGTGGCGTGGCCGCCCTTGGCGTCGGTGATGATGACCTTGCCGCCCTTCGTCGTCGCGGTCAGCGTTTCGCCTTCCACGGTCTTGAAAGTCGCCTTGCCGCCGCCCTTCTTGATGTCGGCGAGGATGGTCTTCGCGGTGATCTTGCCGGCCACCACGTGATAGGTCAGCACAGCGGTGAGCTTGGCCTTGTTCTCGGGCTTCAGCAGCGTCTCGACGGTGCCCGACGGCAGCTTGGCGAACGCCGCGTTGGTCGGGGCGAAGACGGTGAACGGGCCTTTGCCCGACAGCGTCTCGACGAGACCGGCCGCCTTCACGGCGGCGACGAGGGTCGTCAGATCCTTCGCCTGCGAGGCGTTCTCGACGATGGTCTTGGTGGGATACATCGGCGCGCCACCGACCATCGGGGTCTCGGCGGCGAATGCGGCCGTGGTCGCGGCCGGTGCCGCGAAGGCGAGCGCGAGACCGATCGTAGCGGCGGTCCAGTTCGGCGTCCTCATCGCTTTTCTCCTTGTTCGGCGCGCCCCTCTCCCGGTGCGCGACGTACCTTCTACGGCGCCCGCCACCCGACGGATCTCCGCAGGGCGCGAAGGTCACCCCTCACGCTCGCGTGAGCGGAAGAGTGGATCCCTCAATAATCCTATGAATGAGCAGAATCACCCGATCCTTCCCCGGTCTCCGGCTCGATCATGCCGAGGGCGGCGAGGTGGGCCCGGCTCTCGCGCAGGATCGTCTCGCGCCGTGCCGCCGGCATGGTGCGCAGCGTTTTATAGGTGATCGCAAGCCGCGGATTGCCGGCGAGCGCCGCCTCGTTCTCGATCAGAAACGCCCAATAGAGCAGGTTGAACGGGCAGGCGTCCGGCCCCGTCTTGACGCGCGGATCGTAGCGGCAGCCGCCGCAATAATCCGACATGCGGTCGATATAGGCGCCCGACGCCGCATAGGGCTTCGAGGCGAGGCGGCCGCCGTCGGCGTGCAGCACCATCCCGTGGACGTTCGGCAGCTCGACCCATTCGTAGGCGTCGGCATAGACGGCGAGATACCAATCCTCGATCGCCGCCGGCGCGATGCCGGTGAGAAGCGCGAAGTTGCCGGTCACCATCAGGCGCTGGATGTGGTGGGCATAAGCGTGCCGGCGCGTCGCGCCCACGCATTCGGCGAGGCAGCGCATCTCGGTCTCGCCGGTCCAGTAAAAGGCCGGCAGCGGGCGGCCGGCGCCGAGATGGTTCGTCGCCGCATAAGCCGGCATCTCGCTCCAATAGACACCGCGCACGAATTCCCGCCAGCCGATGATCTGGCGGATGAAGCCTTCGACCGCGTTGAGCGGCGCGGCGCCGGCCCGGTAGGCGGCGAGCACCCGCTCGCACACCTCGCGCGCCGTGAGGAGCCCGCCATTGAGATAAGGCGAGATCGCCGCGTGGAAGAGGAAGTCCTCGCCCGCCTTCATGGCGTCCTGGTAATCGCCGAAGAAGGGCAGGCAGGCGCCCACGAAATGATCGAGCGCGGCGCAGGCGTCCGCCCGCGTCACCGCCCAGCCGAACGGCTCGAGATCGCCGAAATGATCGGCGAAGCGCGCGTTCACCAGGTCGAGCACCGCGCGGGTCGTGGCGTCGGGGGCGAAGCGCGGGCAGGGCGGGGGCGTGAGCCCCTTCGGCAGGGGCTTGCGGTTCTCGGCATCGAAATTCCAGCGCCCGCCCTCGGGCGCGCCCCCGTCCATCAGGTAGCCCGTCTCGGTGCGCATCATGCGGTAGAAGTGCTCGAGGCGCAGGGTGCGCCGCCCCCTGGCCCAGCGCGCGAAGGCGTCGCGCGAGCAGAGGAAGCGGTCGTCGGGACGGATCTCGACCGGGCAATCGAGGAGCTCCCGCCAATCGAGCATCATCTCGTGGACGCGCCATTCGCCGGGCTCCGTCACCACGACGCGCGCGGGCGCGTGGCGGGCGACGGCGCGGACGAGCTCGCTCGTGAAGGCGCCGGAATTGTCCGGATCGTCGAGGCGGACATAATCGACGCGCACGCCCTCGGCCGCGAGCGCCTCGGCGAAATGGCGCATGGCGGAGAGCACGAAGGCGATCTTCTGCTTGTGGTGGCGAACATAGGTCGTCTCGTCGGCCGCCTCGACCATCAGGACGACGTCGCGGCCGGGATCGAGATCGCCGAGCGCGGAGAGCCCGCGGGTGAGCTGATCGCCGAGCACGAAGCGCAGGGCGCCGCTCATCGCCGTGGCGCTCCGCCGGGGCGGGGGGCACGGTTGGGTGTGTGGCGGCGGGTAGCAGCGCGCTCGACCGCACCGCTCGGGGCCGCGGTGTCGTGGGGCAGAGCGTCTTGGGGCAGAGCGTCGTGGGGCAGAGCGTCGTGGAGCGGGGCGGTCGCGTCACCATGGCCGCGCCCGGAGCGTCGCCCGGCGGTGCGGCAGCGGTCGGAGCAATAGAGCACCCGTTCCCAATCCCGCGCCCACTTGCGCCGCCACGCGAAAGGTCGCCCGCACACGACACAGATTTTCTGCGGCAACTCGCTCTTCCGACCCATCCCGATCCCTCGCCCCGGGTCCGCCACGCGCCCTCGGCTCGCCTTCTACGCGGGAGAGGGGCGAGTGGGTCAGTGGGGCGGCGGCAATCCGGTGCGCCCGACGGTTGGGGCCATCGGCCGGCTGGCCTGCGAGGGTGAACCCCATCCCCTATTTCGGCCGCTGCGCTCGAACACGAAAAGTTACACGACGGTTGATCGGACGCGGCCCCGCTCTAGCCTCGCCGGCGTGTGCGCCGACCAGGGGAATTGGCATGGGGAATGGGGTCTCCCGCAACCGTCCGTCTCGGGCTGACGAGTCCTGCCGACGGCTCGATGAGCTCATGAAGGGCGCCGTGCGTCTTGCACGAGCGGGAACGCGAACGAACGATATCCACGCCGCCGGCGCGGCCCCTCGCTGAAGCGAGGCGGCATTCTGCCCCCGTCCACACCCTTTCCGCAGCTCGGACGTCACCCGATGACCGTCATCCTGATCACCAGACACGGCCATGTCGAAGGCATCTCGCCGCCCCGCTTCCGGGGGCGGAACGATCTCCCGCTCACCGCCATCGGCCGTGGGCAGGCCGAGCGCCTCGGTGCGCATCTCGCCTCGCGCGGGCCGTTCGACGCCATCTACACGAGCGCGCTGTCGCGCTGTGTCGCCACGGGCGAGGCCATTGCGCGGCATACTGGAACCGGCACGGCCGTGATGCCGGGGCTGGTCGACATCGATTATGGCGATTGGACCGGGCAGACGCTGGAAGAGGTGGAACGCAGCGACCCGGACCGCTACGCGACCTGGTGGGTGCGGCCGCAGCTCGTTCGTCCGCCGAACGGCGAGTCGCTGCAGGATCTCCTGGCACGGACGGCCGACGCCCTGCGGGACGTCGTCGCCCGCCACCCTGAGGGCAAGGTCGTGCTCGTCGGTCACGACAGCACCAACCGCGCTTTGTTGCTGACGCTGCTCGATCTGCCGCTCTCGGCCTATTGGCGCTTCGAACAATCACCCTGCAACCTGACCGAGGTCGAGTTCTCGTCGAAGGGCGTTCATGTCCGGTCGATCAACCAGACCTCCCATCTCGGCGACGCTTGACGCCGGCCGTCGGCGAGCGGCGTTTTAGAAGCAGGGCGGGGCGGCCTCGACGGCCTCCGCGCTGAAGATCTCCTGCGGCGCTTCGGCCTCATCTAGACCACACCCGGCGGCGCGGTAAATCTCGGAACAACGGGGGACGCGGTCCCATCCCGCGCGCTTGCGCCGCCACGCGACCGGCGCGCGCGCGACCCGGACTTTCTGCGGCACCTCGTTCTTCCGACCCATCCCGATCCCCGCCCGGGGACCACCACACGCCCTCGGGTGCGCCTTCTACGCGGGGAGGGGAGGGTGGGTCAGTGGAGCCGACGTTATTGTTGATGCGAAATAGCCCGGAACTTCAGTACTGTGAGGTTGTGTGTTATTTTTAGGTACAAAACCGCGTGATTAATGCTAATATGGATAGTGAGTTATCTATGTTGGCTGGGGAGGAGATTTTGTTTAACCCGAACATTCCGAAACAGTGTCCGCCATCTGATGCATCTTCGGAAGATAGGATTATTTATAGACAGGCTAACTCAATTCCAGCTTCGGCGCAGAACTTTCTTTCGCATGTTGAGCTGAAAAAGAACGGGTACGATCCGCAAAACTGCGATCACTGGGGGTGTTCGGTGTGGGTTGATAAGAAGAGCGTTAAGCATGCCCGCGATATTATTCCGTACTTCAGAAAGACATACATTTTATATGGACCGATAGATGGAAGCGATGGTGTAATCAAGCGCACCCCTACAAAGAATCAGGAAGGGCACTACACTTTTTGGAAATTCTATAATCGGAATATACATACGAAGTTTAAGGTAGCGCTTGGCCCCAATGAGGAGTGGGATGATGTGGACGCCTGACCGCGCTCCCAGAAGCGGCGAGATAATTCCTCCTATTACTCCAAGAATAATATTTTACGAGTTTGAAGAGCCTCTTATATTTGTGGCAAATATAGGTCTTTCTGAATTCATATTTATTAAAGTTGATGAAGTTGATTCTCGTAATATTTATCTTGCTACGTTAGTCTCTCAACGGGTTCTGAATGCCGTTGAGCGGTCCTTGCTTTCGCTTCGTGGCGCGATGTTGAGCGGACCATGTTACATTGTGGAGATGGGGTTTGGTAGCCGAGTTTTGTGGTATTGGGAGTGCGAGCCTAGTGATATTCCAGATCATTTATTACCACTTAGGGGTGTTGGGTTGGCGCCAGGTGCAAGAATGATCGCTGATACATTCGAGCAGATTAACTCCTTTTTTTCTGTTCGCTTTTCCGGTGGTGATCTGAAACGGGAGACGATGCCTTTCCAGACTTTCAAGAAACTTGTGGACGGAGTTTATGTTGCCGCTCGCAAGTTGTTTGCCCCGCATGAGCTGGAGAAAGCGAGAAGCGCGACGTTCGATTTTCATATCCATGAACCAGCATTTGGTTCTCTTATTATCTCAATAGAGGATCCAATTCTTGAAGGCGCTGGTGTTGAGCGTATTATGAGAAAAAATGATGTCAAATTGGATCAATTGCAAGAAAAATTTATTAGAATGAGAAACAAATTCTTCGACGATTTCAATGAAATTGCTAATATGGCGCGAAATTATGAAATACGCCACGATGTTGCTGATAAGAATGTTAATATACTAAGAAATGTCGTCGATTTGTTGCCTGCTGATGATGGAAAATTTGATAAAGTGGAGTTCTATGGCGGCGAAAAGGGTGGGGAGCGGCATGGTATTATTATCGAAGAGGTCGCCGCAAAGCGTCTTCGTAGTGCATATGACTTTGCTTCAGGGCGTAAGAAAGATATAGAAGGGTTCATTACGATAATAAACGCTAATAGTTATACGTTTGTTGTAAAAGACTCGTCCGGGCGGCAAGTGACGTGCCAAGCAAAATCTGATGATTTTACGAGCTTGCAGCGCGACGATCGTTTTCGCAGTTCGGCGCGAGTCAAAATAGGGGGTCGACTCTACAAGAGAGAACTTAGGGATTATATGGTGTTAGAATCGATCCCGGTGTTTCTCTAGCGTTCTCTTGCGACCTTCTAATTCTTTGCCTACGTTAGAATCAATGTCGGGTGCCGCTAAAGGCACGAAACTGTCAAAAGTACTGACAGTGTGTTTGGCGCACCCGACAGGATTCGAACCTGTGACCTCTGCCTTCGGAGGGCAACGCTCTATCCAGCTGAGCTACGGGTGCCTCGGTCGCACGGATAAAACCCCGCGGACGGGACCCTCTTAGCGGATCGCGGACCGTTCGGCAATCGCCCCGGCGTGATCGGCGGTGGACGAGGCCGTCGCCGGCCCTCACACTCCTCCGAGCCGAGCCGAGCCGAGCCGAGCCGAGCCGAGCAACATTGTTGCTTCTCCCCGCCGAGCGGGGCGAAGGAAGGGGCGGAGAGGGCGGGCGCCCCCTCAGGCGTCGAGGCCGGCGATGGCGCGGGCGAAGTCGCGGGCGTCGAAGGGTTCCAGGTCGTCGATGCCTTCGCCGACGCCGATGAAGTGGACCGGCAGCTTGTGGCGCGCCGCGATGGCGACGAGGATGCCGCCGCGTGCCGTGCCGTCGAGCTTGGTCATCACGAGGCCCGTGACGCCGGCGACCTTGCCGAAGATCTCGACCTGGTTCATCGCGTTCTGACCGGTCGTGGCGTCGAGCGTCAGGATGACGTCGTGGGGCGCGCTCGGGTCGTGCTTGCGGATGACGCGGATGACCTTCTCGAGCTCGGCCATCAGCTCGGCGCGGTTCTGCAGGCGGCCCGCGGTGTCGATGAGGAGCACGTCGGTGCCGGCGGCCTTGGCCTCGTCCATCGCCTCGAAGGCGAGGCTCGCGGCGTCCGATCCGGCGGCGCGGGCGATCACCGCCGCGCCGGTGCGGCTGCCCCAAATCTTGAGCTGTTCGATCGCGGCGGCGCGGAAGGTGTCGCCGGCGGCGAGCGTCACCTTGCGGCCCGAGCGGGTGAGGCCGGCGGCGATCTTGCCGATGGTCGTCGTCTTGCCGGTGCCGTTGACGCCGACCACGAGGACGACGTGCGGCTTGCGGCCGGGCGCGATGACGAGGGGCTTCGCCACGGGCGCGAGCCGCGCCTCGATCTCCTCGGCGAGGATCTTGCGCACCTCGTCGTCGGAAATGCCCTTCTCGTAGCGCCGGTCGGAGATGCGCTCGGAGATGGCGCTCGCCGTCTCGACGCCGAGATCGGCCTGGATCAGCAGGTCTTCGAGATCCTGCAGCGTGCCGACATCGAGTTTGCGCTTGGTGAAGAGGCCGGTGATGCCGCCGGCGAGCGAGGACGAGGTGCGCGACAGGCCCTGGCGCAGCCGGGCGAGCCAGCCGCGGCGCGGTGCCTCCGCCGGCGCCTCGGGCGCGGGGGAGGCGCGAACGGATCGGCGGCCGGCGCGGCGGCGGCGGGGAGGGAGGCGTCGTCGGCGAGGGCGTCGTCGAAGTGAAGCGCGGCCTCGGACGGCGGGGCGTCGTGCTCCGGCGCGAGATCGGCGGCGGGCGTGTCTGCGCCGGTCAACGGTTCGGCCGCGACGGGCTCCGCGGCGGCCTCGGCCTCCGGTACGGCGGGTTCGGGTGAGGAAGGCTCGGCTGCGCCAGGCTCGGCCGCGACAGGCTCGGGTGCTGAAGGCGCCGGCGATTCCGGCGCGGCGCCCGCCAGTGTGCCCGTTTCGAGAGCCCCGGCCGGGACCGTGTCGCCGGACGGCTCGTCTTGCGGCGCGACAGGCGCGGCCTCGGCGGGGGCGGGGTGGGCGTCGGTGAGCGTCGCCCCGGCGTCCGTTTCCGGTGCGGGGCTCTCCGCTTTGTCGCCCTTGCGGCCGAACCAGCGGCTCAGCAATCCGCGCTTCTCGTCCGCCATGTCACTCGCCTCGGCATTCGCGCCCCGCCGATCCGTTTGTCATGGACCGGCGCCTCGGGTCGGCGGCGTCGCGGGCCGCGTCTCGAAAGGGCGCCTCGGGTTGGTCGGGGCGGCCGCCGCACCGAGCCTTGCGGGGCATGCCCTGGGCTCGGCCGAGGCCGCAATCGGGAAACCGTACCGCGCGGCCCGCCTCAGGCGGCCTCGGCGATCAGGTGGGCGGCGTCGTGGCCGGTGATCCGCGCCGGCACCACCGCGCCCGGCTTGCCGCCGGCGATCAAAGTCGGGGTGAAGAGCTCGGTGCGGCCGAGCCCGTCGCGCTCGATCAGGACCTGGCGCAGCCGGCCGCGCTCGGCGGCGAGGTGGGCGGCGAAGCGCTCGGCGCTCTTCGCCCGCAACCGCTCGGCGCGCGCCTTGATGAGGGCCTTGTCGAGCTGCGGCATGCGCGCCGCCGGGGTGCCCTTGCGCGGCGAGAACGGGAAGACGTGGAGGAAGGTCAGCCCGCAATCGTCGACATGGGCGAGGCTGTTCTCGAACATCGCCTCGGTCTCGGTCGGGAAGCCGGCGATGAGGTCGGCGCCGAACACGATGTCGGGGCGCAGCCGCCGCGCCTCGGTGCAGAAGCGCACGGCGTCCGCCGCCGAATGGCGGCGCTTCATGCGCTTCAGGATCATGTCGTCGCCGGCCTGCAGCGAGAGGTGGAAGTGCGGCATCAGCCGCTCCTCCTCGGCGATCACCCGCATCAGGCTGTCGTCCACCTCGATGGAATCGATCGAGGAGAGCCGCAGGCGCTTCAGCTCCGGCACGTTCTTGAGGATGCGGCGGACGAGCTCGCCGAGCCGCGGCGCCCCCGGCAGGTCCTGGCCGTAGGAGGTGAGGTCGACGCCGGTCAGCACCACTTCCGCCGTGCCGCGCTCGGCGATGGCGCGGATTTCCTGGACCACGGCCCCCATCGGCACCGAGCGGGAGGGGCCACGGCCGAACGGGATGATGCAGAAGGTGCAGCGATGGTCGCAGCCGTTCTGCACCTGGACGAAGGCGCGGGTGCGCCCTTCGAGGCCCTCGATCAGGTGGGCCGCGGTCTCGCGCACCGCCATGATGTCGTCGACGCGGATCTTCTCCGCGGCCGAGACGCCGAAATCGGGGCCGGAGGGCCGGTTGTCGCCGGCGATGCGGCGCCACGCGGCCGGGTCGAGCTTCTCGGCGTTGCCGAGCACGAGATCGACCTCGTCCATCTCGGCGAAGGTCTCGGGCTCGGTCTGGGCGGCGCAGCCGGTGACGACGATGCGCGCACCGCCGTTCTCCCGGCGCGCCTTGCGGATCGCCTGGCGGGCCTGGCGCACCGCCTCGCCCGTCACTGCGCAGGTGTTGATGACGATCGTCTCGGCGACACCGGCAGCCTTCGCCTCGCGCCGGATCACCTCGGTCTCCACCGTGTTGAGCCGGCAGCCGAAGGTCAGGATCTCGACACCCATCAGGCGGCGCTCCGCCCGAGGGTGACGGTGAGGGTGTCGCGGTCGATCTCGCCGACGGCCTCGGTCTCGGTCGGGCCGGTCATCAGGACGTGGTCGTCGCCCGGTCGCCAGTGGATGGCGAGGGTGCCGCCGGGCAGCGTGATCGAAACCCGCCGTCCGGTCCGCCCGGTGCGCGCGGCGGCGACCGCGACGGCGCAGGCGGCCGAGCCGCAGGCCCGCGTCGCGCCGGCCCCGCGCTCCCACACCGCGAGGCGGATCGCCTCGGGCGAGAGGACCTGCGCGAACGAGACGTTGACGCGGTCGGGAAAGAGCGGGTGGCGCTCGATCGTGGGGCCGAGGCTCGCGAGGTCGATCGCGGCGAGGTCGTCGACCCAGAAGACGGCGTGGGGATTGCCCATGTTGACGACGGTCGCCGGGCCGAGCGTGGGGGCACCGGCCGGCAGCGGCACGGCGACGGCATTGGTGTCGGCGACGGCATGGGCGAGTGGGATCTCGCTCCAGGCGAAGCGCGGCGCGCCCATGTCGATGGTGAAGAGGCCGCCCGGTGCGCGGCTGCACAGAAGCGTTCCGGCGCGGGTGCGCAGGACGATCGGCTCGATCACGCCCGACGCGAAGAGAACGTCGGCGACGCAGCGCATGCCGTTGCCGCAGGCGCCGGCGTCGGTGCCGTCGGAATTGTAGATGCGGATGGTGCCGTCGGTCCCGTCGGTGTCGGCAGGATGGATCGCCATCAACTGATCGAAGCGGAGGCCTCGCTCCGGGGCCGCGAGGGCACGCGCCTCGTCCGCGCTGAGCGGGGCGCCGCCGGCGCGCAGATCGACGACGGCGATGGCGTTGCCGATGCCGTTCATCTTGAAGACGGGGAGGCGGGCGGACATGACGCGGCTTTCGGGACGACGGGCTTCAAGTGTGGCGGCGGCTCGGACGACCGGAAAAAGGCGGCTCCGCGAGCCCTCCGCCGGCTCTATATGGCGGAAGGCGGCCGCAAACGGAAGACCGAAAGGGCGGTGCGGGAGTGCGGGGCTATCACCGCCCCGCCGGCGACTTTCGTGCTGTCAGGATCTTGCCGCGATGCACTTTGCTCTCCACCGTCATTCCCGCCCTTGTGGCGGGAACCCCGGGGCGGCCTCCACCGAGATCGCGGCTCTCCGGCTACGGCGTGCCAGACGAACGGACACCGCCTCTCCCTTCGCCCCGCTTGCGGGGAGAAGGTGGGCCGACAGGGCCGGATGAGGGGTGCGTCTGCCCTGCTTAAGGTATTGCCAGTAAAGTAAAAAGCCCCTCATCCGCCCCTTCGGGGCACCTTCTCCCCGACGGGGAGAAGGGTGGGGTGGCCTACGATGCGGCTCCGTTGCCACAGAGCATGTGAGCCGCGTCGCTCAAGGAGCCGTCGAAATCGGACGCGATCCGGCACACTCGAAGACGGCCCCGACGGTGCGTCGGGTCAATCGATGAGGCCGCAACGGGGCTTCGAGGCGCGGAAGGCGGGGTTCGTCCGCGCACGGCCTCTTGCACGCTCGTGCGAAAGACGTGCTAATCGCGAACCCGGCCGGGCGGCTCCGTCCGGTGCGTTGTCAGCCGAGGCTCATTCCCCTTCATGACGGACGGTTCCCCGATCGTTGCTTCCGCGCCGCGCGTTCCCGCCGGTCTTCTCGCTGCCGCCGTCGTGGCGGTTCTGGTCGCCGCCGCGTGGTGGTGGCTCGGCCGGCCGGTCCCGGTGCCGCCGTCGCCCCTCGCCCCAGGCGAGAAGATGGCGTGCCTCTCCTACGCGCCGTACGAGGGCGATCAGACCCCGTTCGATCCGACCTTGACGATCCCGCCCGATCAGATCGACCGCCAGCTCGGGGAACTCTCCAAGGTCACCTCGTGCGTGCGCACCTATTCGACGGGGCAGGGCCTCGCCGCGGTGCCGGAGCTCGCGGCCAAGCACGGCCTCAAGGTTCTCCAGGGCGTCTGGCTCAGCCGCAACCGGACCGACAACGCCAAGGAGATCGCGACCGCGATCGAGCTCGCCAAGGCCTATCCGGACACCATCCGCGGCTTCGTCGTCGGCAACGAGGTGCTGCTGCGCCGCGACCTGCCGGTCGCAACGCTCGCCGAGGCGATCCGCACCGTGCGGCAGGCGGTCAAGCCGATCCCCGTCACCTATGCCGACGTGTGGGAATTCTGGGAGGCGAACGCCGCGCTCGCCCCCGAGGTCGATTTCGTCACCATCCACATGCTCCCCTATTGGGAGAACCAGCCGATCCCGGTCGGTCAGGCCCGCGACCACGTCGCCAAGATCTACCGCGACGTCCAGGCGCTGCTGCCGCCCGGCAAGCCGATCCTGATCGGCGAGACGGGCTGGCCGAGCCGCGGCCGGATGCGCGAGGGTGCGCTGCCGTCGCCCTCCGATCAGGTCAAGTTCCTCACCGACATCGTCGCCCTCTCGAAGACGAACGGCTGGGATTACAATCTCATCGAGGCGCTCGATCAGCCGTGGAAGCGGCTGCTCGAAGGCACCGTCGGCGGCCATTGGGGCGTGCTCGACGATCAGGGCGCCAAGAAGTTCACCTGGGGCGAGCCGATCAGCGACCATCCCGGTTGGCTGTGGCAGGGCGCGCTCGGCGTCGTCGCGGCGGCGGGCCTCGTGCTGCTCGGCCGGCGGACGCGCGGCGCCGACCGGGCCAAGGTCGTCGTCCTCGCGCTCGTCACCGGTCTGGCGCTGCCGTGGTGGGTCGAGGAAATCCCCGTCATCAGCCTCGATCAGTGGGATTGGCTGTTCTCGGGCCTGCTGCTCGCGCTCGGGATCGTGCTGGCGCCGCTTGCGGTTCTCGCGCTGGCGCGGGGCGGCACGCGGCCCGGGCTCGCGGCGGTGCTCGGCGCCGATCCCGCGGGCGGGAAGACCGACTGGATCGGCCGGACGATCGGCTGGGGTCTCGTGCTGACGATCGCGATCGGCCTGCCGACCCTCATCGCGATGCTGATCGATTCGCGCTATCGCGACTTCCAGTTCTCCGGCTTCGCGGTGCCCGCCGTGGCGCTTCTCGTCGTGCCGGTGATCGGCGCCGCCTCGCGGGCCGAGCGCATCGTGGGGCTTCTCCTCGCCGTCGGGGCGATCGGTGTCGTCGTCAACGAGGGCCTGCAGAACTGGCAGGCGATCCTGTTCTCGCTTGCCTTCCTGGCGCTCGCCGCGGCGCTCAGGCCGTGGCGCGGCGCACGGGCCTAGCGAGCGAGAGGATCGCGAGCGTCAGCGCGAGCGCGCCCGGCCACGCGCTGAACAGAACGAGGCAGAGCGCCGAAAGAACCAGCGTGGCGCCGAACAGCCCGACGCTGGGGCGCACCAACGTCGCGAGCCCGACCAGCACGGCGAGCAATCCCGGATAAAGGGTGCGGAAGCCCTCGTTGAAGGCGAAGCGCACCGAGCAGCGGATCGAGCTCTCGCCGGCCTCGCACGATTGGGCGATCGCGGTGACGTCGATCAGCCCGTAGCGCAGCGCGAGCGCGGCCGCGAGGGCGGCGAGCGTCGCGAGGGCGACGAGGGCGAGGCTCCGGGGGCTGAAGGCGAGAATGGGCATCGACGTTCGGTCTCGTATGGGGCCGGCACGCGGAGCCGGCGGGACGCTGCCGCGACCATGGCGCCTCCCGGGGCGGCGCGCAACCGTTGGCTCTTTGCCCCGGATTCCGACGAGCGTCAGGTCCGACCGCCGCCGCCGTCGCCGGCCTTTTCCCCGGCCGGCCGTTCGGTCGCGCCGAGGGCGTCGGCGAGGCGGGTCTTGGCGGAGCCCGGCGCAAGCGGCTTCTGCTGGCTTTCGTGGGGCGCCCAGCCGGACAGCGAGACGATCTCGACCGTCGCCCGGATGCGGCCGTCCGGATCGGAGAAGCGTTCGGCATAGATCTCGGCGGCGCGGACGAGGAGCGCCCGCCGCGCCGGCACCCGCAGCCGGTCGGTCAGGCTGCTGGTGGCGCCGAGGGCGCGCAGATCGGCCATCAGGGCGAACAGGTTCGGATAGCGCACGGTGAGCCGATCGGTGTCGGCGACGGGGAGCGCGAAACCGGCCCGCTGCAACAGGCTCGCCAGCGCCCGGAGATCGGCGAACGGGGCGACGCGGGGGCTCGCGCCGCCGGTCAGCTCCACCTCGGCGGCGAGCAGGCTCTCGCGCAACTCCGTCAGGGTATCGCCGCCGGCGACCGCCGCGAGCATCAGGCCGTCCGGCTTCAGGGCGCGGCGGATCTGGGCGAAGCTCCCCGGCAGGTCGTTGACCGCCTGGAGGGTGAGGGTCGCGACGACGAGGTCGAGGCTGGCCGGCGCGAACGGCAGCGCCTCTTCGTCGAGCACCAAGTCGGGCCGGCCTGGACCGGCGGCGAGGGCGTCGGCGCGCCAGACCGTGTCGCATTTGCCGCTCGAGGTGAGCACATCGGCGACGGCGCCGCCGCTGCCGAGATCGACCGCCACGGGAAAATGCCGGCTGACGGCGGCGAGCCGCAGCGCCACGTCCTCGGCGACGTAGGACATCAGGAAATCGGCGCTGCCGCCGCCCGCGAACGCGCGCCGCCGACGCTCGGCGACGAGCCTGCGATCGAACACCAGGGGGTGACGGTCATGATCGGTTTCCGGTGAGAGGCGCCGGCGCGAGGACCTATCAGCCCCCGGACGCCGGGTCGAGCCCGTTGCGTGCGCCACCCCGGCCGGCCGCTCCTTGCCTCGCCGCCCGTCCGCGAGGATAGTCCGTGAGATAGGTCTCGAGAGGGGTGCAGGCAATCGCGGTCCCGCCGGCTCGGCCGCCGGCTCCGACCCGCGGCCTGCGGATGGGAACGGGATCGATGCCGTGGCTATGGACGCCGATCGGGGCGGACGAACCGGCCCCGCCGCCGCGCCGCCGGGACGGTCTCGGACCGCAGGCGGCCGCGCTTCCGCGCCGGCTCGCCCGCCGCCTCGTCGACCTCGCGCTGCCGCCGGCTTGCGTCGTCTGTCATGCGCCGGTCGCCGATTTCGGCGCGCTGTGCGCCGGCTGTTGGTCGTCCCTGCGTTTCATCGAGCGGCCGTTCTGCGAAAGGCTCGGCACGCCGTTCGCCTTCGATATCGGCCCCGGCGCGCTGTCCGCCGAGGCGATCGCCGATCCGCCGCCTTATGACCGGGCGCGGGCCGCCGTAATCTTCAACGACGGCGCCAAGCGCCTCATCCACGCGCTCAAATATCGCGACCGGCTGGAGATGGCGGAGACGATGGCGCGGATGATGACGCGGGCCGGCCGCGATCTGCTCGACGACGCCGATCTCCTGGTGCCCGTCCCGCTGCACCGCTGGCGGCTGTGGTCTCGGCGGTTCAACCAATCGGCGCTGCTCGCCGCCCGCATCGGCGCGGCGGCGCGGGTCGCCGTCGACCCGTTCGCCTTGGTCCGCACCCGGGCGACGGCCCGTCAGGTCGGCCTCGATGCGGCGGCGCGGGCGCAGAACGTGGCGGGCGCTTTCCGCGTGCCGGACGTCGCCCTCGCGGCGGTGGCGGGCCGCCGGATCGTCCTCGTCGACGACGTGCTGACCTCCGGCGCCACCGTCGCGGCGGCGGTCAAGGGGCTCAGGAAGGCGCGGCCCGCTCGGATCGACGTCCTCGTCTTCGCGAGGGTTGTGAACCGGGCCGACGAGCCAATATAAACTGATCCATCGGCGGCGGATGCGGCGTGCGGACGCCGGCCGCCGCATCTGTTCGGGTCCGCTGTTCCGGCTACGAGTTCGCCATGGCCCACGTCCTCATCTACACCCGTCAAGGCTGCGGCTATTGCACCGCGGCGAAGAGCCTGCTCGCCAAGAAGGGCGTTGCGTTCGAGGAGATCGACGCGACCGGGAATCCGGATCTGCGCAGCGCGATGATCGAGCGCAGCGGCCGCTCCACCTTCCCGCAGATCTTCGTCGGCCCGACCCACGTCGGCGGCTGCGACGACCTCTATGCGCTCGACCGCGACGGCAAGCTCGATCCGCTGCTCGCCGCCTGACATCCGGCTTTGGCCCGCTCTTTCAGAGGACCGATCATGGCTCCCTTCCGTGCCGCCTGCGTCCAGATGCGCTCGAGCCGCTCGCCGGCGGAGAACGTCGCGACCGCCGAAGCCCTGATCCGCGAGGCGGCGGCCGCCGGCGCGGTCTATGTGCAGACGCCGGAGATGACCAATCTCCTGGAGCGCGACCGGGCGGCCCTGTTCGACAAGATCGCCCTCGAGGAGGCGGACCAAGGCCTCGCCACCCTCAAGGGGCTCGCCCGTGAGCTCGGGATCACCCTGCACATCGGGTCGTTCGCGATCCGCCGGCCCGACGGCGCCGTCGCCAACCGCGGCTTCGTCATCGGGCCGGACGGCACCGTCGCGGCGCGCTACGACAAGATCCACATGTTCGACGTCGATCTGGCGAACGGCGAAAGCTGGCGCGAATCCGCGACCTACCAGCCGGGCGACGTCGCGGTGGTCACCGATCTCGCCGACATCCGCCTCGGTCTCGCGATCTGCTACGATCTGCGCTTCCCGCATCTGTTCCGCGGCCATGCCAAGGCCGGTGCCGGTCTGCTCTCGGTTCCGGCGGCGTTCACCCGTCAGACCGGCGAGGCGCACTGGCACGTGCTCCTGCGCGCCCGGGCCATCGAGAACGGCGCCTTCGTCGTGGCGGCGGCGCAGGCCGGTCAGCACGAGGACGGCCGCGAGACCTACGGCCACAGCCTTATCGTCGACCCGTGGGGCCGTGTCCTCGCCGAGGCCGCCACGGAGCCCGGCATCATCGTGGCCGAGATCGATCCGGCCCTCGTCGACGAGGCGCGCGGCCGCATTCCTGCTTTGAAGAACGAGCGCGCCTTCGCCCCGTCCACGGCGCCGCGCCTCGTGGAGAGCGTAGCGTGATCCATTACAGTCTCGTCTGTGCCGACGAGCATGCGTTCGAGGGCTGGTTCCGGTCCTCCTCCGATTTCGACGATCAGGTCGCGAAGGGCCTGGTGCCGTGTCCGGTGTGCGGCTCGACGCACGTGCGCCGGGCCCTGATGGCCCCGGCGATCGCGAGCGGCCGTCGCGAGACCCGCGAGGTTCCTGTTCCGGCGGTGCCTGAGACGAGCGCTCCGGTTCCCGTCGCGGCGGCGCCGATCCTCTCGGATCCGCGCGCGGTTGCCCTGGTCGAGGCGATGCGCGAACTGCGCAAGGCCGTCGAGGCCAATGCCGATTATGTCGGCAAGAGCTTCCCCGAAGAGGCACGCAAGATCCATTACGGCGAGACGGAAGCCCGCGGTATCTACGGCGAGGCGTCCGCCGAGGACGTCAAGGCGCTGCTCGAGGAGGGCGTCGAGATCGCGCCGCTGCCGCTGCTGCCCGAAGATCGCAACTGAGTAGACCGCGCCTGAGACGGCTGCGGCCGGAATGGCGCGCCTTCAGCGCGGCCGTTCCGCTGCCAGCATGTAATTGACGTCGAGATCGCGGGCGGAGCGGTTCCAGCGGTTGCGCATCGGATCGAACACGACGCCGGTCTTCTCGATCGTCTCGAGGCCGGCCGCCGTCGTCGCCGCCTCGAGTTCGTCCGGCGTGACGAACTTGTCGAACGAATGGGTGCCGCGCGGCAGCCAGCCCAGCACATATTCGGCGCCGACGATGGCGAGCGCGTAGGCCTTGCGGGTCCGGTTGAGGGTCGCCGCGAAGAACAGGCCGCCGGGCCGGACCATGCCGGCCGAGGCGGCGATGAACGCCGACACGTCGGCGACGTGCTCGACGACCTCCATGGCGAACACGACGTCGAAGCCTTCGCCGGCCTCGGCGAGGGCTTCCGCGGTCGTCGCGCGATAATCGATGGCGAGCCCGGCATCGCCGGCGTGCAGCGATGCGACGGAGATGTTGGTTTCCGACGGATCGGCGCCGACCACGCTCGCCCCGAGGCGGGCGAGGGGCTCGGACAGGAGGCCGCCGCCGCACCCGATGTCGAGCATGCGCAGGCCACGGAAGGCGAGAGTGTCCGTCTCGGCCCGCCCGAAGTGGCGGCAGACGGTCTCCTTCACGTAGGCGAGGCGCACCGGGTTGAAGCGGTGCAGCGGCGCGAACTTGCCGGTCGGGTCCCACCACTCGTCGGCGATGGCGGCGAAGCGCGCGACCTCCGCCGGATCGACCGTGCCGCCCGCCGCCCGCTCTGCCATGGTCCCGCTCGAGCCCGACATGTCCGTTCTCCTGAGATCGCCCGGGGGCGGCGCGGATCGCGCCGCGCGTCGCCCTCGGCCTTCGCTTTAGGTCGCCTCGGGGGCGTGGATGTCAATGGTGCGCGCCGTCGCGCGGTCCCGCGGACACGCCCTGAGGCCGTCGGTTGCGGCGCCGCCTCGTTTCCTGTAACAAGCCCCGCCGATCCCGCGTGCCCCACGCGGAACCGTTCAAAATTTCCGTTCCGCCGCGCTTTGCGGCGTTCCGTTCGCCTACGCCACGAGATCTTCCGATGGCCCGCCTCGTCATGAAGTTCGGCGGCACTTCCGTCGCCAACCTGGAGCGCATCCGCAACGCCGCGCGCCACGTCAAACGGGAGGTCGATGCCGGTCACGAGGTGGCGGTCATCGTCTCGGCGATGTCGGGCGAGACGAACAAGCTCGTCGCCCTGTGCCGCGAAGCGAGCCTTCTGCACGATGCCCGCGAATACGACGCCGTGGTCGCCTCGGGCGAGCAGGTGACGTCCGGCCTTCTCGCGATCGTGCTCCAGTCGATGGGCGTCAACGCCCGCTCCTGGCAGGGCTGGCAGATTCCGCTGCGCACCGACGAGGCGCACGGCGCGGCCCGCATCGCCGGCATCGACGGCGCCTTCCTGACCGAGCGCATCGCCGGGGACAGGTCGCCGTCATCGCCGGCTTCCAGGGCATCGCGCCGGACAACCGCATCTCGACGCTCGGCCGCGGCGGCTCGGATACGAGCGCGGTGGCGATCGCCGCCGCCATCGGTGCCGACCGCTGCGACATCTACACCGACGTCGACGGCGTCTACACCACCGACCCGCGCATCGTGCCCAAGGCGCGCCGGCTCGCCCGCATCTCCTTCGAGGAGATGCTCGAGATGGCCTCCCTCGGCGCCAAGGTGCTGCAGGTCCGCTCCGTCGAACTCGCCATGGTGAAGCGCGTCCGGACCTTCGTCCGGTCGAGCTTCGACGACCCGGACGCCCCCCAGCTCGGCGACGGCGGACTTCCCCCCGGAACCCTCATCTGCGACGAGGACGAGATCGTGGAGCAACAGGTCGTCACCGGAATCGCGTACTCGAAAGACGAGGCGCAGATTTCCATTCGCAAGGTCGCCGATAAGCCGGGCATCGCGGCCGCGGTGTTCGTGCCGCTCGCCGAGGCGAACATCAACGTCGACATGATCGTCCAGAACGTGACGGCCGACGGTTCGACCACCGACATCACCTTCACGGTGCCGATGGCCGATTACGAGCGCGCCCGCGGCGTGATCGAGAAGGCCCGCGCGGAGATCGGCTATGCCGAGATCCAGGGCTCGACCGACGTAGTGAAAGTTTCGGCGATCGGCATCGGCATGCGCAGCCATGCCGGCGTCGCCGCCGCCTGCTTCCGCGCGCTGTCGGAGAAGGGCGTCAACATCCGCGCCATCTCGACCTCCGAGATCAAGATCTCGGTGCTGATCGACGCGGCCTATACCGAGCTCGCGGTGCGCACGCTGCACTCGCTCTACGGCCTCGACGCGGCCTGAACCGGGACCTCGCCGCGGCCGAATCGCGATGATCCGGCCGCGGCCCGCTCCCGCGGCGGCGTGTCCGCCGCGTTCGACGCGCCGTATTGGCGCTTCGCGCGTTCCGCGATCGGTGGCAGAGTGGCACGGGACTTGCCCGCCCGACATCGATGAACGACGGAGGCGGGCGTGGAGCGGAACAGGGCCGGAGATGGGACCGAGCCCCAGATCGAGGTGACGGGCGTGATGCGTGCCGCGGGGACCGGGCCACGCCTTCTTCTGCGGCGCCTGCGCGAGCTGATGGCCGAGCCGATCGGCGCGCAGGAAAGGCTCGACAAAATCGTCGTCCAGATCGCCGCCAACATGGTGGCCGAGGTCTGCTCCGTCTATCTGCTGCGCGCCGACGGCGTGCTCGAGCTGTTCGCGACGGAGGGCCTCAACCGCGCTGCCGTGCACCAGACGAGCCTGAAGGTCGGTGAAGGTCTCGTCGGCCTGATCGCCGCCGAGGCCCATCCGCTCAATCTGGCGACCGCGCGCTCCCATCCGGCCTTCGCCTACCGGCCGGAGACGGGCGAGGAGATCTATAACGGCTTCCTCGGTGTGCCGATCCTGCGGGCGGGGCGCATGCTCGGCGTGCTGGTGGTGCAGAACCGGGCACATCGCACCTATTCCGACGAGGAGGTCGAGGCGCTCCAAACCACCTCGATGGTGATCGCCGAAATGATCGCCGCGGGGGAGGTCGAGGCGATCGCCAAGCCCGGCCAGGGCCTCGATCTGCGTCGGGCGATGCAGCTCGGCGGCCTCGCCCTCGCCGACGGCGTCGGCATGGGCCACGTCGTGCTGCACGAGCCGCGCGTCGTCGTCACCAATCTCATCGCCGAGGACATCGAGCGCGAGCGGGAGCGGCTGCATCACGCCCTCGACAAGCTGCGCCTGTCGCTCGACGACATGTTGGAGCGCCGCGAAGTCGCCCGCGACGGCGAGCACCGCGACGTGCTCGAAGCCTATGCGATGTTCGCCCGCGACCGCGGTTGGGCGCGCAAGATGGAAGAGGCGATCCGCAACGGCCTGACCGCGGAGGCCGCGGCGGAGAAGGTGCAGTCGGACACCCGCGCGCAGATGCTGCGCTCCACCGACCCCTATATCCGCGAACGGCTGCACGATCTCGACGATCTCGCCAACCGGCTGATGCGCGAGCTGATTGGTCGGCCGCACCAGCTCACCGCCGAGGAACTGCCCAAGGACGCCATCATCGTCGCCCGCAACATGGGCGCGGCCGAGCTCCTCGATTATGACCGCGAGCGCATTCGCGGCGTCATACTCGAAGAGGGCAGTCCGACGAGCCACGTCACCATCGTCGCCCGCGCGCTGGGTCTTCCGATGGTCGGTCAGGTGCCGACCGTCGTCTCTCTGGTCGAGCCGGGCGACGCCATCATCGTCGACGGCGAGGCGGGCGACGTCCAGCTCCGCCCCCGGCCGGACGTCGAGAAGGCCTATGGCGAGAAGGTGCGCTTCCGCGCCCGCCGCCAGGCCCAATATCGCCGCCTCCGCTCGAAGCCCGCGATCACCCGCGACGGACACACCGTCTATCTGCACCTCAATGCCGGCCTGCTGGTCGACATGCCCCATCTCGAGGAATCCGGCGCGTCGGGCATCGGCCTGTTCCGCACGGAACTCCTCTTCATGGTGACGGAACAGCTTCCCCGGGTGCGGGAGCAGGAACAGCTCTATAGCCGCGTGCTCGACGCCGCCGGCGACCGCCCGGTCAATTTCCGTTCGCTCGACATCGGCGGTGACAAGCTGCTGCCCTATCTGCGCTCGGTCGAGGAGGAGAACCCGGCGCTGGGATGGCGCGCGATCCGGCTCGGGCTCGACCGGCCGGCTTTGTTGCGCACCCAGGTGCGCGCGCTTCTGCGCGCCGCGGCGGGCCGCGAGCTGCGCCTGATGTTTCCGATGATCACCACCGTCGCGGAATATCGCGCGGCTCGTGCCGTGGTGGACCGGGAGCTTCGCCACGCTCGCCGCCACGGCCATCGGAGCCCGGAGACGATCCGGCTCGGCGCCATGATCGAGGTGCCGTCGCTCCTGTTCGAACTCGACGAACTCCTCGACATCGTCGATTTCATCTCGGTCGGCTCGAACGATCTGTTCCAGTTCATGTATGCCGCCGATCGCGGCAACCCGCGCCTCGCCGACCGCTTCGATTCACTGTCCGTGCCGTTCCTGCGGGCGCTCAAGATGATCGTCGAGCGCGCCGAGGCCAAGCACGTGCCGGTGTCGCTGTGCGGGGAGATGGCGGGCCGACCGCTGACCGCGATGGCCTTGCTCGCCCTCGGCTTCAGGACCATATCGATGCCGCCGGCCGCGATCGGACCGGTCAAGGAGATGATCCGGGCTCTCGATGTCGGCCGGCTCCGGGCGCGACTCTTGCCGCGGCTCGAACCCGGTCAATTGAGCGGCGAGCTCCGGCCGCTGCTCAAGACCTTCGCGGACGAGAACGAGATCCCGGTCTGATCGCGGCCCTGATTTGGGTCCTAATCTGGGCTCCGCTCCCGGTTGCGCACCGTTTTCCCAAGCGCGACGGCCCACCGCCCGGATCGGCGGGCTTGCGCCGCGCCCTCATAAGATTATGCCTTCCACCATGCTCGCCCGCGACAAGCTCGACGCTCTCACCGCCCGCTTCGCCTACATCGAGGACCGCCTCGCCACGGGGGCGGATTCCGAGACCTTCGTGAAGCTCTCCCGCGAGCACGCCGACCTTGCGCCGGTGGTGGCCCGCGTCGCGGCGCTTCGGGCGGCCGAGCAGGAACTCGCCGATCTCGACGCCCTCCTCGCCGATCCCGCGACCGACCCGGAGATGCGCGCCCTCGCCGAGGACGAGCGGCCCGGCCAGGCCGATGCCGTCGAGCGGCTTGGCCATGAAATCCGGCTCGCATTGCTGCCGCGCGACGAGGCGGACGCCAAGAGCGCCATCCTGGAGGTGCGCGCCGGCACCGGCGGCAACGAGGCCGCTCTGTTCGCCGGCGACCTCTTCCGCATGTACCAACGCTACGCCGACCTGCACGGCTGGAAGGTCGAGCTCATCTCCGCGAGCGAGGGCGAGGCGGGCGGCTACAAGGAGGTGATCGCCTCGATCACCGGGCCGAACGTGTTCTCGCGGCTCAAGTTCGAATCGGGCGTGCACCGGGTGCAGCGTGTGCCGGCGACGGAATCGGGCGGCCGCATCCACACTTCGGCGGCGACGGTCGCCGTGCTGCCCGAGGCCGAGGACGTCGACGTGGCGATCAACGACGGCGATCTCCGTATCGACCTCTACCGCTCGTCCGGGGCCGGCGGGCAGCACGTCAACACCACCGATTCGGCGGTCCGCATCACCCACATCCCGACTGGCATCGCCGTCGCCGTCCAGGACGAGCGCTCGCAGCACAAGAACCGGGCGCGGGCCATGCAGCTCTTGCGCTCGCGGATTTACGAGGCGGAGCGCTCCCGGCTCGATTCGGAGCGCGCCGCCTCGCGGCGCGGCCAGGTCGGCTCCGGCGACCGCTCCGAACGCATCCGCACCTACAATTTTCCGCAAGGCCGGGTGACCGACCACCGCATCAACCTGACCCTCTACAAGCTCGACCAAGTGATCTCCGGCGAGGCCTTGGACGAGATCGTCGACGCGCTCGCAGCCGACCATCAGGCCGCGCTGCTCGCCGCCGCCGAGGACGATTGAGCCGTGGCGCAGGAGGCTCGGTTGCTCTCGGTGGTTCTGGCGGACGTCCGCGCCCGCTTCCGAGCTGCCGGGCTCGACACGCCCGACCTCGACGCCCGCCTGCTCGTCGCCGAAGCGGCGGGCCTCGATCCGGACCGGATCGTGCTCGGTGGCGACCGGCCGCTCGACGCCGATGAATGCGCCCGGGCAGAAGCCCTCGCGGCGCGGCGCCTCGCGGGCGAGCCGGTCGGCCGCATTCTCGGGCGGCGCGAGTTCTGGGGGCTCACCTTCCGTCTCTCCGCTGACACGCTCGAACCGCGTCCCGACACCGAGACCTTGGTGGAGGCGGCGCTCGCGCTCGTTCGCGACCGCCAGGCGCTGCTGCGATTCGCCGATGTGGGCACTGGAACCGGCGCGATCGCAGTCGCACTCCTGACCGAACTGCCGAATGCAGCGGCGCTCGCCATAGACCTCGCGCCGGGTGCCCTCGCCACGGCGCGCGAGAACGCCGTCGCGGCCGGCGTCGGTAGCCGCTTCTTCCCGGCAGTCGCTGATTTCGCGACAACGCTCGCCGTGGGGTTGGATTTCGTGATTTCGAACCCACCTTACATTCGGACGGCGGAGATCGGTCGCCTCGCGGAGGAGGTCCGCCGTTTCGATCCGCTGCGGGCGCTCGATGGCGGTGCCGATGGGCTGGAGCCCTACCGGCTGATCGCGAACGAAGCTTTTCGCGCCCTTCGTCACGATGGTCATCTCCTTGTCGAAATCGGGTGGGATCAAGAAGGCGACGTGCGATCGATTCTTGGTGCGGCCGGCTTCGTGGAGATCGGGACCCGATTCGATCTCGGAGGCCGGGCGCGGGTCGTGAGCGGGCGTCGGCCCGGTTCGGCGGAACGCTGACAAAGGCTTGCAAGCTGACAAAGCTTGGAAAAAGCCCTTGGAAATCGACGCCGAAGCGGCTAATTTCCGGTCGCCGACGCAGGTTCACGGACGATCGTTACCAACGGGGGTGGCGATTTCCGGACAGGATGTCCAGCGAGCGGATCGCGGTTCGCTCCGAGGGCCCGGCAACGGGAAGCACTCATCGCAGATCGGCTGTCGCAGCGCCACGGTCGGGAGGAAGGTCGGTCCTCCGAAGTGGTCTGTCGCGCGGCTCAAGCGACTGGATTTCTGAAGCTACGCGGATCAGCACCGTTTCGGACGCAACGGGGACTGTGTTCACGGCCGCGGTTGTTCGCGGACGCGGTGCGGCGACCGAAAGCCAGACGGGTCGTCCACCCGAGGTCTTCGTCCTCGGGGTGTTATCGTTTGGTCTTGCTTCGGGCTTCTCGTCTGCAGCCTTTGGGAAGCGTCGACTGTGGGGGCGGTTCCGCTCCGACCCCCGGGCGCGAACCCGGAATACGGGCTTGAGATTTCGGCCACGCGCAGTGGTCAAGCGGTTGATATCGCACTGTTTTCTGGGCCGATCAAGACAGCCGGGCCAGGCAGTGGATGGAAGAGAAACCCGAGGGACGCCGGCCGCGTAGGCCTCGCCCGACGGGTTTTGGTTTGTCCGGGAGAGGCGACGAGCGCTTCGTGAAGAGGGCAGCCAGAGCAACGTGATCAAGAGCCGTCCGGTCCGAACGGAGCGGGTGGCTCTCGGAGACGCCGCGATGCGGCGAATCATAGCGAGGCGGAGCGCCGGGCAGA
The DNA here is from genome assembly GCF_009600605.1 of Segnochrobactrum spirostomi. Classification (GTDB taxonomy): domain Bacteria; phylum Pseudomonadota; class Alphaproteobacteria; order Rhizobiales; family Segnochrobactraceae; genus Segnochrobactrum; species Segnochrobactrum spirostomi. The sequence continues at coordinate 1,288,252 of NZ_VWNA01000001.1, read as the reverse complement.
CGCTGACGGCGCACGGCGGCTTCACCTCGTCGAGCGGGTGACCGACAGGTCGGGACGATCCCCGGCGCGCGCGGCCCCTTCGTGTAGAGAAGCGATCGGATGAGACAGGGAAATCCCAACAAGCGCCTCCGGGGCCGCAACAACAACAATAACAATAACAGCAACAACAACCGCAAAGGGCCCAACCCGTTGAGTCGGACCTACGAGTCGAACGGGCCCGATGTGAAGATCCGTGGCACCGCGCTCCATATCGCTGAAAAATATGTTCAGCTCGCCCGTGACGCCCAGGCGTCCGGCGACACGGTGATGGTGGAGAGCTATTTCCAGCACGCCGAGCACTATTACCGCATCATCGCCGCGGCGCAGGCGCAGTCGCCGCACCAGGTGTTCGTCCGCGAGGACGACCTGCGCGATGAGGAGGACGAGTTCAGCGCCGCGGCGCGGGAACCGCGCCTGGAGCCCCGCTCGGAGGCCCCGCGCGAGAACGGCCGCGACGAATATCGCGGCGAGCGCCAGGACCGTGGCGAGCGCCAGGACCGTGGCGACCGTCCGGAGCGTGGCGAGCGTCAGGATCGGGGCGAGCGTCAGGATCGCGGGGACCGCTACGAGCGCGGTGATCGCCCGGAACGCACCGATCGCCCGGAACGCCAGGATCGCCCGGAGCGCGGCGACCGCCAGGAGCGTTACGGCCGCTTCGGCCGTGGTGGCATGAACGGCGAGGGCGGTTATCAGCGCCCGCCACGGGAGCCGCGCGAACGCCCCCTCTACAACGAAGAAGCCGTGCCCGGCCTCGGTCCGCAGCCCGATATCGGCGGTGCCGATCTGCGCCCGGTGGCGGCGGTCAACGGCCCGGTGATCCAGCCGGAGCCCGCGCCGGTGGCGCCCGTGCTGCCGGACGCGATCGAGCCGGTCGGTGCTGAGCCGGTGGCGGCGACGCCGGCCCCCCGCGCGCGCCGGAGCCCCCGCACCGTCAACGCCCCGGCGCCCGAGCCGGTGGCCGTCGAGCCCGTCGAGGCCGCGGCCGAAGGGGCGAACACCGAGGCCTCCGGTGAAGACGACGCGGCGCCGCGGATTCGCCGCCGCGTGCGCGGTAGCCGCGGCCGCGGCACGCGCCGCAACGCTTCCGCCGAGGGCGGCGAGGAGCCGGCGCTGCCGCTCGGCTCGGCAGAGTAGAGGCGCCCCTTCAAGCGAGATTTGGGAGGGCCGTGCGGGCGACCGCGCGGCCCTTTCGCGTTGCGGGGGCCGAGGGGAGCGCGCGAAGGCCGCTCGGTCTGCCGCTGAAAACGCGACCGCCTACGCCGCCTTGGCGATGGCGGCTGCGCCCGGTCCGATCGATGCTCAGAGGAGGACGACGAGATCGCGGATCGGGGCGAAGCTGCGCCGATGGTGCACGGTGACGCCGAGCGTCTGAAGGGCGAGCCGGTGCTCCGGCGTACCGTAGCCCTTGTGGTTCTCGAAGCCGTAGCCCGGATGATCGGAGCCGAGCACGACCATCATGCGGTCGCGGGTGACCTTGGCGACGATCGAGGCGGCGGCAATCGCCGCGGAGTGGGCGTCCCCCTCGACGATGGCTTCGCCCGCACAAGGCAGGCCGTGGGGCACGTCGATGCCGTCGATGAGGGCGAGCTTCGGTCGCTCCGAGAGGCCGCGCACCGCCTGGGTCATTGCCCACAGCGTCGCGCCGCGGATGTTGAGATAATCGATGCGACGGGGGAGGCGACGGCGACGGCGACGTCGGCCGTCGCCAGGATCTCGGCGAACAGGGCTTCCCGCGTCTCGGCCTTCAACTGCTTCGAATCGGCGAGGCCGGCCGGCACATTGTTCGGATCGAGCACGACGGCCGCCGCGACGACCGGCCCGGCCCATGGGCCGCGGCCCGCCTCGTCGACCCCGCACAGGGGGCCGTCGATGCGCGCCGCGTAGAGCCGATCGAAGGCGAAGTCCGCGCGCGCCGGAGGCCGCTCGCCGGACGGGCGGGCGCTCTTTCCGGCCGGCGGCCGGCCGCGCCTCTTGGCGGACGGCGAGGGGACATCGGCGATGCTCATGGGCCGCGAAAGTGCGCCGGCCCCACCCGATTCGCAACCCGAGGCGGCCGGGCCGCGGCCGTCAGAACAGGCTGAGCTGCGCCCCGCCGCGCACCGGCGGCTCGAACAGGTCGGCCCGGAGCTTCAGCTTGCGCTGGTTGAGGCCGAGCCGCTTCGCCGCGAGTTCGAAGCGGCGCCCGAGCGTCCAGGCATACGGGCCGGACCCCTTCATCCGCTTGCCGAAGCTCGCGTCGTAGTCCTTGCCGTCGCGCATCGCCCTGATGATCGACATGACGTGCTGGAAGCGGTGCGGATATTCGCGCACCAGCCATTCTTTGAAGAGGTCGGAGACTTCGAGCGGCAGTCGGAGGAGGACGTAGCCGGCCTCCGTCGCGCCCGCCTCGCGGGCGGCCTCCAGGATCGCCTCGATCTCGCTGTCGTTCAGCGCCGGGATGACCGGCGCCGTCATCACCGTGGTCGGGATGCCGGCGTCCGACAAAGCCTTGATGGCGGCGAGCCGCCGCTCGGGCGTCGAGGCGCGGGGCTCCATCGCCCGGGCGAGCTTGCGGTCGAGGGTGGTGACCGAGATCGCGACCTTGACGAGGCCCTGGGCCGCCATCGGCGCCAGGATGTCGATATCCCGCGTGACGAGGGCCGACTTGGTGACGATGCCGACCGGGTGCTTGGTGCGGGCGAGCACCTCGAGCACGGCGCGGGTGAGCCGCCGCTCCCGCTCGATCGGCTGATAGGGATCGGTCGCGGTGCCGAAGGCGATCGCCTGCGGGCGGTAGTTCGGGGCCGAAAGGTCGCGCTCCAGGGCCTCGGCGGCATTCACCTTGGCGAACAGCTTGGTCTCGAAATCGAGCCCCGCCGACAGGCCGACATAAGAATGGTTCGGCCGCGCGAAACAATAGATGCAGCCGTGCTCGCAGCCGCGATAGGTGTTGATCGAGCGGTCGAAGCTGATGTCGGGGGATTCGTTGCGGGTGATCAGGCTGCGCGCCCGCTCCTCGCGAACCTCGGTCCGGAAGGCGGGCAATTCCTCAACCGAACCCCAGCCGTCGTCGAGGATCTCCCGCGTTTCCGGTTCGAACCGGCCGGTCGGGTTGATCCCGGCGCCGCGGCCGCGGCGGCGGTCTTCGGCGATGCCGACGGCCCCCGAGGCTGCGGGCTGGATGGTCGGATCGGCATCGTCGAAGCGATCCCGCGGGGGAGCATCGTGGGGGCCCTGCGCCGGGCCGAGGCGGAAACAGCGAGCGAGACGGGCGGCACGGTGACCTCCGGCGGGCGGGGCGTGGTCTTCGATGTCCTCAATCTAGGATGCGGATCGGAACAAATCAAGAACATAGCGGGAGCCCTCACGAATCCTCGCGATTGCCGTCTTTTGCGTGTAAACACCCAAGCGATGATCACGGTTCTCATTCCGGCCACGGATGGCGAGCAGTGCCTCGCGCAGACGCTGGTGTCGCTTGTGGAAGCGGCGGCAGACGGGTTCGTGCGCGAGGTCGTCGTGCTCGACGGCGGCGGGAACGGTCCGATCGCGCGTCTCGCCGACGAGGCCGGCTGCACGCTGGTACCCGAGCCGGGTTCGCTTTCCGCGCGGTATCGCGCGGGGGTCGAGCGGGGTCGGCGCGGCTCGTGGCTTCTGTTCCTGCGACCCGGCGTGGCGTTGGCGCCCGGCTGGCAGCCCCAGGCGGCGGCTTTCATGGAGCGCGTGGATCGGTCGGGCGGCGAGGCGGCGGCGATGTTCCGCTTCGGCCTCGATGAACTCGGCATCGCCGCGCGGGCCGCGGAATGGCGGGTGCGCATCGCGAGCCGGCTGTTCGCGCTGCCGGCCCCAGAGCAGGCGCTGCTCATTCCACGCCGCTTCTACGAGCGCCTCGGCGGCCATCGCGACCTGCCGCGCTGCGAGGAGATCGATCTGTTCCGCCGCATCGGCCGCGGCAGGCTCCATGTGCTCAATGCCGAGGCGCGGGCGCCGTCGCGCCGCTTCCTCGAAGGCCGCGGCAGCGCGATCACCGGTGCGCTGCTCGCTTTGCACGTGCCGACGACCCTCGTCTCCCGGCTCGGAGCCTGAGCCATGGCGTTCAGCGACGAGGAGCGGCGGGCGCTCGTCGCCCTCGTCGAATGGTACGACGCGATGGGCGTCGACGGGGTCGTCGGCGACGTCGCCATCGACCGCCTCGCGGCGCGCAGCCTCCCCGAGCCGTCGCCCGAGCGCTCTGCGAGCCGGCCCGCGATGGCCGAGGGCGCTCCGCGAACACCGCGCGCGCCGTGGGAGGCACAGCCGACCGTTGCGGGCGAGGCCCCGTTCGAAAGTCCCTTCCCCGTGTCGCCGCCAACTCCGGCCGCACGACCGTCCCCTCCACCGCTGCCGAGCCTTCGGCCGACGCCCGCCGTGCCGCCGATCGGCGCCGGCCCCGGCGCCGTGGTTCCGGACGAGGCCGCGGTCGAGACCGCCCGTGCCGCGGCCGCCTCGGCGTCGACCCTCGCCGAACTCGAGGCCGTCATGCGCGCGTTCGACGGCTGCAATCTGAAGAAGACGGCGACGCAGCTCGTCTTTGCCGACGGCAATCCGGCCGCCAAGATCATGTTCGTCGGCGAGGCGCCCGGCCGCGACGAGGACATTCAGGGCAAACCCTTCGTCGGCCGATCGGGTCAGTTGCTCGACCGCATGCTGGCGGCGATCGGCCTCGACCGCACCAATATCTACATCGCCAATGTGGTGCCCTGGCGTCCGCCCGGCAACCGCACGCCGAGCCCGCAGGAAACCGAGATCTGCCGGCCGTTCATCCGCCGCCAGATCGAGCTCGTCTCCCCCGAGGTGCTGATCTTCCTCGGCGGGGCCTCCGCCAAGGTCCTGATCGGTTCGACGGACGGCATTCTGAAGTTGCGCGGCCGCTGGGAACGCTATGCCCTGCCGGACCACACGATTCCGTGTATGGCGACTCTCCACCCCGCCTATCTGTTGCGTCAGCCGCTGCAGAAACGGCTCGCATGGCGGGATTTCCGGGCGTTGCGGGCGATCCTGACCGGGGCCGCGGCCAGCGCCGCCGATTGAGGCGACGGTGCGGCGCCCCTGCGACGTTCTTGCGCCGGTCGCAGATTGATGCGCACCCTATAATTCTTGCGAAGAACGAAGCGACCCGGTCGCGCCGACGTTTGATTCCGCCCGTTGGGGCCGGGGAGAGCGGCGGTTCGACCCGACCAGGTAAGGCCGATGGAACTCGATCCCGTTCTCCTCGCGCGCGTCCAATTCGCGTTCACGATCTCCTTCCACATCATCTTCCCGAGCTTCACGATCGGGCTCGCGGCGTGGATCGCCACGCTCGAAGGGATCTGGCTCGCCACCAAGAACGACCGCTATCACGAGCTCGCCCGGTTCTGGACCAAGGTCTTCGCGGTTTCGTTCGCGATGGGCGTCGTGTCCGGCATCGTGCTCTCCTACCAGTTCGGCACCAACTGGAGCCGGTATGCGGAAGTCGTCGGCAACGTCGTCGCGCCGCTGATCGGCTACGAGGTGCTGACCGCCTTCTTCCTGGAGGCGACCTTCCTCGGCATCATGTTGTTCGGCTGGAACCGGGTGCCTCCCTGGCTGCACTTCCTGGCTTGCCTGATCGTGGCGGTCGGCACCTGCATCTCGGCCTTCTGGATCCTGTCGGCCAATAGCTGGATGCAGTTCCCGACCGGCCACGAGATGCGTGACGGCATCGCCTATCCGGCGAACTGGCTCGACATCATCTTCAGCCCGACCTTCCCGATCCGCTATTTCCACATGGTGCTCGGCGCCTTCATCACCACGGCCTTCGTCGTCTTCGCGGTCGGCGCGCGCTGGTGGCTCAAGGGCCAGTCGATCGCCCAGGCGGAGACGGCGATGAAGATGGCGCTCGGCCTCCTCATCGTGCTGGTGCCGATCCAGGGCTATGTCGGCGACACCGCCGGTGAGCTCGTGCGCGATCACCAGCCGGCGAAACTCGCGGCGATCGAAGCCCACTGGGGCGGCGAGGAGACGCCCGGCGCCGGCGTGCCGCTCGTGGTCTTCGCGATCCCGAACGAGGCGACCGAGACGAACGACTTCCAGATCGCCATTCCCCACCTCGGCAGCCTGATCGTCACCCGCTCGTGGGACGGCACGTTCCCGGGCCTCAAGACGTTCCCGCCTGAGGACCGGCCGCCGCTGCTGCCGCCCTTCTTCGGCTTCCGCATCATGGTCGGCCTGTGGGCCTTGATGCTCCTCACCGTGGTCGTCGGCGGGATCCTCTGGGCGCGCGGACGGCTGTTCTCGGCCGGGCTCTATCTCAAGGCGGTGAGCCTGATGTGGCCGATCGGCTTCGTCACGGTGATCGCGGGCTGGTTCGTCACCGAGATCGGCCGTCAGCCGTGGATCGCGACGGGCATTCTGCGCACCGCCGATGCCATCTCGCCGGTTCCGGTCGGCTCGCTGGTATTCTCTCTCGTGCTCTTCGTGATCGTCTACGCGATCGTGTTCTCGGCCGGCATCTACTACATCAACCGGCTGATCAACAAAGGACCGGCCTCGGTCAGCCACGCCGACGAGGGCGAGGGCGACGACGGTCTGCGCCGCCCCATCTCGGCCGCGCACGATGCCGGCCGCACCGCCATGCACCCCGGGGAGTGACCTCACATGCTGTTCATGGAGTTCTACCTTCCGGTCATCTGGGGTCTTCTGATCGCAACGGCGGTCGCGCTCTACGTGCTGCTCGACGGGTTCGATCTCGGCGTCGGCATCCTCTTCCCGTTCACCAAGGACGAGGAGGAGCGCGACCAGATGATGAACTCGATCGCCCCGTTCTGGGACGGCAACGAGACGTGGCTGATCCTCGGTGGCGGCGGCCTCTGGGTCGCCTTCCCGAAGGCCTATGCGATCTTGATGCCGGGGGTCTACCTCCCCGTCATCGTGATGCTGCTGGCGCTCGCCTTCCGCGGGGTGGCCTTCGAATTCCGCTTCGTCTCCAAGCCGAACCACAGGTGGTGGGACATTGCGTTCGCCGGCGGCTCGACGGTGGCGGCGTTCTGCCAGGGTCTCATCCTCGGCACCGTCATCGACGGCATCGTGGTCGCCGACAACAGCTACGCCGGCGGCCCGTTCAACTGGCTCAGCCCGTTCTCGATCGTCTGCGGCCTGGGGCTCGTGTGCGGTTACGCGCTGCTCGGCTCGGGCTGGCTGATGATGCGGGTCGAGGGGGCGCTGGCCTCCCACGCGCGGCGCTGGGCGCGGCCGGCCTTCGTCGGCCTCTTCGTCTTCATCGTCGTCGTCAGCCTTTGGACCGCCCTCGGCGTGCCGCGGATTTCCGACCGCTGGTTCTCGGCGCCGATGATCTACCTGCTGTGGCCGGTGCCGCTCGTCACGCTGCTGCTCGGCTATATCGGCTGGCGGGCGATCGACCGCGGGCTCGGCCTGCGCACCTTCGCGACGTCCGTCGGCCTCTTCCTGCTCTGCTTCATTGGGCTCGCGATCTCGAACTATCCCTATCTCGTGCCGCCGACGCTGACGGTGTGGGACGCGGCTGCCGCCCCCGATTCGCAGATGTTCATGCTGCTCGGCGCGGTGCCGCTCTTGCCGCTCATCCTCATGTACACCGCGTTCGTTTATTGGACCTTCCGCGGCAAGGTCCGGCCCGGCGAGGGCTATCATTGAGCGCGCTGCGCGGCGCCGTCCCTCGGGTGCCGCACACCGCCACCGCCGTCCGGCTTGCTCCGGCCGCGGCGGCACGCCATCTCTGGCGGTGAACCGATGGGCCGGCGATGCGTCGGCCTGTCCCCTCTCCGGGCTCATGCGACTTGGGCTCGTGCGACTTGGGCTCGTGCGACTTGGGCTCACGCGACTTGGGCTCGTGCGACACGGGATCGCGCGCCCGGGGCCCTGCCTTTGAGGAGACAGCAATGCTCGACCGCCTGCGCGCCCTTCTTCCCGGCTGGTTCGGATCGAAGGCGGTCACGCTGCCCGTCGTGCGCATCTCGGGTGCCATCGGCATCAACGCACCGCTGCGGCCGGGCGTCTCGCTCGCCTCCGTCGCCGGGCCGCTGGAGCGGGCCTTTGCGATCAAGACGGCCCCGGCGGTCGCGATCCTGATCAATTCGCCCGGCGGCTCACCCGTCCAGTCCCATCTGATCCATCGCCGCATCCGCGCGCTGTCGCAGGAGAAGGGCAAGCCCGTTCTCGCCTTCGTCGAGGACGTCGCGGCCTCGGGTGGCTACATGATCGCGGTCGCGGCCGACGAGATCTATGCCGATCCGTCCTCGGTCGTCGGTTCGATCGGCGTCGTCTCCCAGGGCTTCGGCTTCGTCGGGCTGATCGACCGGCTCGGCATCGAGCGCCGCGTCCACACCGCCGGCACACGCAAGGCGATCCTCGATCCGTTCCGGCCCGAGCAGCCCGACGACGTCGCCCATCTGAAGACGTTGCAGGCCGACATTCACGAGGATTTCCGCGCCCTGGTGCGCGAGCGCCGCGGCGCCATCCTGTCGGACGACCCGGACCTGTTCTCCGGCCTCTTCTGGACCGGGCGCACCGGGCTTTCGCTGGGGCTCGTCGACGGCCTGTCGGACCTGCGCACGCTCGCGCGGGAGCGTTTCGGCGACGCGGTGCGGCTCCGGGTGATCTCCGGCGAGCGCGGCTTTCCGTGGCGCCGGGCGCGGGGGCTTGGCATCGAGGCGGCGGTCGGTGAAACTCTCGGTGTCCTCGAAGAGCGGGCGCTGTGGTCGCGCTACGGCCTCTGACGGGAACCGGCGCGGCGCTGCGCGGTTGGAGAAGCACCCGCCGCGTGCCCTGAGATCGCCCAGATCGCTCGCGAGGATTGCTGCCATGTCCGAGCCAAGGGAATCCGCGAAGGGAAGCGCCATGCCTCAGATCGTCCTGTTCGGCGCCGTAGCGGCCGCCCTGATCGGCTGGCGCATCGTCAAGCGCGAGATGGAGCGCGTCGAGGAACGCCTCGCCCCGCACCGGGTCAAGGTGCGCCAGGAGCCCGAGGCCGTCGCCCTCGAGCGTGATCCCGTGACCGGCGTTTACCGTCCGCGCGGCTGAGCGGACGCTGTCGTCTGGATAGTGACCCAGCGGCGGCTTGCCTATGAGCTCGCCGCCGCTTCCTTCTCCCCATGGAATGGGGAGAAGGTGGCCCGATAGGGCCGGATGAGGGGCTCGCAACCACCGCATCATATTCAGATTTAAGAAGAATTTCCCCTCATCCGCCCCCTTCGGGGGCACCTTCTCCCCGCAAGCGGGGCGAAGGGGAGGGTGCGCGCGGCTGAGAGTTTCGGCTGCACCTTGCCGTTCAGTGGACGGCACTCGACGTTGCCATTTCCCCAAAACGCAATCGCCCCCGGGAATGAACCCGAGGGCGATTTTAATCGTGCGGTGGTTTGTTCCCGTCTCAGGCGGCCTGCTGCTGTTCGCGGCGCGGCGGGTCCTTCGGCAGGTGGACGGTGACGACGGTGCCGACGCCGACTTCGGACTGGATCTCCATCCGTCCGCCGTGCAGCGTGACGAGGGAACGGGCGATCGCGAGGCCGAGGCCGGAGCCCTTGTGGCTCTTGGTGAACTGGTTCTCGACCTGGACGAAGGGCTGGCCGAGGCGGGCGATTTCCTTCTTCGGAATGCCGATGCCGGTGTCCTCGACCGCCACGATGACGCCGTCGCTGTCGGCCCGGGCGCGCACGGTGACGCGGCCGCCCTGGGGCGTGAACTTCACCGCGTTGGACAGCAGATTGAGCAGGATCTGCTTCATCGCCCGGCGGTCGACGTTCATGCGGATCTTGGCGTTGCCGGCGGCGACCAGGATGCCCTTCTCCGAGGCGGTCGGCGACATGATGCGGGTCGCCTCGTGCACGACCTCCTCGAGATCGACCGCCTCGACCGAAAGATCGATCTGGCCCGCCTCGATGCGCGACATGTCCAGGATGTCGTTGATGACGCCGAGCAGATAATTGCCGCTGTGGTGGATGTCCTGGCAGTACTCGACATATTTGTCGGAGCCGAGCGAGCCGAACATCCCCTGCGTCATGATCTCGGAGAAGCCGATGATGGCGTTGAGCGGCGTGCGCAGCTCGTGGGAGATGTTGGCGAGGAATTCCGACTTGGCGCGGTTCGCTTCCTCGGCCCGGGTCTTCTCCTCGGCATATTTCTCGGCGAGCTCGACGAGCTGGCGGGCCTGGCTTTCGAGCTTCTGGCGCGACTGACGCAGATCGGCGACGGTGGCGCGCAGGCGCCGCTCGCTGTCCATCAGGCGCTCTTCGTGACGCTTGAGCGCGGTGATGTCGGTGCCGACCGACACGAAGCCGCCGTCCTTGGTGCGCCGCTCGTTGATCTGGAGCCAGCGTCCGTCGCCGAGCTGCGCCTCGTAGGAGCGGGCGCCTTCCTCGGGACGGCCTTCCGCCGGGATGTGGGTCGTCACGATCGGCTGGCTCGCCGAGCGCATCACCACGTCGTAGGCCGTGCCGGCGACCATCGCCTCGTCGGGCAGATTGTGGAGCTGCTGATATTTCGAGTTGCACATCACGAGGCGGTTCTCGGTGTCCCAGAGAACGAACGCTTCGGAGATGGTCTCGATGGCGTCGCGCAGGCGCATGTCGGCGGTGGCGGAGCGCTCGGCGAGCGCGCGCTGCTCGGTGACGTCGACGCCGATGCCGATGAGGTGCGGGGTCGCGCTGTCGGCCTCGGAGACGAGCTCGGCGCGGATGCGCAGCCAGATCCAGCGGCCGTCGGCATGGCGCATGCGCAGCATGCGGTCGAGGGTGCCGGCGCCGCTCGCGAGCATCCCGTCGGCGAGCGCGAACAGGTCGCCGTCTTCCGGGTGCACGAGCGCGGAGACTTCGCGGAAGCCGAGCAGGTCGTCCTTCGGCGTCATGCCGAGGATGTCGTACATCGACGCCGACCAGAACATCCGGCCGCGGGCGAGGTCCCAGTCGAACAGGCCGCAGCGGCCGCGCATCAGGGCGGTGTCGATGCGAACCTGGGTCGCCGCATAGATCGTGTCTGCGGAGCGGGCGCGGTTCGATTGGGCGAAGAAGGCGTAGACGAGCACGAGGATGACGCCCGAGGTGCAGACGAACAGCGTCACGTTCGCAGAGAGGTCCCGCCGCCACGCGCCGAACACGGACTCGGTCGATTGCAGTACGGCGACCATGCCCTGCTGGTCGGCGAGGTGGTGCACCGTCGCGAAGGCCTCGGTGCCGTCGGTGAGCGGCAGCTCGAGCACCCCGGCGCGGGCACCGAAGGTCGTCAGCGGTTGGGATTCGCCGAGCACGTCGACGAGAGTGCGGCCTTCGAGGTCGCTGCGCACCGGGTCGGAGACGACGATGGTGCCGTCGGCGTTGGTGACGAGGATTTGGCGGCCGTCGGCCGTCGCCCGGCTCGGCAGCACCTGATCGAGGCGGGCACGGATCTCGTCGGTGCGCGATTGAGCCGACGCCGCAACCGGGGCGGCCGGCTGCGTCATCTGGGCTTCGGCGCCCGCGGGCTCCTTGGCCTTGGTCTTGCCCTGGGGCGCCGCGCGGACGGTCGTGGGGCCGGCCGTCGGGGCGTCGAAGGTTCCGGCCGCGCCGTCGATGGTCGAGGCCCGGTCGTCGAGGGTCGCGGTGGCCGACATCGCGAGCAGCGAGAGGGTGTCGCGGGCGCCGCGGTCGGCCTGTTCGTAGGCTGTGACCAAGGCGGCGCAGCGATAGCCGGCGATAACGAGGATGAATATGACGGTGAGGATCGGGATCGCGCGGCGGAACAGCGGTTCCTTGGCGACAAGCTGGGCATAGGCCGGGGCGGCGAGCAGGCGGGCATGGCCGGACAAGGCGACAGGCGTCGCTCCGGTGCGTGCGTCCGCCCGGCTCGTGGCGCTGGAGAACGCCGGGCCGGAGGCGGTTTTCGCCGCGGGGACGGCGCGGAAAACCATGCTCGGCCTCCATGCTAGCAGCGCCGTCCAGGGCGCACGGCGCCGCGAAGACGCGGCGGCGGCTTCCGCCCGCATCATCTGAAAATCCCTACGGAATGCGTTGAATCTGTGACGATTCCGGCGTTTGATTCGCCCGAATCATCGCCATTTGAATCGACGCGAATCCGCTTGTCCAGGGCAGGATGCGGAAAAAATGGTTAACGCCGCCCTACCGAACTGGGCGGCATTTGAACCGAGGCCGAAAAGCCTATTCGAGACAGCGCGCTGCGATGTCGGAGACGTCGCGCGACAGCGGCGTGGTGGCCGCCACCCGTTGCAGGGCGGCCTCCGCCCTGGTCCGCCGAGAGGGCTCGAGCGCCCGCCAGGAGCGGAATGCGTTGAGGAGGCGGGCGGCGACCTGCGGGTTGCGCGGATCGAGGGCGAGCACGATGTCGGCGAGAAAATCGTAGCCCTTGCCGTCCGCCCGGTTGAACTGCGCCTGGTTGCCCGAGGCGAACGCGCCGACGAGGGAGCGGACCCGGTTCGGGTTGGAGAGCGAGAAGGCGGGATGATGGGTCAGGGCCTTGACCTTGGCGAGCGTGTCCGCCCCGGGTGCCGCGGCCTGCACGGCGAACCATTTGTCGAGCACGAGAGCGTCGGTCTCGAAGCGCCGGTAGAAATCGGCGAGGGCGGCGTTCGCCGCATCCGCGCCGGTGAAGACGAGGGCGGTGAGCGCGGCGAGCCGGTCGGTCATGTTGTCGGCGCCGTCATAATGGTCCTTGGCGACGATCGGCCCGCCCTCGGCGAGGGCGAGATAATCGAGCATGACGTTGCGCAGCGCGCGCCGGCCGGCGCCCTCGGCATCCGGGCGGAACGGCTCGTTGGTCGAGAGCGAGCGGTAGAGCGCGGTGAAGGCGTCCTGAAGGCTCGTCGCGATGGTGGTCCGCCAGGCGAGGCGGGCGGTCGCGATGGCATCGGGATCGACGTCGGTGCCGATCTCGCGGGCGATGTCGGCCTCGCTCGGCAATTGCAGCGCGAGGGCGCGGAAGGCGCGGTCGAGACTGTCGTCGATGGCGAGGCGGCCGAGCGCCTGCACGAACGCGCCATCGACCTCGACTGGCTGGCCGGCGGCCGCGGCGGCGGTCGCATCTTTGAGGAAGCCGACGGCGAGCGTCTGCGCCGCCTCCCAGCGGTTGAACGGGTCGCGGTCGTTCGCGAGCAGGAACAGCCGGTCCTCGACCGTCAGGTCGCTGTCGAGGATCACTGGGGCGGAGAAGCCGCGCAGGAGCGAGGGAACGGGGCGCGCCGCCACGCCTTCGAAGATGATGCGCTGCCGGGCCTCGTTGAAATCGATCACGCCGTCGACGATCGCCGCACCTGTCGCCCGCTCATAAGGGAGGTCCGACCCGTCCGGACCGACGAGGCCGAACCGGATCGGGATCGGCACCGGCTGCTTCAGCGGCTGGCCCGGCGTCGGCGGGCAGGTCTGCTCGAGCTCGAGCGTGAAGGTGTGTGCGGTCGCGTCGTAGGCCGTGCGGGCGGTCACGCGCGGCGTGCCGGCCTGGGAATACCAGCGCAGGAACGGCCCGAGATCGCGGCCCGACGCCTCGGCGAAGCAGGTGACGAAATCCTCGATCGTCGCGGCGTCGCCGTCATGGCGCTCGAAATAGAGGTCCATGCCGCGGCAGAACGCCTCCGCACCGATCAGGGCTTTCAATGCGCGGATCAGTTCGGCACCCTTTTCGTAGATGGTCGCCGTGTAGAAGTTGTTGATCTCGCGGTACGTGTCGGGCCGCACCGGATGGGCGAGGGGGCCGCCGTCCTCGGGGAATTGCTGGGCGCGCAGAAGCCGCACGTCGGCGATGCGCTTCACCGGCCGGGAGCGCTCGTCGGAGGAGAATTCCTGGTCGCGGAAGACGGTCAGGCCTTCCTTCAGGCAGAGCTGGAACCAGTCGCGGCAGGTGATGCGGTTGCCGGTCCAGTTGTGAAAATATTCGTGGGCGATGACGCCCTCAATGCCCATATAATCCTGGTCGGTCGCGGTCTCGGGCGCCGCCAGAACATATTTGTCGTTGAAGACGTTGAGCCCCTTGTTCTCCATCGCGCCCATGTTGAAGTCGGACACGGCGACGATCATGAAGATATCGAGGTCGTATTCACGGCCGAACGCCACTTCGTCCCAGCGCATCGAACGCTTCAGGGAATCCATCGCGTAGGCGCAGCGCGCTTCCTTGCCGTGCTCGCAATAGATCCTGAGATCGACGGTGCGGCCGGACGCGGTGACGAAGCTGTCGCGCACCAAGCCGAGATCGCCGGCGACCATGGCGAACAGATAGCTCGGCTTCGGGAACGGGTCGTGCCAGACGGCGAAATGGTTGTCGGTGCCGGCGACGTCGCCCGCTTCAATCAGGTTGCCGTTTGCGAGCAGGACGGGGAGTGAGGCCTTCGGCCCTTCGATCCGCGTCGTGTAGACCGCGAGCACGTCCGGGCGGTCGTAGAAATAGGTAATGCGGCGGAAGCCCTCGGCCTCGCACTGGGTGCAATAGTTGCCGCTCGAGCGGTACAGCCCCATCAGCGTCGAATTGGCGTCCGGGTCGACCTCGGTGGCGATCTCGAGGGTGAAGCGGCCGGCCGGCGGCGACTTCAGGATGAACTCGTCGGGCGTCGTCAGATAGCGGTCGGCTGGGAGCGTCTCGCCGTCGAGCGCGACCGCGCGCAGCGTCAGGCCGTCGCCCGCGAGCACGAGGCGTTCGCCAGGCGGGGTGCCTTCCCGGGGGACGAAGACGGAGCGGGCGGTGACGAGGGTCGCGTTCGGCGTCAGCCGGAAGTCGAGGTGAACGGTCTCGATCCCGTACGGCGTCGGCCGGTAATCGGCGAGACGGACGGCTTGACCCTCGTGACGCTGCATGGCGAACTCCTCGTTGCGGCGCCGACGGATTGGCGGTCGGCGCGAGGTGCCATGTTTTAGGCACTGATGCGTGCGATTGCCAGCACTTGGCCGAACGGACCGCGGGCTTTGCGGCGGGATGCGGCCGAGAGCGGGGAGCGGCGGCGTATCGGCCGGCCGCCGGTGGGTTGGTGAGGCTGGAGCGCGTGTCGTCCGCAGACGAGACACAGACATCTGGTGGGACTGGCCGGGGCCCGGCGTCCGCGGGGGCGGCGTCGCAAGCATCGCCGCTGGAACTTCCGCCTCCCGGTCGCGAGACCGGGGAGCGGCCGCGGCGGTTCTGGCGGCCGTCGCGCATGGCCCTGCCGATCGCCGTGGTGGTCGGCGGCGGTTACGGCGTGCTCGTCGCCGCCGCGCTGGCCGTCGTCCTCCTCATCACGTCGTCCTCGAACTTCCAGAACACCTATTCGCTCCTGAGCGAAAAGGCCGAGCTGATCATGCGGGGGCTCTCCGACGACCTCACCGCGAAGCTGCTGCCGGTCCGCACCGGCATTGAGGACGTGGCGGCCATCTACGCCCAGGACGGATTCTCGCTCGACGACACGACGGAGGTGCGCTCCATCTTCCGGGGGTTGCTCGCCGGCACCCCGGCCTTGTCGGCGATGGTGCTGTTCAAGGGGGATGTCCCTGCTTTCCGGGTCTACCGCGATGCCCAGGGCAGGTTCCCCGCCGAGATCGAGAAGAGCGAAGTGCCTCCGGATCGGGTCCCCGAATTCAGCCAATATCCGGCGGGCGAGGCTTCCGTCTGGGGGCCGATCCGGATGTACGAGCACAATATCTACGTCTCGGTCCTGGCCCCGCTGATCCGCAATGGACGGACGGACGGCTACATCGTCGCCGCCGTCGCCGCCAAAAGCCTCAACCGCATCGTCGAGGAGATCGCCGATGAGGACGGCGCTACGGTCTTCCTGATGCTCGGCGAGACGGGCGGCGTGTTCGCGCACTCCGACGCGGCCCGCAACGGCCTCAATGCGGCGATGCAGGCGGCGGACGGCCCTGCGCCGCTCGGGGCCATCGACGATCCCGTTCTGCGTCGCCTCGCGCCCGGGCCGAACCAGGTGCAGTTCCGCCCCCTCGGCAAGACCGGGCTCAAGATCGCCGACGTCGACACGCCCGGCGACGACTACATCGTCGTCACGTCGGTGGTGCCGCGCATCGGCGAAAAGCCCTGGATCGCCGGCATCTACATTCCGGCCCGGGAGGTCTCTCAGGAGGCGTCGCGGCTCATCAACTCGATCATCGGCGGCGTCGTGGCGACCTTGCTCGCGGTCGGGCTCGCGATCTTCCTCGGGCGCCGTATCGCCCGGTCGCTGCGCGCCCTGAGCGCTTCGGCCGACCATATCGCCCGCTTCGAGATCGACGTCGCCCGGCCGGTGCCGCCGAGCCGCATCGCCGAGCTCAATGCGAGCGGACGGGCCTTCAACGGGATGCTGCACGCGGTGCAGGCGTTCTCCCGCTACGTGCCGCGCCAACTGGTCCGGCGGATGATGGAGCACGGCTTCGAGGAGGCGACGCGGGCGCGCCGTTACGATGCGGCGATCCTGTTCACCGACCTCGTGGGATTCACCACGATGTCGGAGCACATGCGGCCGGAAGAAGTTTCGCACGTTCTCAATCAGCACTTCTCGGAACTCGTCGCCTGCGTCGAGGCGGAAGGCGGCATGGTCGACAAGTTCCTCGGCGACGGCCTGATGGCGGTGTGGATCGACAATGAGAGGTGCCCGGTGTCGAAGGCCGCCCTCCGCGCCGCCCTGGCGATGGCCGAAGCCTTGAAGGCGGGTAACCGGCGCGCTGTCGCCGACGGCAGGCCGCCGCTGCGGCTCAGGATCGGCGTCCATGCAGGGGAGGTGATCGTCGGCAATCTCGGTGCCGAGGAGCGCATGAACTTCACCACGATCGGGGACCCGGTCAACGTCGCCTCGCGCCTCGAATCGCTCGGCAAGGTGGTCGATTGCAACGCCGAGGTGATCATCCTCATCAGCGATGTGGTGGCGGCGGCCGCGCCGGAGATCGTCTGCGAGGAGATCGGCGCGGTCGAACTGCGGGGGCGGGCCGGGCCGATCGGCGTCTGCCGGGTCGCGCTGCCGTGAGCCCGGGAGCATAAATCTCCACCCTTTGGGTCCCGCGTGGTCCGCTCGCGCGGGGGGAAGGGCGGAATCGACCCAGCAATCGTCGTTCACAACGGCGTCACGCCGCGTCATAGTCGAGCAAAGAAGTCGTTATAACGCTCATGTGAATTCCGGCTGCGTCCGGGAGGGGAGCTGCGGCGTGGACGTCCTGTCGATCGAGAATCTCACCGTCGCGTTCCAGGGCGACGAAGGCCTAGTTCGCGCGGTCGAGGGGGCGTCGCTCTCGGTTCCGGCGGGCCGTACCGTCGCGCTCGTCGGCGAATCCGGCTCCGGCAAGACGGTGATCTCCCAGGCCGTGATGGGCCTCCTGCCGCAGAAGGCGAAGATCACCTCGGGCCGGATTCTGCTGCGCGATCCGGCGGCCGGCGGCCGCGAAACCGACATCGCCGCGCTCGCCTCGGACAGCCTGGCGATGCGGGCGATCCGCGGCAACCGCATCGCCATCGTGTTCCAGGAGCCGATGACCTCGCTGTCGCCGCTCCACACCATCGGCGACCAGATCGGCGAGGCGGCGCGGCTTCATCGCGGCGTCGGCAAGGCGGATGCGCGCAATCTCACGCGCGACATGCTGCGCCTCGTCCACTTCCCCGATCCGAATCGCGCGCTCGACACCTATCCGTTCGAACTCTCCGGCGGCCTTCGCCAGCGCGCCATGATCGCCATGGCGCTGATCTGCCGGCCTGCGCTGCTCGTCGCCGACGAGCCGACGACCGCGCTCGACGTCACCATCCAGGCCGAGATCCTGAAGCTCATCAAGGAGCTGCAGGGCGAGCTCGGGATGGCGGTGTTGATGATCACCCACGATTTCGGCGTGGTGGCGAACGTCGCCCACGACGTCGTCGTGATCTATCACGGCCGCATCCTGGAATCGGGTCCGGCCGACGTCATCTTCGCCGATCCGCAGCACGATTATCTGAAGGCGCTGCTGCGCGCCGTGCCTCGCTTCGACATGCCGGCGGGCGAGCGGCTGGTGCCGATCCGGCCGATCGCACCGATGGCCTCGGGCTTCCTCAAGGCGGCGGCGAAGCCACAGGGCTCGTCCAAGGGGCCGGTGCTCTCGATCGAGAAGGTCTGTAAGTCCTACGGACCGACGAGTGCCAAGGTCCGCGGACCGAAGGCCATGGACGACATCAATTTCTGCGTCGAGCGGGGAGAATGTCTCGGCATCGTCGGCGAATCCGGTTCGGGCAAGACGACGACGGCGCTCGCCATCATGCGGGCGATCGATATCGATTCCGGCTGCATCCGCTTCGACGACGGTTCCGGTCCGATCGACGTCGCCTCGCTCAAGGGCGAGCAATTGTTCGCCTATCGCCGCAAGGTGCAGCTCATCTTCCAGGACCCGTTCTCCTCGCTCAATCCGCGTATGACGGTGAACGAGATCCTCTGTGAGCCGATGGTCATCCACAAGATCGGCACCGAAGCCGAGCGGGCCGAGCGCGCCCGCGAGCTGATGCGCCTCGTCGGCCTCGATCCGCGCTTCCTGCGGCGCTATCCGCACTCGTTCTCCGGTGGCCAGCGCCAGCGCATCGGCATCGCGCGCGCCCTCGCGCTGCGGCCGGACGTGATCGTGTGCGACGAGCCGGTGTCCGCCCTCGACGTTTCGGTGCAGGCGCAGATCCTCAACCTGCTCAAAGATCTCCAGGCGGAACTCGGGCTCACCTACGTGTTCGTCAGCCACAATCTCGCGGTCGTCGATTACATGGCCGAGCGCGTCGTGGTGATGTGCCGCGGCCGCGTCGTCGAAGTGGGACCCACCCACGAGATCGTGGCCGATCCGATCCATCCCTATACCAAGGCGTTGATCACGGCGGTTCCCGAGGCGAGCCTCGACCACCGCCTCGATTTTTCGGCCCTCTCCGCCGCCCGCGCCTCCGATCCCGCCGCCTGGCCTGAGCCCTTCCGCCTCGTGCCCGGCACGCCGCCGACCCTCGTCGAGATGAAGCCCGGCCGCTTCGTGTGCGCGCCCGGCGCGGCCGAGACGGCCCTTCAGCCGATCGCGGAGCCCGCCTGATGCGCCTTGCCCGCTACGCCCTCGCTGTGCTCGTCGCGGCGTCCGCTCCCGCGATCGCGGCGACGCCCGATCCGGCTGCGACTCCGGCCCCCGCCGCCGCGCCGGCTCCGGCTCCGGCCGCGGCACCCCCGGCGCCCGCCGACGCGGCCGCGCCGCTGCCGCCGCTCGCCGAGCGCCTGCCGAAGGACCCGCTCGTCGTCGATTTCGACGCGCTCGGCTACCGCGTCGGCCGGCCCGGCGGGACCCTGCGCACCCTCATCAGCCGCGTCAAGGATGCCCGCCTCATCAATGTTTGGGGCTACGCCCGGCTCGTCGCCTACGGGCCCGACCTCAAGCTCCACCCGGACATCCTCGAATCCGTGGACGTGGTCGAAGACCGCATCTTCACCTTCCACATCCGCCCGGGCCACAAATGGTCGGACGGCAAGCCCTTCACGGCCGAGGACTTCCGCTATTATTGGCAGGACATGCAGCAGAACCCGGATATCGCGCCGACCGGGCCCGAGCCGTTCCTGCTCGTCGACGGCGAGCCGCCGACCTTCGAGGTCCTCGACCCGCTCACCGTCCGCTACACCTGGAAGAAGCCGAACCCGCTGTTCCTGACGACGCTCGCCTCGGCGACCGATCCGTTCATCTACCGGCCGGCGCACTATCTGAAGCAGTTCCACGAAAAGTACGGCAAGCCGGACAAGATCAAGGCGCTGATCGCGAAAAAGAAGGTCCGCAGCTGGGCCGCGCTGCACAACCGCTACGACGACATGTACGGCGGCTCCAATCCCGCCGAACCCTCCCTGCAGCCCTGGATCCGCTCGGAGGCGGGGACGGATCGCCGCGTCATCATGGTGCGCAACCCCTATTTCCACCGGGTCGATCCCAAGGGCCAGCAATTGCCCTATATCGACAAGGTCGAGATGAACGTCGTCTCCACCGGGCTCATTCCGAGCCAGGCACAGGCGGGCGAGACCGATCTCCAGGCCCGCGGGCTCTCTTTCGCGGACATCACGGTGCTGAAGCGCGGCGAGGAGCGCTCGCACTACTCGACGCGGCTGTGGCCGATCTCCAAGGCCAACGAGGTCGCCCTCTATCCGAACCTGACCTGCAAGGACCCGGTCTGGCGCACGCTCTTGCGCGACGAGCGGTTCCGCCACGCGCTCTCGCTCGGCATCGACCGCGAGATGATCAACCGGGTGCTCTATTTCGGTCTCGCCAAGCCCTCCAACAACGCGGTACTGCCCGAGAGCCGGCTGTTCGAGCCGGATTATCTGACGAAATGGGCGGGCTACGATCCGGCGCAGGCGAACACGCTGCTCGATGACATGGGGCTGACGAAGCGGCGCGGCGACGGCATCCGCCTCATGCCCGATGGGCGGCCGCTCCAAATCGTGGTCGAGACGGACGGCCAGTCCCAGGAGGTGATCGACGCCCTCCAACTCGTCGGCGAGAACTGGGCGGACATCGGCATTGCCCTCTTCGTCAAGCCGTCCGACCGGGACATCATCTGGAACCGCGCGCTTGCCGGCACCCTCGTCATGATGGCCTCCTCCGGCTACGACGACGGCATCCCGACCGCCGGCATGAGCCCGGCCGAGCGGGTGCCCTCCGACAGTTCGTTCCTGATCGGCATGGCGTGGGGCGCCTATCGCGACAGCGAAGGCGAGAACGGCGAAAAGATCGATTATCCGCCGGTCCAGACCCTGATCGACGCCTATGATCAATGGCTCGCCGCCACCACCCACGAGGCGCGCGAGGCGGCGTGGCGGAGCATTCTCGACACCCACGTCGATCAGACGCTGACGATCGGCCTCATCGCCGAGGCCAAACAGCCGATCGTCGTCAGCGATTCCCTGGTGAACGTTCCCCAAGAGGCCCTGTTCGGCTGGGATCCCGGCGCGAATTTCGGCATCTACCACATGGATGCGTTCTGGTTCGACACGCCTGAGACCGCTTCGCGGAACTGACGAGCTCCCATGCTGCTTTATATCGCCAAGCGCCTCCTGACGATGATCCCGACGTTGTTCGTGATCAGCTTCCTCATCTTCGTGGTGATCGAGCTTCCCCCCGGGGATTATCTTTCCAACCAGATCGACGAGCTCAAGGCGCAGGGCGAGGCGACGGCGATCGCCAAGGTCGAGTTCCTGCGCCACGAATATGCGCTCGATCGCCCCTTCCTCGAGCGCTACCTGATCTGGGTCGGCGCCTGGCCGGGCGCCCACGGTTTCGACGGGCTGTTGCAGGGCAATTGGGGCTGGTCGTTCGAGTACGACCGGCCGGTCAACGAGGTGCTCGGAACGGCCCTGCCGCTCACCATCCTCCTCAACCTCGCGACCGTCATCTTCGTCTACATCGTGTCGTTCCCGATCGGCATCTATTCGGCGACCCGGCAATATAGCTGGGGCGATTACGGCTTCACGCTGCTCGGCTATCTCGGGCTTGCGATCCCGAATTTCCTGCTCGGCCTCATCATGCTGTTCGTCGCCAACCGCTGGTTCGGCCTCTCGATCGGCGGCCTGATGGATCCGAAATTCACCGATCAGCCGTGGAGCATGGACAAGGTGATGTCGGTGCTCGCCCATCTGGTGGTGCCGACCATCGTGATCGGCATCGGCGGCACCGCGGGCATGATCCGCCGCCTCAGGGCGAACCTGCTCGACGAACTGCACAAGCAATATGTCGTCACAGGGCGCGCCAAGGGCCTCGGCGAGCGCCGCCTCCTCGTCAAATATCCGCTCCGGATGGCGCTCAATCCGTTCATCGCCGACATCGGCAGCCTGCTGCCGTCGCTCGTCTCCGGCTCCGTCATCGTGTCGGTGGTCTTGAACCTGCCGACCGTCGGCCCGGTTCTGCTCGACAGCCTGCGCTCGCAGGATCAGTTTCTGGCGGGCTTCATTCTTCTCTTCGTCGCGGTGCTGACATTGATCGGAATGCTGATTTCCGACCTTCTGCTCGGTCTCCTCGATCCTCGAATCCGGCTCGGCGGGAGGGCGCGCAAGTGAGCGAGCAAGGGGTGATCTCAGGGGCCGGCGCGCCGGACCCGAGCGTGCCGCGCGCGCGCCATTTCGTCGATCCGACGCCGTTCGATCCGCGCGAAGCGGAGGTGCTCTCCGCCGAACAGGAGCGCTATTATCAAGCCTCCCAGTGGCGCATCATCTGGCTGCGCTTCCGCCGTCACAAGCTGGCGCTGTGGTCGGGCGTCATCCTCCTGGTGTTCTATCTCGCGGTGCCGTTCGCCGAGGTCATCGCGCCCTATCCCGTCGCTCATCGCGACAATTATCACCTCTATGCGCCGCCGCAGCCGATCCACCTGTTCGACAACGGCAAGTTCGTCGGGCCGTTCGTCTACGGCACGGTGGCGAGCGTCGATCTCAAGGAACTGCGCTGGCAATACACGGTCGACAAGCGGGCGGTGCAGCCGCTGCGCTTCTTCTGCCGCGGCGATGCGTACCTGTTCTGGGGCCTGTTCCCGGCCGATTTCCATCTCATCTGCCCGGCCGAGAACGGTACGTTGAATCTGTTCGGCACCGACCGACTCGGGCGCGACGTGTTCTCGGGCATCGTCTACGGCGCGCGCATCTCGCTCACCGTCGGCCTCGTCGGCGTCGCCATCTCGATCTCGCTCGGCATGCTCCTCGGCGGCCTCGCCGGCTATCTCGGTGGCTGGGTCGACGCGACGGTGCAGCGCGTCATCGAGATCCTCCGCTCGCTGCCGGAACTGCCCTTGTGGATGGCCCTGTCGGCGGCGCTCCCGGTGACCTGGAGCCCCGTCTTCATCTATCTCGGCATCACGGTGATCCTCGGCCTGCTCGATTGGCCCTCGCTCGCCCGCGCGGTGCGCTCCAAGCTGCTCGCCCTGCGTGAGGAGGATTATGCCCGCGCCGCGATGCTGATGGGGGCGAGCCCGTCGCGCATCATCGGCAAGCATCTGCTGCCGGGATTTGCGAGCCACATCATCGCGAGCGCGACGCTCGCGATCCCCGGCATGATCCTCGGCGAGACGGCGCTGTCCTTCCTCGGCCTCGGCCTGCGCCGTCCGGCGGTGAGCTGGGGCGTCCTCCTCAACGAGGCGCAGAACATCACGGCCGTCACGGTCTATCCGTGGCTGATGGCGCCGATGCTCCCCGTCATCATCGTCGTGCTCGCCTTCAACTTCCTCGGCGACGGTCTCCGCGACGCGGCCGACCCGTACAAGTGAGGCCGCTCAGCCGGCCGCCGGCGTCCCGAACAGGGCCGCCGGCTCCGGCCACGTCACCGCCGGATGCGCCGCGAGCACGGCGACGGCGATCTCGGTGAACGCCCAGACGGCCTCCTCGTGGGCGAGGTGATGGGTGAGGAGGCCGAACGGGGCGTCGGGGATGTCCCGCCGCGCCGCGATCTCCTGCCGGGCGATCGTGGCCGCCTTCTCGTCGCCGATATAGGAGCGGCTCGTCCGCCACGCGATCGGGTCGAGGTGGGTGTCGACGATGCCGTCGCCGACCGAGCGATGGCCGAACGTCGTCAGCACCGGCAGACCGATCTCGCGACGCCGCTCGGCGATCGTCGGCGCGATGCGGTTCCACGGCGGGGTCAGCACGGGGAGGAAGCGCGGCCCGAACAGGCCGGCGAGCTTCTCCCGCCCGGCCGCCAGCTCGGCGAGCACGATTTCGGCCGGCCGCGCGGCCCCGAGCTCCGCGGCGCGGGTGCCGGCGGGCTCGTGATTGCGGTGGCTCCAGCCGTGCTGGATCGCAAAGGCGTGCGGGCTCCGCGCGAGCCGTTCCGCGAGCCCGGGCGTCGCGCCCTCCGGAATGATGGCGAGGCCGACGGGCACACCGTGCTGTTCGGAGATCGCAAGCAGCCGCTCGAGCGCCGGGGTCGGCTCGATCGCGTCGTCGTCGCGCCACCAGACGACGAGCCGCCGCCCCTCGTCCGCCATCGCGTCGAGCGCCGCCGTCAGGGCGCGGCCGAACGGGGTCGCGCGGGCGCGTTCACCGGTGACGTTCATCGGATCGACCTCCGGTGCGCTTCCTCGATGAGGATCTCGGCGCTGCGCTCCGCCCCGTCCGTTGCCACCGCGACGGGCGTCGGCCGCGGGCGTTCGAGGGCGTCGTCGCAGGCGGCGGCGAGGCTCGCCGCATCGACCGTCTGTTCCTCGACGATGGTGCAGCGGCCACGGGCGGCGATCAAAGCCGCCCTCTGCGCCTGCTCCGTCTCGCTGCCCTCGGCGAAGGGCACGAACACCGCCGGGCAGCCGGCGGCGATGACGTCGAGCACGGTGTTGTAGCCGGCCTGGCTGATGGAGAGGCGGGCACGACCGAGCAAAGCCGGGAAATCGGGCCGGGCGGCCTCGACGATCAGGCCCGGCGGGGCGCGCTCGGCGAGGGCGGCGAGGGCCGCTTCGCCGTGTTCGCGGCCGACGAGCACGCGCCAGATGGCGTCGCCGGCGCGCGCGGAGAGGGTCTTCGCCCCGAGCGCGGCTTCGAGGAGACGCGTCCCGACCGGGCCGCCGCCGCAGGAGACGATCACCTCGTCGATCCCGTCGCCAGGCGGCGGGGCAACCGCGCTCGGCGCGTGGACGAAGCCGGTATAGCGCACGAGCGGGGCGATCGCCTCGGCGAAGGGAAACGAATCCTCGAGCCGCACGAAGGCCGGATCGGCGTGGACCAGAACGAGATCGTGCAGGGCGAGGGCGGTGTCCGCCATCCAGCGTTCCTTCGCCAAATCGTCCTTGCGCACCAGGATGTCGCGGATCGAGGCGGCGACGAGCCGGCAGCGGTCCGTGCGCGCCATCTCGATCAGGGGGCGCAGTTCGAAGGCGAACGGCCGGCGGCCGAACGGAAAGGTCTCGGTGATCAGGATATCGGGCCGGACCGCCGCGGCGACCGCGAGGAGCGCATCGCGCCGCGACGCCTTCCAGGCCTCGTCGATCGGCTTGCCGCTCTCGTCGAGGATCACCTTGAACGTCGCGTCCGCCGCCCGGGCGAGGGGCAGAGGGGCGATGTCGAGGCCGTGGGTCGCAAGCGTCGGCGGCAGGCGGTTGCCGGTCGCGAGCGTCACCGCGACACCCCGGGCGGCGAGGGCGCGGCCGATGGCGACGGCGCGCACCGCGTGGCCGGTGCCGAGAAGGTGCTGGACGTGGATCAGGGCGCGCATGGCGCTGTTCTTTCGGCGGGAGAGGGGAGATCGGCGCGGACGGCGACAGCCGCCGCGATCAGCGATGTCAGGCGGGCCCGCCCGGCGGAAAGATCATGATCGCGGGCGATGTGGTCCGCGGCGGCGCGGCCCATCCGAATCCGGGCCTCGAGCGCGCTCGCGAGCCCCACGATGGCCGTGGCGAAGGCCGCGGCGTTGCCTTCGGGAGCGAGGAAGCCGGTCTCGCCGTCACGAACGATGGCCGCGACGCCCGGCCGCGCACCGCCGATCACGGCGAGCCCCGCCGCCTGGGCTTCGAGGAAGACCATCCCGAACGCCTCGCCGATCGCCGGCCAGACGAGCAGGTCGGCCGCCGCGTAGAAGTCCGGCAGCGCCTCGGGCGCGACCGCGCCGGCGAAGGTCGTCCGGGCCGGATCGAACCGCGCCGCGATCTCGCCGCGTGCCGGCCCATCCCCGACGATGGTGAGTGTCCACGGCCGATCGGCGATCCGCGCCAGCGCCTCGGCGAGCACGCGGTAGGAGTTGGCCTTGTCGCCCGGCCGCATCATGCCGACGGCGAGGAGGCGCGGCACGCCGTCGGGCGAAGCGGACGCCCTGGTCGAGGCCGCCGCCCGGAACGGCGTCGCGTCGATGAAGGGCGGGAAAAGGTGGAGCCGGCTCGCCGGCACGATCGCGGCGAGCCCGATGCGGTCGCCCTCGTGAACGGCGGCCACGGCATGGGCGGCGCGCAGCGCAAAGTCGGCGGCGGCGAAGCGCGCGGCCCACGGGCCCTCCGCCCGCGATCGGGCCCGGCTCGCCTCGATGATCGCATAGGGAATGCCGAACCGCGACGAGAGGTGCGGCCCGAGGAGGTCCGGCGCCTTGTGGTAATTGTGGTAGGTGAGCCAGAGGTCGGGTGCGCCGTCGGCCGCGAAGAGCGCGCCGATGCGCTCCGCCTCGGCCCCAGCCGCCGCGAACAGCGCGCCGTCGCCCTCGGGCGCGGCGGCCCACGTGGTGAACCCGGTCGGGACAGCCAGCGTGTGGCCCTCGAGTTCGAGGGCGCGGCGGATCAGTTTGGCGAACTGCCGGTCGCCGGAGGGCACCGGGCTCTCGAACGCCTTCATCGGCGTGTGGAGGGCGATCCGCATCGCTCGGAGCTTCAGGCCGCCGCCGCGGCGCGCCGGCGCGTCAGCAGGGCGGCGATGCGGTCGAGACCCGGATCGGTCGAGAAGCGGGCGCGCACCCGCTCCGCCGCGGTGCGGCCGAGCCGCTCGCGTAGCGCGGCATCTTCGATCAGTCGGGCGAGGGCGGCGGCGAGCGCGTCCGGCGCGCGCTGCTCGACGAGAAGGCCGGTCTCGCCGTCGTCGATGACTTCGGGCACGGCGGACACCCGGGTCGAGAGGCAGGCGAGCCCCTGGGCCTGGGCCTCCATCAGCACGTTCGGCAGGCCGTCACGGTCGCCGTTGCGGGTGATGCGGCTCGCGAGCACGAAGATGTCGGCGGCGCGGTAGGCCTCGAGCACCTCGCTCTGGGACAGCGCGCCGCGCCAGACGACGCGGTCGGCGATGCCGAGACGCTCGGCGAGTGTCTTGAGGCGCTTCGTCAGGCTGCCGCCGCCGATGTGTTCGAACCGCCAATCGAGGCTCCCCGGCAGCCGCGCGAGGGCGCGCAACGCATCGTCGATGCCCTTCTTCTCGACCGCGCGGCCGACGCAGAGGATGGTCACCGGCCCCGTGCGCCCCGACCGGTCCGGCGGCGCGGGCAGGCGGCTGAAATCGAGGCCGTGATAGACCAGCTCGACCTTCTTCGGGTCGGCGGCGAGGGAGCGCAGATAGGCGGCGTTCGCTCCGGTGCAGGTGGTGCCCCAATCGGACGCGTCGATCTTCTCCGAGAGCTCCCATTGCGGGGAGGTCCAGATGTCCTTGGCATGCGCCGAGAACGCCCACGGCAGGCCGCGCAGCATCGCCGCATAGCGGGCGACGGAGGCCGGCGTGTGGAGGAAGTGGACATAGAGCTCGTCGATATCGGCCGGAAGCTCGCGGGCGAGCACGCAGGCCTGGCCGAGCCGGCGCCAGCGGCTGACCGTCTGGTCGCGGGCGAGGTCGCGCGCGAAGGCCTCGCGCAGCGCCGGATAGGTCGGCAGTGCCTCGGCAAAGGCGCGGCCCGCCGCGACCCGCGCCGGATCGTCCTTCAGATATTCCGGCAGATAGAGGATTTCGGCGCGGATCTCCCGGTGCACGGCGTGGATCGCCGGATCGGTCGGATGCCGCAGCGAGACGATGAGCACCTCGAGGCCGCGCTGTTCGAGGCCACGGATTTCCTGGGCGATAAAGGTCTCCGACAGCCGCGGATAGCCTTTGAGGACGACGGCAATGCGCGACATCGAGCGGGTCTCGTCAGCGCCCGACGGCGGCGAGGCGGCGCACGGCGGGACGCCGCGACAGCACGCCGGCGACGTGATCGTTGATGACGTCGAGGCCGTCGAGCAGATTCGGGATGCCGGCGCGCGAGGGCGGCGCCTGGCGCGGCAGTTTGGCGAGTGCCTCGGTCATCAGCCCGACATCGGGATAATGGTCGATCGGCAGCACGCGGATGAGGCCGACCTCCTCGGCGCGGGCGGCCCGGATCGCCTGCTCGCGGCGCGGCACCACGCGCGGAACGAGGAGGGTCGGCTTGTCGAACGACAGCATCTCGCAGAACACGTTGTAGCCGCCCATGCCGACGATCGCCGTCGCCTGCGTCATGATCGATTCGATCTGCGGGGTGAAGGTGATGACGTGGACGTCGCGCAGCTTCTCGGCGCGGGCGAGGAAATCCTGCTGGTGCTCGGCCTCCATGAACGGCCCGAGCACGATCACCGCCGGAAACAGCGGCCGGGCGTGGGTCTCGTAGGCGCGCATCACCCAATCGACGAGCTCGGTGCCGTCGCCGCCGCCGCCGGGGCTGACGAGGATGTAGGGCTCGTCGCCGAACGGCGAGCGGAACGGCGCCGCTTGTGCGGCGGCCGGCAGATCACGGCGCAGATATCCCGTGAAACGGGCCTTCGCGCGCGCCGCGTCCGAGACGCCGACGCCTTCGAGCGGATCGTGGATCGATTGCAGCCCGTAGACCCAGATCTCGTCGTACAGCGTGTCGAGTGCCTCGGCGACGCCCTTGCGCTCCCATTCGCCGGTCAGCGCTTCCGGATCGTCCATGACGTCGCGCAGACCGAGCACGGTGCGGGTGCTGGTGCCGGCGAAGGCCTCCAGTGTGCGGCGGACCTCGCCGCGCAGGCCGAGCGGCTCCTTGTCGACGACGATGATGTCGGGCCGGAACACCTTGGCGGTGTGCTCGATGATCGAGGCGCGGATCTCGAGCGTCTCCTCGATGTCGATATGCAGGCTGAGCGAGGTGTACTCGCCGTTGCGCAGCTTGATGACGCCGGGGATGCGGACGAAATCGACCCGGCTGCGGAAATCGAAGCTGCCGATGATGGGCGACCCCGACAGGATCAGGATCGACAGATCGGAGATGTGCCCGACGAGCGAATGCGCGATCGCCCGGCAGCGGCGCAGGTGGCCGAGCCCGAACGAATCGTGGCTGTACATCAGGATCTTCGCCGCGGAGGCCGACATCCAGCGATCGCTCCCACTTCACCGAAGCACGTGATCGCCGGATGAAGCCATCCGGGAGCCCGCACGCTCCGCACTCGCTTTGCTGACGATGCCGCGGCGCGCCGCCCCAGCGGACCGTGCCGAACACCTCTCATAGAACCGTCGGGCATCCAGCGACCACCTGACGGGCCTCGGGCTTTGCGCCCAACCCCGAACGACCCTAACCGGCGGTCGGAGGACCGTAAAGTCCGTCCCACAAAGCAGATACGCGCGCCGCGATCCAGACCGTCATCAACGAAGCGCACGACAATCCTGTTCCTGCGCGCTAGTTGTTGGGCGAGGGGCGGGACACCGCCACCGCCCGGCCGTCTGTCGAGGGACGTATGAAGAAGACGCTGTTCGGTTTCATCTGGCGGTACAGCGCGCGGCAGCAGATCGTCATCGTGGCGATCACGGTGATGTCCTTTCCGCTCGTCTACATGTCGCTCGATCTGCCGAAGCGAATCGTCAACGACGCGCTGCAGGGCAAGCATTTTCCGCGGCACCTGTTCGGCTTCGAGCTGGACCAGCTCCCCTATCTCTTCGTGCTCTGTATGGCCTTCCTGGCGCTCGTGGTGGCCAACAACGGCGTCAAATATGTCCTCAACGTCTACAAGGGCATCGTCGGCGAGCGGATGCTCAGGCGCCTGCGCTACCAGCTCTACAGTCAGGTTCTGCGCTTCCGCCCGACCCATTTCCGCCGCGTCTCGAGCGGCGAACTGATTCCGATGATCACCGCCGAGGTCGAGGATCTCGGCACCTTCATCGGCGATTCGGTGGCCCAGCCGGCCTTTCAGGGCGGCACGCTCCTCGTCTACATCTTCTTCATCTTCATGCAGGATCCGTGGCTCGGGCTCGCCTCGATCTCGCTCTATCCGATCCAGGCGGTGGTCATTCCGCGCCTGCAGAAGCGGGTGATCTATCTCTCCCGCGAGCGCATCAAGAACGTCCGCCGCATCTCCGACCGCATCGGCGAGAGCGTCTCCGGCGCCATCGAGATGCACGCCCACGGCACCAGCGCCTGGCATCTCGCCAACATCTCGGATCGTCTCTACGAGAATTATCTGATCCGCTTCGAAATCTATAAGCGGAAATACCTCATAAAGTTCGTGAACAATTTCATGAACCAATTGCCGCCGTTCTTCTTCTATCTGATCGGCGGTTATCTCGTTCTCAAGGGGCAGATTTCGTTCGGCGCGCTGGTCGCGGTCCTCACCGCCTACAAGGACCTCGCCTCACCGTGGAACGAACTTTTGACCTATTATCAGGACCTGGCGAACGTCTCGGTGAAGTACGAGACCATCGTCGAGAACTTCGACCCGCCGGAAATCTACCCGACCGAGCGCATGCTCCAGCACAACGACGACGAGGCCGAGGCGGTTCCGTTGCAAGGCGATCTCGCCCTCGTCAATGCGACCGGCGGCTCGACGGTACAGAACCCCGAGGTCCGCGACGTCTCGCTCGCCATCCCCGCGGGCCGGCATGTCGCCCTGGTCGGCGACGATTCCAGCGGGCGCACCGAAGCGCTGCAGATGCTCGCCGGCCTCATTCCGCCGTCGAGCGGCCGCGTCGAGGTCGGCGGGCGCACCCTCGACGGCCTGCCGGAGACGGTTCTCGGCGTCACCATTGGTTATGCGTCGTCGAGTCCCTACATCTTCAACGACACCATCCGCACCAACGTGCTGTACGGGCTCCGGCATCGACCTGTCGGACCGCCGCGGATGGAGGCGTCGGAATTGCGGAGGCGGCAGAACGAAGCGGCCGCGACCGAGAGCACCCTTTATGAATTCGATGCGCCCTGGGACGACGTCCGACGGGCCGGGCTCGAAGACCCGGACGAGCTCGAGGATGCGATGATCGCGCTCCTCGAGTCGGTCGGATTGCGTGAAGACCTCTACCGGGTCGGTCTGCAGGCCCGCATCCGCCCGGAGGACTGGCCCGACCTCGTCGGGATGGTCATCGCGGCGCGGCGGGCCTTGCGCGACCGCATCGAACACAGCGCGGAGGTGTCCGATCTCGTCGAGCTGTGGGACCCGGAGAAGACAAACCGCAGCGCCACCGTCGCCGAGAACGTGCTGTTCGCGCTGCCGGCGGATGCGAACACGCCGGTCGGCGCGATCCCGCAGGATCCCATGATCATGCGGTTCCTGGACGATGCCGGGTTGACCGAGGACCTGATCAATCTCGGCGTCGCCGTCGCCGAAACCATGATCGAGCTGTTCTCGACCATGCGCGGCGACGACGATTTCGTGGGGGCTTACTCGTTCCTCAGCGCAGACGAATTGCCGGCCTACGAGGCGCGGGTGAAGAAGGTGCGCGCGAGCGGGGCGAAGTCGCTGTCGGCGGCGGACCGGGTCGATCTCGTCGGCCTCGCCTTCCGGGTGGTTCCGGCGCGGCACCGCATCGCCGGAATTTCGGAGGAGCTGCGCCGCAAGATCGTGATGGGCCGCACCGTGTTCCGCGAGACCGTGCTCGGGCGGGCGAACGGCCGTTATGTTCCGTTCGACTCGGACACCTACATCGCGTCGCTGTCGATCGAGGACAATCTCCTGTTCGGCAAGATCCGCGTCGATCGCCGCGGCGCCCGCGAGCGGACCGACCTCTTCCTGCGCGAGACCGTCGCCGACCTCGGTCTGCGCATGGCGGTCGCGCGTGCGGCGCTCGATTTCCAGGTCGGCGTCGCCGGCTCCCGGTTGACGGGAAGCCAGCGCCGCAAGCTCGGCCTCGCGCGCGTGCTGATGAAGACCGCGCCGATCGTCATTCTCGACGATCTCGTCGACGACGATCCGCAAGTTCTTGCCTTTGTGCGTGAGCGTTGCGAAGGTCGCACGCTCGTTCTTGGAACCTCCCACATCGGCAGCGATGTCGGACTGGACAGGTACTTTGTGATGCGGGACGGTCGCCTGGTGACCGAGGGCGCGTACGCCGACGTCTTCAAGAGCGCCTCGAACGAGGCGTCCGGCATGCCCGCCGTGGAAGAGGCGTCGGTCGAATTCGGGGAGGCCGGAGCGTGACCCTGGAACTCGAGGTCGACGCGCTCAAACGCGTGCCGCTGTTCCGCGGCATCGATCCCGCCAAGCTGCGTCTGCTCGCCTTCATCAGCGAATTGATGAGCTTCCGCCCCGGCGAACGGCTGTGCGAGCAGGGCGAGCGCGGCGACAACGCCTACATCATCCTCACCGGCGAGGCGGACGTCGTCGTCGAGACGCCCCAGGGTCCCCAGACGGTTGCGCGGGTGCGCCAGCATGACGTCGTCGGCGAGATCGCCATCCTGATCGACGTGCCGCGGACCGCGTCGGTGGTCGCCTCGACGGAGCTCAGCGCCCTGTCGATCTCCAAGGACAATTTTCTCAAGCTGCTCGCCCGCTTCCCCGAAATGTCCCTCGAAGTGATGCGGGTGCTGGCGCAGCGCCTGGAGCGGACGACGCGCGATCTCGCCTCGACGAGCGCCGTGGCACAAGGACGGGCACCCTCGTGAGTTCCGATCTCGAAGTGCCGGTCGGGCCGCTGGCCGTACGCTTCTGGGGCGTGCGCGGCTCGCTGCCAACGCCGGGCCCGTCGACGCTGCGCTATGGCGGCGACACGCCATGCCTCGAGATTCTCGTGGACGGCCAGCGGGTCGTCGTCGATTGCGGCTCCGGTGCCCGGCGCCTCGGCCTCAAAATGCTCGGCGAGCCGCCCGGACCGCTCGACATCCTGTTCACCCACTCCCACCTCGACCACATCTGCGGCCTGCCGTTCTTCAAGCCGGCCTACAATGCCGCCTGCAACATCAAGCTCTGGGCCGGCCATCTGCGGGATGCCCAGGAGCACCAGGAGGTGCTCGCCCGGCTGATGTCGCCGCCGATCTTTCCGCTGCCGACATCCGCGCTGCGCGCTTGCCAGTTCCGCGCGTTCGATGCAGGGCGGACCATCATTCTCCAAGGCGGGATCGAGGTCGACACCGTCCGCCTCAACCATCCGGGCGGGGCGACAGGCTACCGCTTCCGCCATGCCGGGCACTCGCTCTGCGTCATCACCGACCACGAGCACGGCAATCCGGAGATCGATGCCGACGTCGCCGCCTTCGTCGCGGGTGCCGACATCATGATCTACGACGCGATGTATACGGCGCTCGATTATCCCCGCTATGCGGGCTGGGGCCATTCGACCTGGGAGGAGGCGACCGCTCTCGCCAGGCGGGCCGGCGTGCGCACGCCGGTGATCTTCCACCACGACCCGACCCGTTCGGACGATGCGCTCGACGAGATCGCCGCCGCGGCCGCGGACGCCTATCCAGGCGCGGTGGTCGCCCGCGAAGGTCTGGTGCTCTCCGCCGGTTGAGGCCGGTCAGTCCGGCCAGAGCACGCCGGACGCGCGGCTGTAGTCGTACGGGCCGGCCGCATCCTCGACATAGATCGTGTGCGAGATGAACCCCGTCTCCGCGCTCCAGGCGTGGAGCAGGAAAGCCGGCGGCTCGAAGGCGAACAGCGGCTTGCCGCGGCCCGACAGGTTGAGCACCGTCTGGTGGCAGACGCTCGGCGCGACGATCCCGACGGCGCCGCCGAACGGCGCCACATAGGGACGGTGGACGTGGCCCGCGACGACGAGGCCGACCTGCGGGTTGGCCCGCACCAGAGCCGCCAGCGCGTCGGCATCCCTGAGCCCGATCGCATCCATGTCCTTCATGCCCGACGGGATCGGCGGATGGTGCAGCGCCATCAGCGTCGGCCGGTCGGGCGCGGCGGCGAGGGCGTTGCGGGCGAAGTCGAGCCGCTCCGCGCCGAGGAAGCCGTGGGTCTCGTCGGGAACGTTGGTGTCGAGACCGACGAGCCGCACCGGGCCGACATCGACGGCGAATTGCAGCGAGCCTGCCGCCGATTGGTGCGCCCAGGCGGCATCGGCGAAGGCGGTCCTCAGCGCCTCGGAACTGTCGTGATTGCCGGGCACCGCATAGACCGGCATGGGAAGCGGGGACAGCAGATCGCGGGCGAGTTCGTATTCGCGCGGGTCCGGCGTGTCGGCGATGTCGCCCGTGATCACGACCGCGTCGGGGCGCGGGTCGAGCGCGAGCACGCGTGCAACCGCCCGTCGCACCATCGTCGCCGTCTCGACGACCCGGAGCGCGGGGAGGCCACGCGGCCGCAGGTGCAGATCGGTCAGCTGTGCGATCAGGATCATTGGGCGCTCTTCCAGGGCTTTTTCAGGCGGGATCGGGGGCGGCCGGTCGATTGACGCGGACGGGACTTCACCGCTATCACGCAGGCGCGCCGTCCGTCAGGTCTCCTCTCATGCGACCTCGAAGCCGGTGTTGAAGAGCACCGCGGCCGATGTGGTCCGCGGTGATCCGTCTCCGGGGATGAGCGGTCAGGGTACGGTCTCGGCGTGCGTCGGCACGTCGATTGCGCCCGCGGGGAACGCGGGCGCAGCGGGAGCGAAGGCGAGTGACTCAAACCGGAGCGCCGAGCGAGGCGGAATCGGCCGGCAGCGGCGGGCGTCCGCGGCCGATCGCGATCGCGCGTGTCGTGGTCGGGTTCGTCGGCCTCATTCTGTTGACGCTCGCGGTGTTCCTGCCGGGCCAGCACAGCTTGCCGCCGCTCGACCGTGACGAGCCGCGCTTCACCCAGGCGACCAAGCAGATGGTCGAGAGCGGCAATTATGTCGACATCCGCTTCCAGGACGTGCCGCGCTACAAGAAGCCGATCGGCATCTACTGGCTCCAGGCCGCGGCGGTAAAGGCGACCGGCTTCGGGGCCGACGCGCCGATCTGGGTCTACCGCATCCCCTCGCTGCTCGGCGCCCTCGCCGGCGTGCTGCTCGTGTTCTGGATGGCGCGGGCGTTCCTGCCGGCGGAACCGGCGCTGCTCACGGCCGGCGTCGCGGCGCTCACCATCCTGCTCGGCGTCGAGGCCCATCTCGGCAAGACGGACGCCGTCCTTTTCGGCACCATCATGGCTGCCCAGGGCGCGCTCGCCTATATCTGGCGCGCGGCCCGTCGGGGCGAACCGGTCGGCCTCGCGCTCCCCCTCATCTTCTGGCTGGCGCTCGCGCTCGGTGTCCTCGTCAAAGGACCGATCGGACCGATGGTCGCCGCCCTGACCGCGCTTTCGCTCGCCGGGAGCGAGCGCCGCTTCGCCTGGCTCAAGGCGCTTCGACCGGTGAGCGGGCTGATCCTCCTCGTCGTCGTGGTCGCGCCCTGGTTCGTGGCGATCGCGCTCGCGAGCAAGGGCGCCTTCTTCACCGAGGCCGTCGGCAAGGACATGCTCGGCAAGGTGGGCCAGGGGCAGGAGGCGCACTGGGCCCCGCCGCTCACCTACCTCGTCGTCTCGCTCGCGACTTTCTGGCCGCTGCCGCCCTTCACCGTCGCCGCGGCCCCTGCCATCTGGCGGCTCCGGCGCACCGAGGCGATCCGCTTCGCGCTGTGCTGGGCGGTGCCATCGTGGATCGTGTTCGAGGCCGTCTCGACCAAACTGCCCCATTATGTGCTGCCGCTGATGCCGGCGGTGGCGCTCGCGACCGTCGCCGCGCTGACGACCGAGCGGTCGGGGGCGAGCCTCGCACTGCGCATCGCCGCGGCGATCCTGATGGCGCTGGTGCCCGTCCTCCTCGCCGTCGCCACGATCGTGCTGCCCTTCTCGCTCGGCGATTATCCGAACCCGCTCGGGGCCGTGCTGGTCGTCGCCGGCGCGGTCGCCGGGGTGTTCGCCGCGATCCGGCTCGGCCGCCGGCGCTTGAACGATCTTCGAGCCGCCGTTCCTCTCGCGGCGCTGTCCGCGCTCTTCGTGCTCGCCGGGCTCTGGGCCTTCGTGCTGCCGAACCTCCGGCCGGTCTGGATCTCGCCGCGGCTCGTGGAGGCGGCCCGCAGCGTCGCCGGCTGTCCCGATCCGACCATCGCCTCGGTCGGCTTCAACGAGCCGAGCCTCGTCTTTCTCGCCGGCACCGGAACCCGGCTCGTCGATCCCGCCGCCGCCGTCGACATCCTCAAGGCGGGTGGCTGCGTGGTGGCGGCCGTCGATCGTCGCTTCGAGCAGGTCTTCAAGGAAGAGACCGCCGAGGAGCACGTACCGGTGGCGCTCAAGGGCCGCGAAGGCGGCATCAACATCAATGGCGGCCGCAAGCTCGATCTCGGGCTTTATGTGAGGGCTGCGCAATGAGGGCGGACGTGACACTCGCGATATCGGTTGTGCTGCCCGCCAAGGACGAAGCGGAAAACCTTCCCTTCCTCTTGCAGGAAATCGAGGACGCGCTGATCGATCGCGCGTTCGAGGTGATCGTGGTCGACGACGGATCGACCGATGGCACCGCCGCCGCGGTGCTCGAGATCGCCCGCCGTCATCCGTGGGCGCGCCTCATCAGCCACGCCGCGTCCTGCGGCCAGAGCGCCGCGGTGCGCACCGGCCTCCTCGCGGCGCGCGGCGAGATCGTCGTCACCATCGACGGCGACGGCCAGAACGATCCCCGCTACATCCCAGCGCTGCTCGATGCGCTCGCCGCCGGCGGGCCGGGCGTCGCCATCGCCGCCGGCGAGCGGCTCGGCCGCAAGGCCTCATTCGGCAAGCGCATCGCCTCCCGGGCCGCGAACCGCCTGCGCCGGGCGATGCTCGACGATCGCAGCCGCGACACCGGCTGCGGCCTCAAGGCGATCCGCCGCGAGGTGTTCCTCAAGCTGCCTTATTTCGACGGCTGGCACCGCTTCCTGCCGGCTTTGGTGCTGCGCGAGGGCTTCGGCATCCGCCAGGTCGACGTGGTCGATCGGCCGCGCCGCCACGGCACCTCCAAATACGGCATCTTCGACCGCGCCATGGTGGCGGGCGTCGACCTTCTCGGTGTGTGGTGGCTGCGCAGCCGCCTGCGCCGCCGGCCGGTCGCGACCGAGCGTATGCCGCATGGCGCGGCCGGGGCTTCCCATCTCACGGAAAGATCGCACCCATGAGTTTCCATGGCATCGTCGGCTGGCTCCACTCCGTCTTCGTGCTGCAGTTCGACGGTTGGGTCGTCGTCGGCTTCGCCGCCCAGGCGCTGTTCACCATGCGCTTCCTGGTGCAATGGCTGGCGAGCGAGCGGGCCGGACGCTCGGTGGTGCCCGTGACGTTCTGGTTCTTCTCGGTGATCGGCGGCGCGCTGCTGCTCGTCTACGCCGTCTCGCGCCACGATCCGGTGTTCATCGCCGGTCAGGCCGCGGGTCTGCTGATCTATGCGCGCAACCTCTGGCTCATCTTCAACGAGCGCCGGTCGGCGCTCGCCAAGGTCGAGTGAGGCCGGTCGATAAAGTAAGGCCTATCGAGCCTCTCCCCGCATCCCTTCTCCCCGCTTTGGGGGAGAAGCTGGCCCGGCAGGGCCGGATGAGGGGCGCTCCGGGTCCTCTCCGGCTGTAGCTAAGTGGCTGAAATATAAGCCTTCTATCCGCCTCATCCGCCCTTTCGGGCCCCTTCTCCCCGCTTGCGGAGAGAAGGGGGGTCCGATCAGGCGGCGGCCATCGCGGCGAAGCCGCGGGCGAGGTCGGCGGTGAGATCGCGCGGGTCCTCGAGGCCGATGTGGAGGCGGACCACCGGTCCCGCCTCGGTCCACGGCACCGCGGTGCGCGCGAGATCCGGCCGCGCCCGGATCGCGAGGCTCTCGTAGCCACCCCAGGAATAGCCCATCCCGAACAGCGTCAGCGTGTCGAAGAAGGCGGCGAGCGCCGTCTCCGAGACAGGGGCGAGATCGAACGCGAACAGCCCCGACGCGCCCGAGAAGTCGCGCTTCCAGAGCGCATGGCCGGGATCGGAGGGCAGCGCCGGGTGGCGCACGCGCGTCACCTCCGGCCGGCTCAGGAGCCATTCGGCGACCGCGACGCCGTTCACGTGGTGGCGGGCGAGGCGAACCTCGAGCGTCTTCAGGCCCCGATAGATCTGATAGACGTCGTCCGGCGCGGTGTGCAGGCCGAGCTGGCGATGGGTGGCGGCGAGCGCCGGGAGGGCGCGTTCGGACGCCGCGACGGTGCCGAGCAGCACGTCGGAATGGCCGCAGAAATATTTCGTCGCCGCCTGGATCGAGAGATCGACGCCGAAGGCGAGCGGCTTGAAATAAAGCGGCGTCGCCCAGGTGTTGTCCATCAGGACGGTCGCGCCGTGCGCCCGCGCCACCGCGACGATGGCCGGGATGTCCTGCATCTCGAAGGTCGCCGTGCCCGGTGCCTCGAGGAACACCGCCTTGGTGTTCGGCCGCATCAGAGCGGCGATCCCGGCGCCGACATGCGGATCGTAATAGGTCGTCTCGACGCCGAGCCGGGCGAGCAGGGTGTCGCAGAAATGGCGGGTCGGGCCGTAGGTGGTATCGACCATCAGGAGATGGTCGCCGGCCGACAGGCACGACAGGAGGGCGAGCGTGACGGCGCCGAGGCCCGACGGGGCGAGCTTGGTGCCGGCCGCGCCCTCGAGTTCGCTGACCGCGTCCTGGAGTGCCTCGGTCGTCGGCGTGGCCTGCCGGCCGTAGGTGTAGCGCGCCCGGTTGTGGAAATGTGCGTCCGCGCTTTCGAACAACACCGTGGAGGCATGCACGACCGGAGGGTTCACGAAGCCGTGCCACGTCTTGCCGTCGTAGCCGCCGTGCACGAGTCGGGTCGCGGGCTGAAGCGCCGCGTCTGCGATGGCATTGCGGGCGGATTCCGGGGCTTTTTCGTCGTTGCTCATGGTGTCTTCGATCGTGGGCGGGGGCTCGGCGCCATTGCGGCGGCGGTCCCTCCTTAGACCAAGGCGGTCGGTTCGTCGATCCGAGCCGATTGTCCGGTTCGGTCGTTGACGATCACACGTTGCGCCGGGTGGGCTTGACCGCTTCCGGCTAATGCCCTTCGATGGTCTGACGGGGGCGGCGCAGTTCTTGCTAAGTCTGCGGTCAGGTTCGTCTGGCCGAAGGGAAGGCGTCGGGTTGCATGCCGGTTCAACCGGGATCCGCGGTGCGGATTGCGGCCGACGCTGCTTCGAAAGGCGGCGCCCTGCGAAGGTCCGGTTCTGTTTTGCCCGTGTTTTGGGCGGAAGCGGGGCCGACCGACCAAACCAAATGTCAAAACCAACGTGGGAACGGTTCGACCATGAAATTCAACCTCCTGCCTGCGGTGATCGGCGCGGCGCTGGCCTTGACCGCGACCGTCGCCAATGCCGACACGCTGAGCGATGTGAAAGCCCGCGGATTTCTGCAATGCGGCGTGAACCCGGGCTTGCCCGGCTTCGGCGGACCGGACGACAAAGGCGAATGGAAGGGCTTCGACGTCGATTTCTGCCGCGCGGTGGCGTCGGCGATCTTCGCCGACCCGAGCAAGGTGAAGTTCACGCCGCTCAACGCCAAGGAGCGCTTCACGGCTGTGCAGTCCGGTACGGTGGACGTGCTCGCCCGCAACACCACCTGGACGTCGAGCCGCGACACCCAGATGGGCCTGATCTTCGGCGTCGTCACCTATTATGACGGCCAGGGCTTCATCGTGAAGAAGTCGCTCGGCATCTCGTCGGTGCTGCAGCTCTCGGGCGCCTCGATCTGCGTGCAGCAGGGCACCACGACCGAGCTCAACCTTTCCGACTACTTCCGCTCGCACAACATGCAGTTCAACCCCGTCGTGTTCGAGAACAACGACGACGTGAACAAGGCCTACGATTCCGGCCGCTGCGACGCGCTCACCACCGACGCCTCCGGCCTCTATGCCGAGCGCCTGAAGTTCGCCAATCCCGACGACCACATCGTTCTGCCGGAGATCATCTCCAAGGAGCCGCTCTCGCCGGCCGTCCGCCAGGGCGACGACAAGTGGCTCAACATCATCAAGTGGACGCACTATGCGATGCTCGATGCCGAAGAGTTCGGCATCACGTCGAAGAACGTCGACGACATGAAGAAGTCCGACAACCCGGAGATCAAGCGTCTCCTCGGCGTCGACGGAAACTTCGGCGAGGGCATGGGCCTCGACGCCGCTTGGGCCTACAACATCATCAAGCTCGTCGGCAATTATGGCGAGGTGTTCGAGCGCAACGTCGGCAAGGATAGCCCCTCGGCATCGCTCGCGGTGCCAACGCGCTGTGGAGCAAGGGCGGCCTGCAATACGGCATGCCGGTTCGCTGATCGCGTGTGGCCGGCCCTGCTGCGGCGGGGCCGGCCCCTCGCGGGCCCGCTTCTTGCAGGATGGTGCACTGTTCTCGACCGGTGGGGCGATGATTGATGGCGGTGGACGAGCGTTCGAACGGAGCTGAGCCCACGCGGGGCTCTCTTCTTTACGATCCCAAGGTTCGTGGGATCTTCTTTCAGGCTGTGCTGCTGATCGCGATCGTGTGGATCGCCTGGTACGCGACGACGAATGCGATCGCGAACCTGCAGCGCCAGAACATCGCCTCCGGGTTCGGCTTCCTCGGCGCCACCGCGAGTTTCGAAATCTCGCAGACGCTGATTTCCTATTCCCCGGCCTCGACCTATGGCCGGGCCTTCGTCGTCGGCCTCCTCAACACGCTGCTGGTGGCCGGTATCGGCGTCGTCTTCGCCACCCTCATCGGTCTTCTCGTCGGCATCGCGCGGCTCTCGTCGAACTGGCTGTTGCGCCAGCTTGCGACCGCCTATGTCGAAGTGCTGCGCAACATCCCTGTCCTCCTGCAACTGGTGTTCTGGTATTTCGCCGTGCTCAAGGCGCTGCCGGGACCGCGCCAGAGCCTGACCTTCTCCGGTGTGGCGCTCAACATCCGCGGGCTCTTCCTGCCCCGGCCGGTGTTCGGCGCCGGCAGCGGGCTGTTCGATATCGCCGTCATCGTCGCCCTCGTTGCGATCGGCGTCGTCCACGTCTGGGCCAGGCGCCGGCAGGTGGCGACCGGCCAGCAATTCCCCGTCTTCTGGACCTCGCTCGCGCTTCTGGTCGGCCTGCCCTTTCTGGCGCTCGCCGCGACCGGCTTCCCGGTCACGTTCGACGTGCCGGAGCTCAAGGGCTTCAACTATGTCGGCGGCATCATCGTCGGGCCGGAGCTCGTCGCGCTGGTGCTGGGGCTCACCCTCTATACGGCGTCCTATATCGCGGAGATCGTGCGCGCCGGCATCGTCGCGGTGAACAAGGGCCAGAGCGAAGCGGCCCATGCCCTCGGCCTCAGCCAGGGCACGACGCTGCGCCTCGTCGTCCTGCCCCAGGCGCTGCGGGTGATCATCCCGCCGCTGACGAGCCAATATCTCAACCTGACCAAGAATTCCTCGCTCGCGGTCGCCATCGGTTATCCCGACCTCGTCGGCGTGTTCGCCGGCACGGTGCTCAACCAGACCGGCCAGGCGATCGAGTGCATTCTCATCACCATGGGCGTCTATCTGGCGATCAGCCTGGTGACCTCCGGCATCATGAACTGGTTCAACGCCCGCGTGGCGCTGGTCGAGCGGTGAGGGGAAAGCGATGACATCCGTTGCCTATGTCCGCACCGCGCCGGCCGAGAGCCTGCCGCCGCCCTCCGTCTCCACCGGGGCGGTCGGGTGGCTGCGCGCCAACCTGTTCTCGAGCCCAGGGAACATCGCGCTCACCCTCTTCGCCCTCTGGCTCGTCTGGGTGATCATTCCGCCGATCCTGAACTTCGCCTTCTTCCACGCGGTGTGGGTCGGCGAGGACCGCAACGCGTGCCTCGGCCCTGCGGTCGGCGCCTGCTGGCCCTTCGTCGAGGCGAAGTTCGGTCAGTTCATGTACGGCACATACCCGGACGCCGAGCGCTGGCGACCGAACCTCGTCTATCTGCTGCTCGCCGCCGGCCTGATCCCGCTCGCCATTCCCCGGGTGCCGCACAAGTCCGCGAACGCCTTCTATGTGTTCGTGATCTTCCCGGTGCTGGCGTTCTTCCTCCTGGTCGGCGGGGTGCCCGGCCTGCCGGCGGTCGAGACCACGCGGTGGGGCGGCCTGCTCGTCACCCTCGTCGTCTCCTTCGTCGGCATCGAGGCGGCGCTGCCGCTCGGCATCCTGCTCGCC
This sequence comes from Segnochrobactrum spirostomi, assembly GCF_009600605.1. Taxonomy (GTDB): domain Bacteria; phylum Pseudomonadota; class Alphaproteobacteria; order Rhizobiales; family Segnochrobactraceae; genus Segnochrobactrum; species Segnochrobactrum spirostomi. The sequence goes on along the minus strand of NZ_VWNA01000001.1, from coordinate 1,246,601 downwards.
CTCGGCCGCCGCTCGAAGCTGCCGATCATCAAGGTCGCCTCGGTCTGCTTCATCGAGTTCTGGCGCGGCGTGCCCCTCATCACCGTGCTCTTCATGTCGAGCGTGATGCTGCCTTTGTTCCTGTCGAGCACGATGCAGCCCGACAAGCTGTTGCGCGCCCTCGTCGGCGTCGCGCTGTTCTCCTCGGCCTACATGGCCGAGGTGGTGCGCGGCGGCTTGCAGGCGATGCCGCGCGGGCAGACGGAAGGCGCCGCCGCCCTCGGCCTCGGCTATTGGCAGAGCATGCGGCTCGTGATCCTGCCGCAGGCCCTGAAGCTCGTGATCCCGGGGATCGTGAACACCTTCATCGGGCTGTTCAAGGACACCTCGCTCGTCATGATCATCGGCATCTTCGACCTGCTCGGCGCGGTGCAGCGCAACTTCACCGATCCGAAATGGGCGAGCCCGGTGACGAGCACGACCGGCTACCTCTTCGCAGCGGCGATCTTCTGGGCGTTCTGCTTCGCGATGTCCCGCTATTCCGCTTACATGGAACATCGGCTGAACCGAGGTCGGCGCCACTGAGCCCCGCTCGTTCGCCCCATAATATCAAGGGAACGACCGTCATGCAGACCGCCACCGCTTCGAATGCCGCCGCCGCTGTCGGCGCCGCCCCCGACCTCGCCGTCGAACTCACCGGCGTCAACAAATGGTACGGTGAGTTCCATGTCCTGAAGGACATCAATCTCAGCGTCACCCGTGGCGAGCGCATCGTCATCTGCGGTCCGTCGGGCTCCGGCAAATCGACCATGATCCGCTGCATCAACCGACTGGAAGAGCACCAGAAGGGCCGCATCATCGTCGACAACATCGAGCTCACCAACGACCTCAAGCGCATCGAGGAAGTGCGCCGCGAGGTCGGTATGGTGTTCCAGCACTTCAACCTCTTCCCGCACCTCACCATCCTCGAAAATTGCACACTCGCCCCGATCTGGGTGCGCAAGATGCCGAAGAAGGAGGCGGAGGACCTCGCCATGCACTTCCTGACCCGGGTCAAGATCCCGGATCAGGCGCGCAAATATCCGGGCCAGCTCTCCGGCGGCCAGCAGCAGCGCGTGGCGATCGCCCGCGCGCTGTGCATGCGCCCGAAGGTGATGCTGTTCGACGAGCCGACCTCGGCGCTCGATCCGGAAATGGTGAAGGAGGTGCTCGACACCATGGTCGGCCTCGCCCAGGACGGCATGACGATGCTCTGCGTCACCCACGAGATGGGCTTCGCCCGTCAGGTGGCGAACCGGGTGATCTTCATGGACGCGGGCCAGATCGTCGAGCAGAACGAGCCGGACGCCTTCTTCCGGAACCCCCAGCACGAGCGCACCAAGCTTTTTCTCTCGCAGATCCTGCACTGAGAGGCGTCGTCTTCCTCACTGCCCGCCCTAAACGAGACGCTCCATCCTCCCCTGGAGGGGGAGGGTCGGCACGCCGCAGGCGTGACGGGGAGGGGTGAAGCGGCAGGCGGGACGTATCGGAGCGTTTCACGGGCCGGCGTCCGCGGGCGGACCCCACCCCGCCGGCTTCGCCGTCGACCCTCCCCCTGGCAGGGGAGGGTGGGTGTGCTGCGGAAACGGCATGGCTCAGCCGCACTCACCGCCCACCCCAAACGAGACGCCTCACCCTCCCCTGGAGGGGGAGGGTCGGCACGCCGCAGGCGTGACGGGGTGGGGTGAAGCGGCAGGCGGGACGTATCGGAGCGCTTCACGAAGCCGCGTCCGCAGAGAAGACCCCACCCCGCCGGCTTCGCCGTCGACCCTCCCCCTGGCAGGGGAGGGTGGGTGTGCTGCGGAAACGGCGTGGCTGAGCCGCCTCCCCTTATGCGGGTCCTGTGACGACTTCGGTGTCCGGGCGGCTGCCCCATTCGGCCCAGGAGCCGTCATAGAGGCGGGTGGCGTCGTTGCCGAGCACGGCGAGGGCGAGTGTCAGCACCGCGGCGCTGACCCCGGAGCCGCAACTCGTCGTCACTGCGCCCGCGGGATCGAGGCCGGCGTCCGAGAACGCCGCCGCCAGCTCGGCGTCGCCCTTGAGGCGGCCGTTCGCGACGAGGGTGGCGAACGGCACGTTGCGCGCCCCCGGCATGTGCCCGGAGCGCAGGCCGGGCCGGGGCTCCGGCGCGGCGCCGGTGAAGCGGTCGGCGGGACGCGCGTCGGCGACGGCGCCGCCGGCGGCGAGGAGATCGCGCACCGCCGCGAGATCGGCGACCCGGGCGGGATCGACATTCGCGTGGAACGGCCGCGGCGAGGGATTGCGCGGCCCCGCCTCCAGCGCCCCGCCGGCCGCGATCCAGGCCGGCAGGCCGCCATCGAGCACGCGGACAGTCTCGACGCCCATCACCCGGAAGGTCCACCAGACCCGGGCCGCGGAGAACAGGCCGAGGGTGTCGTAGACCACGATCTCCTGGCCGTCGCCGATGCCGAGCCGCCCGATCGCCGTCTCGAACGCGGCCGGCGGGGGCAGCATGTGCGGCAGCGGGTTGTCCCGGTCGGAGATGCGGTCGATGTCGAAGAAGACGGCGCCGGGAATGTGCTGCTCGCGATAATCCGCCGCCGCGTCGCGCCCTGCCGTCGGCAGGTGCCACGAGGCGTCGACGACGACGAGGTTGGTATCTCCGAGCCGCGTCTTCAGCGTCTCCGCATCGATCAGCCAGCGAGACCGTTCGCTCATGGTGGCAATCCTTCGTCCGGGGCGCGGCAGGGCTGGGTGTCAGACCGCCTCGTAGGGAACGGCGATCGAGGGTGTCCGTTCGAGGAACGCCGGCACCGGCAGGCTCTTCTCCCGCAGGAAGGCCGGGTTGAAGAGCTTCGAGGCGTAACGCGTGCCGTAGTCGCACAGGATCGTCACGATGGTGTGGCCGGGACCGAGATCCTTGGCGAGGCGGATCGCGCCGGCGATGTTGATGCCCGACGAGCCGCCGAGGCAGAGGCCCTCGTGCTCGAGCAGATCGAACACGATCTCGACCGCCTCCTCGTCGCCGATGCGGTAGGCCTTGTCGACCGGCGCGCCTTCGAGATTGGCGGTGATGCGGCCCTGGCCGATGCCCTCGGTGATGGACGAGCCCTCGGCCTTCAATTCCCCGGTCGTGTAATAGGAATAGAGCGCGGCGCCGTGCGGGTCGGCGAGGCCGATCGCGATGTCCTTGCGGCGCTCCTTGAGGCCGATACCGACGCCGGCGAGCGTGCCGCCCGAGCCGACCGCGGCGACGAAGCCGTCGATGCGGCCGTCGGTGTCGGCCCAGATCTCCGGGGCGGTCGTCTCGATGTGGGCCTGACGGTTCGCCACGTTGTCGAACTGGTTCGCCCAGATGGCGCCGTTCGGCTCGGTCGCGGCGAGCTGTTCGGCGAGGCGGCCGGAGAGCTTCACATAATTGTTCGGGTTCTTGTACGGCACCGCCGGGACTTCGACGAGCTCGGCGCCCATCAGCTTGAGCGCGAGCTTCTTCTCGTCCGATTGGGTTTCGGGGATGACGATCACGGTGCGGAAGCCGAGCGCGCTCGCGACCATGGCGAGGCCGATGCCGGTGTTGCCGGCCGTACCTTCCACGATGGTGCCGCCGGGCTTCAACACGCCGCGCGCGATGGCGTCGCGGATGATGAACAGCGCCGCGCGGTCCTTCACCGATTGGCCGGGGTTCAGGAACTCCGCCTTGCCCAGGATTTCGCAGCCCGTCAGCTCCGAGGCCCGCTTCAGGCGGATCAGCGGCGTGTGGCCGATCGCGGCGACGACATCGGAACGGATGGACATGAGACGAGCGGCCTCCCGAGCGCGGAAACGGATGGCGGCACGCTACCCGTGCCCCGCCGGGGCATCAACCGCCGGGCATTGCGGCGGATCCCTCCGCCGCGGCAGATCGTTCGTGATCGCGGGAGAAAGTTGGAAAAAGATTCCAACACGGAAAATTATTCCCCTTCGGCGCCCTCAAGCCCGTTCGAAATCGCCCTGCGCTTCGCGCTTCGCCCGGATCGCCTCGAAGGCTTCGAGCGCCCGCGCCCGGCCGCGCGCGAGATCGACGATCGGATGGGGATAGGTCGTGCCGAGACGGATGCCGGCCGCGGCGAACTCGATCGCCGTCGCCTCCCACGGCTTGTGGATGAGGCTGTTCGGCAGCCCCGCGATCTCCGGCACGGTGCGGCGGACGAAGGCACCGGTCGGGTCGTAGCGCTCGCCCTGGAGCACCGGATTGAAGACGCGGACGAAGGGCGCGGCGTCGGCACCGCAGCCGGCGACCCATTGCCAGCTCGCCGTGTTGGAGGCGGGGTCGGCGTCGACGAGCGTATCCCAGAACCAGCGTTCGCCGTCTCGCCAATCGATCAGGAGATGCTTCACCAGGAAGGAGGCCACGACCATCCGAAGCCGGTTGTGCATGAAGCCGGTGTGCCACAGCCCGCGCATCGCCGCGTCGACGATCGGGATGCCGGTGCGGCCCCGCTTCCAAGCCTCGAGGGCGCCGTCGTCGTCGCGCCAGGGGAAATGCTCGAAGCGGCGGTCGAGGGGGCGCGTCGCGAGTTCGGGCGCCTGATCGAGCAGGTTCCAGGAGAAGTCGCGCCAGCCGATCTCGGCGAGGAATTTCTCCGCCCCGCGCGTCTCGCTCGTGTTCGCCCGCCGCTTCAGGGCGGCGAGGATCTGCCGGGGCGTGATCTCGCCGAACCGCAGATGCGGCGACAGGCGGGACGTGGTCTCCCCTTCGACGAAATCCCGGGCGTCGGCATAAGTCGCCAGCGCCGTATCGAGGAAGCGGTCGAGGCGCGCATGGGCGGCGGCCTCCCCGGGTTCCCAGGCGTCGCGCAAGCCCCCCGCCCAATCGGGCGCCGAGGGACGCAGCGCCCAGGCGCCGAGGGCGTCGGTCGAAACCGCACCGGCGGCGCCCCGCAAATCCTGCGGCACCGGGAGCGGCGCAGCGGGCTCCGGCAGGGCCCGGCAGGCCCGCCAGAACGGCGTGAAGACGCGGAAGCGCCCGCCGCTGCCGGTGCGTGGGACGTCTGGGTCATAGAGCAGCGCGCCGGCGCCTTCGAAGCTGGCGATGCCGCTCTCGGCGAGCATGGCGGCGATATCCGCATCCGCCGCGCGGCCGGCGGCCTCGAAGCGCCGGTTCCAGGCGACCAGACCGGCTCCGGCCTCGCGCGCGACCGCCGGCACGATCTCGCGCGCCGGGCCGCGGCGCAGGATGAGCGGCACGCCGCGCCGATCGAGGTCGGCGGCGAGGCGTTCGAGCGAACCGTGAAGCCACCAGCGCGCCGCGCCGCCGAGCGGGCGGCCCGAGGTGCCGGTCTGGTCGAGCACATAGAGGGCGAGGACGGGGCCGTGCGCGGCGGCGGCGGACAGAGCCGCATGGTCCGCGAGGCGCAGATCGTCGCGAAACCAGACGATTGCAGGCGCTGTCGCGGGCTCGGTGCTCGTCATTTCTCAAATCCGATGCGATAGAAGGGCTCGACAGGGATGTTCTACGCTGGCGGGACCCGTGTGGATCCGCCTGCCGCTGCGTTCCGCGACGGCCGGGCACGATGTTCTTTGATCTCGCGGATCGGGAGCATTATGTTACGCGCCAGCCGCCGGGCGATGAAAAGGAGTTCGCACCATGGCCCCCTTGCCCCAGCGTCACGACGGCGCGTCCGCGCCGATCGTCGCCCACGACCCGATCTGGGCCCGGCTGCGGCTTGAGGCGGAGGAGATGGTGCGCCACGAGCCCGCGCTCGCCGGCCTTCTGATCTCGACCATCCTGGAACAGCCGAGCCTCGAGGATGCCGTCATCCAGCGCGTGGCGGATCGGCTGCACAGCGCGGCCGTCTCCGGCGACGTGATCCGGCTGACCTATCGCCAGGCCCTCGACGCCGAACCGGTGCTCGGCGAGATCTTCCGCGTCGACCTCGCCGCCGTGGTCGACCGGGATCCCGCGTGCGACCGCTTCATCGAGCCGGTGCTGTTCTTCAAGGGCTTCCACGCCATCCAGACCCACCGCCTCGCCAACTGGCTGTGGCGCGTGGGGCGGCGCGATTTCGCGCTCTATCTCCAGAGCCGCTCGTCCGAGGTCTTCCAGACCGACATCAATCCCGCCGTGCCGATGGGCCGCGGCATCTTCCTCGACCATGCGACCGGCCTCGTCGTCGGCGCCACCGCCTCGATCGGCGACGACGTCTCGATCCTCCAGGACGTCACCCTCGGCGGCACGGGCAAGGAAAGCGGCGACCGGCACCCGAAGATCCGCCGCGGCGTGCTGATCGGCGCCGGCGCCAAGATCCTCGGCAATATCGAGATCGGCAATTGCTCGCGGGTCGCTGCGGGCTCGGTCGTGCTCCAGCCGGTGCCGCCGAACTCGACGGTCGCCGGCGTGCCGGCGCGGATCGTCGGCAAGGCCGGCTGCGCCGAGCCGGCGCGCACCATGAACCAGCTCGTCAGCGAGGATAGCGTCTCGCCGAAGTGAGGCGGTTCGCCTCACGGATGCCCCGGCGCGTCGAGCGGTGGAGAGATCGCTTCGCGACGTGAACGCGTCTCCGCGATATGCTAAGGCTGCGGCGCAACGCGCATCCGACGGGCCGGACGTCCCGCCCGCCCGCTTCGGTGCCAGCCTTATTCGACCCGGCGCCGGTCCGTCTTCCCGCGGATCGCAAGGGGTCTGTTCCGACATCACACGGAGGCCGATTTGAACCGCGACGAAATCCGCAAGATCGAAGCCTATCTGAAGCGCAAGTTCGATCTCCCGAACCTCTCGGTGAAGGCGCGCCCCCGGAAGGACGATTCGGCGGAGGTCTATATCGGCGACGAGTTCGTCGGCATCATCTTCCGCGACGACGAGGACGGCGAGCTGTCCTGGAACTTCCAGATGGCCATTCTCGAGATGGATCTCGAGGACTGAGCCGGGATCGGACGGGGAGGGGACGTTGCCGCTCTATGCGCTCGACGGGACCGTCCCCGACCTGCCGCCCGCCGGCCGCTTCTGGGTCGCGCCGAGCGCCGAGCTGATCGGCCGCGTCCGGCTCGCCGACGAGGCGAGCGTCTGGTTCGGCGCCGTGCTGCGCGGCGACAACGAATGGATCGAGGTCGGCGCGCGTTCGAACATCCAGGACGGCGCCGTTCTCCACACCGACATGGGCTGCCCCCTCGTCATCGGCGAGGACTGCACGATCGGCCACCGTGCCGTGCTCCACGGCTGCATCCTCGGTGCCGGGACCCTGATCGGCATGGGCGCGACCGTGCTCAACCGTGCCCGCATCGGGCGGGGTTGCCTCGTCGGCGCCGGCGCCCTCGTCACCGAGGGCAAGGACTTTCCCGATTTTTCCCTGATCGTCGGCGCCCCCGCCAAGGTGGTGCGCACCCTCGATGAAGACGCGGTCGCCGGCCTGCGCCGTTCGGCCGAAGGCTATGTGCGCAATTGGCGCCGCTATGAAGCGGGATTGGCGCCGGCCTGAGCCCGCGTCACGGCCGCCGGCGGATCGAGGCGACCGAGGCCGTGCTGCGGCGGTCGTCGATGCGGGTCCACTTCATCGCGTCGTAGACCGATTGCCGCTTGATGTAGGTGTAGGGCGTCTCGAACCAGGGGCGGATGATCTCCACCTTGTTGTCGAGCACCAGGTCGCCGTGGTCGGTCCGCACCGTGAGAACCGCGTGGCCGTCGCCGTTTTCGTCGCGCACCACGGTGATGAGCACGGTCGAGGGCGGCCAGCCCCGCTCGATCAGCTCCTTGCGCTTCAGCAGCACGTAGTCTTCGCAATCGCCGCGGTCGATCGGATATTCCCAATATTCCTCGACGCCGTAGACCTCCTGGTCCGTCGCCGGGGCGACGCGGCTGTTGACCGAGCGGTTGACGACGAGGAGGTCGAGCCAGCGGTCGTCGTCGAGGGTGACGAGGACGGGTGTGCGGGTGCGGGCGACGCAATCGAACGGGTGGCGGGTGCAGAAGCTGATATAGCCGACCGGCGAACTCGCCTCGCCGAGCATCGGCATGAACGGCCCTTCCTCGGCCTTGCCGGCAAAGGCGGGCTTTCCGCCTGCCGTGGCGGCGGCGAGAAAGAACAGCAGGGCTGCGCGCTGGAGCATCCGCCTCGATCCTCTGGACGCTCCGATCCTGCCACAGCCGCTCTTGCCCTCGGCCTAAGTGGAAATCCGAAATTTGATGCGAGATGGCCGCTTTTCGGACACCATCGAGTAAGGTTTCGGCAGGGAATGAGTAAGGTTGACAAGGTGTTAGGAGGGGATGGGCGGAACTGGGGCGTCCGCCTTCCGGCGAGCGGCGGGCCCACGCGAGGCCCCTCTCGAAGCCAATTGCCGGGACTTTGGCGGCCAATTGTCAGGAGCCCCGGAACCCTATCGGTGGGCCGCTCTCGCCACCTGCCCGGCGCGCCTCGCCTTGGCGGGACACCCGCCCGCCGAGCGCACGAGGTTGCCGCGGTGGTCGCGGCGCACTATGACGCCGGGTCTGCGGTGCGCGCAGAATGACAGGTGCGCCCGGTCGTAGCTTCAAGCCGTTCGGGATGATCCGCCGCATGACCGATTTCGATCCGCTGCCGCGCCGCGAGCCGATCCTCAACATTCCGGGGTCCGTGCTGGCGCTTACGCTCGTGTTCGTCGCGATCCATCTCGTCCGCTCCGAGGTGCTCACCGTCGATCAGGACATCGCGGTCATCGTATGGGCTGCGTTCATTCCCCTGCGTTATGCCGCCGACGCGGCGACGATCGGGCTGCCCCATTCGATCGGCGTCGATCTGTGGACCTTCCTGACCTACGCCTTCCTGCACGGAAGCTGGATGCACCTGATCGTCAACGCGATCTGGATGCTCGCCTTCGGCAGCGCCGTGGCGCGCCGGTTCGGCGCCGCGCGGTTCCTCCTGTTCTCGGCGGTGTGCGCCGTCGCCGGTGCCGCCCTGCACCTCGCGTTCAATTTCGGCTCCGAGGCGCCGGTCGTCGGGGCTTCGGCGGCGATCTCCGGGCAGATGGCGGCGGCGGCGCGGTTCGTGTTCGAGCCCGGCGGGCCGCTCGGCGGCCGGTTCAATCCGCGTGGCGGCGGCTATACCGCGCCCGCCGCGCCGCTCTCCCGCGTGGTGCGCAATTCGCGGGCGATGACCTTCCTCGTCATCTGGTTCGTGCTCAACATCGTGTTCGGCACCGGGCTCCTGCCGATGCCGGGCGCGGAGGGGGCGGCGATCGCCTGGGAGGCCCATATCGGCGGCTTCCTGGCCGGATTGCTGGTGTTCTCCCTGTTCGATCCAGTCGGCCGCCGGGCGCCGTCCGACCCCGTCTGACCTGGAATTGAGGCGCACCGGCTGCGCTCGCCTTGCGGTCGCGGGCTTTCGCGTCCATCTTCCTCTCATGGCCCTTTCGGAGCGCGGCGAAAGATCGCGCGGAGAGGCCGAGGAAACGCGGGACGCCGCCCGGCTGCGCGGGCTCCGTCGCAGCTTTGTGCGGGTCCTTCCTTGAAGGAGGACGACCCATGACTGTGGCTGCCATTCTGGCGAACAAGGGCCGCTCGATCGTGACGATCCGGCCCGAGATGACGATCTCCGAGGCGTGCGACCTGCTCTCGCAGCACCGGATCGGCGCCGTCATCGCCTCGCGTGACAAACAGACTATCGACGGCATCCTGTCGGAACGCGACATCGTCCGGGCGCTCGCCCGCGACGGCGCCTCGGCGCTCGACCGGCCGGTGTCCTATTACATGACGCGCACCGTCGAGACCGTCACGGTGGCGAACACCGTCGCCGAGGTGATGGAGCGCATGACCGCCGGGCGCTTCCGCCACATGCCCATCGTCGAGGACGGCCGCCTCATCGGCCTCGTCTCGATCGGCGATATCGTGAAGCACCGCATCGCGGCCGCCGAATCCGAGGCGGAGCAGATGCGCAATTATATCGCCATGGCCTGAACGGCACCGGCGGTCGGAGGGCTTTGGTCAGGGCCACACATCGGCCGCCATCCCCGTCTCCCCGCACGCGGGGAGACGGTTGCCCCGAAGGGGCGGATGAGGGGTCATCGCATTGGCTAGGGACCATACAGCGGCCCGTCTGGTGTGGCGGGCACCTTCCTTTCCATCGTCATTGCCGGCCTTGTGCCGGCAACCCAGGGGCGGCGAACGCGGGGCGTGCGGCCCCTGGGTCCCCGGGACAAGCCCGGGGATGACTACGGAAAGGACGTAGGCACCCGTCTCTCAAACGCGCCCCTCGCTCAGGCGTCCTGGTCGGCGCCGTAGAGCACGCTCGGGGAGACGAGGGGCTCCGGCTCGACATAGGAGAGGCCGGCCTCGGAGGCGGGGCCGCGCAGGTCGACCGCGCGGTAGAAGCAACTACGCCGGCCAGTGTGGCAGCTTGCGCCGCTGCCGGCGACGGCGACCTTGAGGAGCACCGCGTCCTGGTCGCAATCGACCAGGAGCTCGCGCACCTCCTGGAGCGAGCCCGAGGTCTCGCCTTTCTTCCACAGCGATTGCCGCGACCGGCTCCAATAATGGGCGATACCGGTTTCGACGGTGAGGCGCAGCGCCTCGGCGTTCATGTGCGCCACCATCAAGACGGCGCCGTCGTCGGCGTCGGTGACGATCGCGGTGACGAGGCCGTCCCGGTCGAAGCGGGGAGCGAAGGTTTCGCCCTCCTCGAGGGAGGCCTTGTCGGGCAGGGAGGCGAACGGGGCGGCAGCGTTCGTGTCGCTCACGGGTCGGGTCTCTCGCGCGAAGAGCCGGGCGTCCCGCCCGGCCGGGTTCGGATCAGCGGTTGAGGCGCAGCATCGTCATGAAGCGGACCTGCTCGGCCGGGTCGTCGCGGAACACGCCGGTGAACTGGCTCGTCACCGTGGACACGCCCGCCTTCTGCACGCCGCGCAGCGACATGCACTGATGCTCGGCCTCGAACAGGGCGGCGACGCCGCGCGGCTTCAGATGGTCTTCGATCGCCTGCACGACCTGGGCGGAGAGGTTCTCCTGGGTCTGCAGGCGGCGGGAGAACACGTCCACCACGCGGGCGAGCTTCGACAGGCCGACGACGCCGCCGGTCGGATAATAGGCGATGTGCGCCTTGCCGATGAACGGCACCATGTGGTGCTCGCAGTGCGAATAGAACGGGATGTCCCGCAGCAGCACCATGTCGTCGTAGCCGCCGACTTCCTCGAACACGCGGTCGAGCACGTCGGCCGGGTCTTCGCGGTAGCCGCGGTAGAATTCCTCGTACGCCTTCACCACCCGGCGCGGCGTGTCGATGAGACCTTCGCGGTCGGGGTTGTCGCCCGCCCACGCGATGAGCGTGCGCACGGCCGCCTCGGCCTCTTCACGCGAGGGACGCGGCTGCGGCGCCTGCTGCGGTGCCTCACCGCGGCGGTCGGCAATGCTCTTCACGACGGCATCCATGAAATACTCCCGGCGAGCCTAGCCTTAGGGTCCGCCACCCCGGCGGGATGCGGGGCGATGCGGCAACATACGGTGTGGCCCGCGTTTTCGTGCGCCCCGCGCCGCTGACCGACCGAGAGCACCAAATAAGGCGGCGCGTCTCAAAGGCTAGCGCCCCCGGGGAGCAGGTTCCTATATAGGCGTTATCGCCCCGGCGCGAAACTGCCCGAATCGTGCGCGAGCGGGCGACTTTGGAACCGCTGCGGCAACGAATTGCGAACGGCGGCGTCGCGGTGAAATGCCGCGATATGCGCGGGCCGGAGAGCCGGAACGGCATGCTCCGAGCTTCGGGCGAGGCGAAATAAACCGAGTTTTCCGGCGCGGCCGGGGACGGAACGACGACATGCTCGACGACGTCTACAACGCCAAGATCCTGGAATTCGCCGGCAACATCGAGCGGATCGGCCGCCTCGAGGCGCCGGACGCGAGCGCGACCGCGCATTCCCGTCTGTGCGGCTCGACCGTCACGATCGACCTCAAGATGGCGGACGGCGTCGTCACGGACTTCGCTCACGTCGTGAAGGCGTGCGCGCTCGGCCAGGCCTCGTCGGCGATCATGGCGCGCCATGTCGTCGGCGCGACGGCCGAGGAATTGCGGGATCTGCGCGAGACGATGCGGCGGATGCTGAAGGAGGACGGTCCGCCGCCCGGCGGGCGCTGGGACGAGCTGCGTTTCCTCGAGCCGGTGCGCGCCTACAAGGCCCGCCACGCCTCGACGCTGCTCACCTTCGACGCCGTGGTGGACGCCATCGGCCGCATCGAGGCCGCGCGCGGTGCCGCCCGCGCGGACGCCGCCGAAGCCGTGTCCGCCCCCTCCGACCCGTCGGCCGCCGATGTGCAGCGCCTGCGACACACCGCCTCCTGAGCGTGCCGGGGGCGTGTCCCCCACGCGCGGCGGCGTTCGGCTGGGCGTGGCCGTCGCCCGCGGGCTGATCGGGCTCTATCGCCTCACGCTCTCGCCGCTCCTGCCGAACGTCTGCCGCTATCAGCCGAGCTGTTCGGCCTACGGGATCGAGGCGATCGAGCGCTTCGGCCTGTGGGCCGGGGGATGGGTGCTCGCGGCCCGGCTCGCCCGCTGCCATCCCTTGGGCGCCTCGGGCTTCGACCCTGTGCCGGACCGGCTGCCGGCCGCTGCCTGGTACGCCCCCTGGCGCTACGGTCGCTGGAGCGGCCGCCACATCGACCCTGCGACCCGCCTCGATTGAGGGGCGCCAGATTGTGGCGTGGCGCGGAGAGGGTGGGCGTGACGCGGAGAGGGACTGCCCGTCCGGGAGGGCGCGCCCACCTCTCGCCCCGCTTTCTCCCGAATTCCGCCCGCGAAGGTTGCCCGACTCGCGCCGCTCTGCGATTCTAGACTGATGAATCTGCCTCTCGCTTCCCCCGTCCTCGCCACCCGGTCCGCGCCCGGTGCCCGCGCGCCGGTGCTCGGCGTCTCCGCGTCCCTCGGCGGCCGTCGCTGGATCGGCCGGCTCGACGAACGCGGTGCGGCGGAGGCCCTGGCGATTTCCCAGCGCCACGGCGTGCCGGACGTGATCGGCCGCGTGCTGTCGGGCCGGTCGGTGGGGATCGAGGCGGTCGAGGCGTTCCTCGCCCCGACCCTGCGCGACCTGATGCCCGACCCCACCTCGCTGACCGATATGGAGGCCGCCGCCGACCGGCTCGCCGATGCGGTCGAGACCGAGGAGCAGATCGGCGTCGTCGCCGACTACGACGTCGACGGCGCGACCTCCGCGGCCGTCCTGGTGCGCCATCTGCGGGCGCTCGGCTCGGATGCCGTGGTCCACGTGCCCGACCGTTCGACGGAGGGCTACGGCGTCTCGGTCGAGGCGGTGGAGCGCCACGCCCGGTCCGGGGCACGCCTCCTCGTCACCCTCGATTGCGGCACCTCGAGCCACGAGGCGCTGGAGGCGGCGCGCCGTCTTGGCCTCGATACGGTCGTCATCGACCACCATCCGGCCGGCGTGGAGCTGCCCCCCGCCCGCGCCATCGTCAATCCGAACCGGCAGGACGACCTCTCGGGCTGCGGCCATCTCTGTGCCGCCGGCGTGACCTTCCTCGTCGCCGTCGCGCTCAACCGGACCCTGCGCCGGCGCGGCTTCTTCGCGACCCGCCGCGAGCCGGACCTTCTGAGCCTGCTCGATCTCGTCGCGCTGGGCACCGTGTGCGACGTCGTCCCCCTCGTCGGGCTCAACCGCGCCTTCGTGGTGAAGGGGCTCCAGGTCCTCAAGAAGCGGGAAAATCTCGGCCTCGCCGCGCTCGCCGACGCGGCGCGGATGAACGGGGCGCCGACGCCCTATCATCTGGGCTTCCTGCTCGGGCCACGCATCAATGCCGGCGGACGGATCGGCGACTCGACCCTCGGCGCGCGCCTCCTCGTCACCGAGGACCCGGTCGAGGCGGGCTTCATCGCGGGCCGGCTCGACGCCCTCAACCGCGAACGCCAGGAGGCCGAGGCGCTCGCGCTCGCCCAGGCCGAGGCGATGCTCGTCGACGCGCCGTTCGAATCCGTCTCCGTCGTGTTCGACGACGGCTGGCATCCGGGCATCGTCGGGCTCGTCGCCGCCCGCCTCAAGGAGCGGCTCGGGCGGCCCGCCTTCGCCATCGCGCTCGATCCCGAGGGCCGCGGCACCGGCTCCGGCCGCTCGATCTCGGGCGTCGATCTCGGCGCGGCGGTGCGCGCCGCCGCGGAGGCCGGCCTCCTCATCAAGGGCGGCGGCCATGCCATGGCGGCGGGCCTCACCATCGCCCGCGAGCGGATCGCCGAGTTCGGCGGCTTCCTGGAGGCGCGGCTCGCCGCCGACGTCGCCGCGGCGCGGGCGGACGACGGGCTCAAGCTCGACGGGGTGCTGACCGCCGGCGGTGCCACCACGGCCCTCGTCAACCTCGTCGAGCGCGCCGGGCCCTACGGCGCCGGCCATCCCGAGCCGATTTTCGCCTTTCCGTCGCACCGGCTCGGCGACGTCCGCATCGTCGGCCAGGGCCACGTCAAGGCGACGCTCGTGTCCGGCGACGGCCGCCGGCTCGACGGCATCGCCTTCCGCGCCGCCGACCGTGATCTCGGCCGGGCGCTGTTGGCCGGGCGCGGCGAGAGCTTCCACGTCGCCGGCTGCCTCGGCCTCGATTCCCTCGATCCCGGCCGCGTCTCCCTGCGCATCCTCGACGCCGCCGACCCGCGCCGCACCGCGTTCTGAGGGCAGGGCGCGGGTCGGGGGAGCGGCGAAAGTTCCCCCTCCGTCGTCATCCGCGGGCTTGTCCCGGGGAAGGAGGAGCCGCGCGCGCTGAGTTTGCCGCCCCGGGTCCCCTCCACAAGGGCTGGGATGACGACGGAGAGGAACGGGCCATCGCCATCCTGCTCCGCCTTCACACCATCGGCCCCTTCGCGCCCTTGAGGCTGGACGCGCTCGCTTCGGCGTGCCAAGCAGCGGCGACCTCTCGCCTCGTCCGTTCCGGAGCCCCGCCTTGACCGAGCGCCTGTTGTTTCCCGATCGCGGCTTCGATGCCTTCCTGTTCGACATGGACGGCACGCTGCTCAACTCGATCGCCGTCGCCGAGCGGGTGTGGGGCAATTGGGCGATCCGCCACGGGCTCGATCCCGTCGCCTTCCTGCGCACCATCCACGGCGTGCGGGCGATCGAGACCATCACCGCCCTGCAACTCCCCGGCGTCGATCCCCTCGCTGAAGCCGTCGCCATCAACGAGCTCGAGCTCGAGGACATGGAGGGCATCGAGGCCATCGCCGGCGTCGTGTCGTTCCTGGAGGCGCTGCCGGCGGACCGCTGGGCGATCGTCACGTCCGCGCCGCGGCAACTCGCCGAGCGCCGCCTCGCCGCGGCCGGTCTGGTGCCGCCGGCGGTGATGGTGGCGTCGGAAGACGTCAGCCGCGGCAAGCCGGCCCCGGATTGTTTCCTGCTCGCGGCCGAGCGGCTCGGGGTTCGGGCGGATCGCTGCGTGGTGTTCGAGGACGCCCCGGCCGGCATCGCCGCCGCCGAGGCCGCGGGTGCCGCGGTGGTGGTCGTCACCACGACCCACACCCACCCGCTCGAGACGCCGCACCCCGGCATCGCCCATTACGAGCACATCGCCGGCCGGCCCCGCACCGAAGGCCCGCTCGATCTCTGGCATCGCGGCTGAGGGCTGAGGGGAACGGGCGAGACGCGCCGTTCGGGCCGGCTCGCCGTCTTAGAAATGGGCATCGGCGATCGCTCGCCGATGCCGTGTGTCGCGCCTCAATGATAGCCGATGTCGGCCCGAACCTTGCCCCGGAACACCCAATACGACCAGCTCGTGTAGACGAGGATCACCGGCAGCAGGAACAGCGTGCCGACGAGCAGGAACGCTTGGGTCGAGTTCGAGGAGGCGGCCTCCCACAAAGTGAAGGTGTGGGGCACGATGAAGGGCCACAGGCTGATCGCGATGCCGAGATAGGCGAGCACGAACAGGCCCACGGCGCCGACGAAGGTTCCGCTCTGCGACGCGCCGGTCAGGGCGCGCCAGACCCCGAACGCGACGGCTGCGGCGGCGATCGGAACCGGTGCCAGGAACAGAATGTTCGGCCACGAGAACCAGCGGTGCGACACGTTCGCGTTCATCAGCGGCGTCCAGATGCTGACGATCGCCATCGAGACCACGACGCCGAGAAGGCACAGGCGGCCGCGCCGGCGGGCGCGCGCCTCGATGTCGCCCTCCGTCTTCAGGATCAGCCAGCCGGCGCCGAGCAGCGCGTAGCCGAACATCAGCGCGATGCCGGTCAGCACCGAGAACGGCGTCAGGAAGTCGAACGACGTGCCGGTGAAGACCCGTCCCTCGACCTTGAAGCCCTGGATGAAGGCGCCGAGCATGACGCCCTGGGCAAAGGCCGCGGTCGCGGATCCGTAGAAGAAGCCATGGTCCCAGAAGGTCTTGTTCTCGGTGTCGCGGAAGCGGAAATCGAACGCCACGCCGCGGAACACGAGGGCGAGCAGCATCACCAGCACGGGGAAGTAGAGGGCCGGAATGATGATCGCGAAGGCCAGCGGAAAGGCCGCGAGCAGCGCGACGCCGCCGAGCACCAGCCAGGTCTCGTTGCCGTCCCACACCGGCGCGATGGAGTTCATCACGATGTTGCGGGAGCGCAAGTCCGGCTCGAACCCGTACAAGATGCCGACTCCGAGATCGAAGCCGTCGAGCAGCACGTAGAGGAAGATGCCGACGGCGATGATGATCGTCCAGACCGGAACGAAGCTCAGGATGATGTCCATCAGGCGTCTCCAGAGACCTGCAATTGCACGGTGATGGGCCGGCTCGGCCGGCCGCTTTCGACCGGCGACTGGCCGATCGTGACGTCGCCCGGTCCCTTGCGGACGATGCGCGCCATGATGATGGCGCCGGCCGGGAAGACGATGAGGTAGACGATCGCGTAGCCGAGGAAGGAGAGCAGCACGTCGAACCCGGTGAGGGACGGCGGCACGGCATCGGCGGTGCGCATCAGGCCGTAGACGATCCAGGGCTGTCGGCCGACCTCCGTTGTGGTCCATCCGGCGAGCACGGCGATGAAGCCGAGCGGCCCCGCCCAGAGGCAGGCGCGCAGGAAGAGCCGGCTTTCGAAGAGGCGTCCGCGCCCGCGCAGCCACAGACTGCCGACCACCAGCCCCAGCATCACGAAGCCGACCGCCACCATCAGCCGGAAGGCGAAGAACGGAATGGCGACGGGCGGCCATTGGTCGGGCGAGAAGTCCTTGAGGCCCTTCACCGTGCCGTCGAGGGAGTGGGTCAGGACCAGGCTGCCGAGGTGGGGAATCGCGATGGTGAAGCGGTTGCTCGCGGTCGCATTGTCGGGGAGGGCGAAGAGGACGAGGGGGACGTCGTTGCTGGTTTCCCAATGCGCCTCGATCGCCGCGAGCTTGGCCGGCTGGTGCTCCAGCGTGTTGAGGCCGTGCTGGTCGCCGATGAGGATTTGCAACGGCACCAGCACGGTGAGCAGCCAGAAGGCCATCGAGAACATGGTGCGGCCTTCGGGCGCGGAGGGCTGGCGGCGGATCAGATAGGCACCGACGGCCACGACCACGAAGGCCGTCGTCACGTAGAAGCCGACGACCGTGTGGGCGAGGCGATAGGGAAACGACGGATTGAAGATCACCGCGACCCAGTCGGACGGGAAGAACCGTCCGTCGGACACCTGATAGCCCGACGGCGTCTGCATCCAGCTATTGGCGGCGAGAATCCAGAACGATGAAAAGAGCGTGCCGAGCGCGACCATCACCGCGGAGAAGAAGTGCGCCCCCGCCGGCACCAGCTTGCGCCCGAACAACAGCACCCCAAGGAAGGCGGCTTCGAGGAAGAAGGCTGTGAGCCCCTCATAAGCAAACAAAGGGGCGAGCACGTTGGAGACCGCGTCGGAATAGCGGCTCCAGTTGGTGCCGAACTGGAACGGCATGACGATGCCGGAGACGACGCCGATGCCGAACGCAACGGAGAAGATCTTGATCCAGAAGTTCGACGTGCGGAGGTAAACGTCTTTCTTCGTGAAGAAATGAAGCCCTTCCAGCAATGCGATGAAAGAGGCGCAGCCCACGGTGAAAGCAGGCAGAAGAATATGCCACCCGATAACCCAGGCGAATTGTAATCTCGAGAGCAGAACCGGATCCAGGTCCATGGCGACCTCGCTGTGCGGGTGACAGAAACGGCGCTTCCAGCCGGCGGACACCGATCGGACCACAAAACTTTCGACTAGGATAACCTCGGGAGCGCACGTCAGGGATGCATGTGCCGCTGCGTCTCGTCAATCGCATGACGCGAGTTGTGCAACCATTCGTTACAGACTGTTTCCGTAGTGCAACATTGACCCGCACCAGAGACGCCTGGGTGAGCGCAGCCTATGGCCCCGCGGCGTGCTGCAGCGCGGCGGCAAATGGACGGGCGATTGCAGGAGATCACAGGGATTCCTTCTCCCCGCTGGCGGGGAGAAGGTGGCGCCGCGCGCAGGATGAGGGGCTGCCTCCCTCATCCAATAAGTCTCTACGAAGAAATAAGAAAAGTCCCCTCATCCGCCCCTTCGGGGGACCTTCTCCCCGGGCGGGGAGACGGGAGGGCGGCGCTCGCTTCCACTCTCGGGTAAGCGTGTGCGGTGCGTCGAAGCGGGGCGGCGCCCGATCAGCGGCGGCGGTGGAAGGTGACGCAGGAGACGGTCGAGGGATTGTTCTGGGCGTAGCAGAGCTCGAACGCGTTCGGGCCGAGGATGGAGCCGACCGAGGTGCCGTCCTTGTCGGTGGTGCGCAGGGTCTTTCGGTCGGAGCCGACGACCATCAGCTTGACCTCCGTGTCGCCCGGCGAAGTGATCGTGCCGATATAGCGGCCCTGATCCTCTTTGGTGATCTCGATGACGAGCTCGGCCGAAGCGAAGCGCGGCTCGTCGCCGGTGCCGGCATTGCCGTAATGGCCGGTGTTGGTGGTGACGATCGCCCGGCTCTTGCCGACCCAGGTGCCGATCAGGTTCGGCCAAGCGCTCTTTCGCGAAGTATCCTTCGCGGCGGCGGGCGTGCCCGCGACGGCGAGCGCGGTGACGAGAACGGCGACGGCGGACGTGGCGAGACGCATGGTGGGACCCCCGGCTTGATGAACCGGGCTCACGATGCGCGAGGGCTGTTCCGACCGCAAGGCGTCGGGGGGAGGGGCGCGCGCTATGGGGAGCGCTCCTGCACGACGCACCGTGCTCGGCAGGGGCTTCCATCCCGCTCTCTCCATGGTCATCCGCGGGCTCGTCCCGCGGACCCAGGGGCCGCGAACGCAAGGTCTGCTGCCCTTGGGTCCCCGCCACAACGGCGGGGATGACGATGGAGAGCGACGTGCCGGCTGCTCAGGTGCGCGGTGCGGATCGCTCGTCCTCTCCCCAGGGCTGGAGCTACGAGGCGGTATCTGTTGGATATGGCGATCATATCGCTGCCTTCCTCCATATCTCCTATGCACGCGCTCGTGCGCGAAGCCGTGGACGGAGCGCACCGTCGGGCTTGCCCAACCGGCCGCGACCCTTTAGTGATCCGATCGCGGGGCGACGTGGCGGAGTGGTTACGCAGCGGACTGCAAATCCGTGTACGCCGGTTCGATTCCGGCCGTCGCCTCCAGCGCGCCCCGCACCTTTCTCCTTTTCCCGCCATGCGATCGTGACCGGTTCCCGGACCGTGATCGCGCGTTTGCGCCCCAATCCCCGAGGCCCAACGCTTTGGCGGCGGACCCCTTGCTCTCCGTCGTCATCCCCGCCCTTGTGGCGGGATCCAGGGGCGGCAGACCCCGCGTTCGTGGCCCCTGGGTCCGCGGGACCAGCCCGCGGATGACGATGGAGAGGGCTTGGCAGCGTCCTTTTGGCGCTCGCATCTCCGCGGCCTGGGCTCTCGTCGTCCGCGAAATCCCCTCGTGCCCGCCATTGCATCATGCCCGCCACCCCTTGGCGGCGACCCACCTGCCATGATCGACACCCCACGCATCGGCCGGCGCGCTTGACACCTTCGGCCCCCTTTCATAGTGGGCCGCGCCGCCCCTTGGCTCCACTGTCTCCGCCTCGGAGGCCGGCGTCCCGCGGGCCACGGCTGCGCTCGGCGGGATGGTCTTCCGAGACGGATCTCCAAGGACGCCCTATGGCCCTGCGCATTCTCGCCGTTCTCGCCGAGCCGGGTACCGCCCGCGCGTGCCTCGAAGCCGCCGCCGCGGCTGCCTCGGTCGATCCCGCCACGACCATCGAGGCGCTGTGCATCACCGAGGACCCGCGCGGGACCGGCGAATCGGCGGAAGAGGCGGCGATCCAGCGCCTGCGCGATCATTTCGAGGGCACCCCGCAGGCGCGCACCGAGGCCGTCCATGCGGTCTACGACGATTGGCTCGCCGGCATCGCCGAAGAGCATCATGCCCAGGTGACCTGGCGCGAGCGGGCGGGGGACGAGGGCGCCGTGCTCGTCGCCGAAGCGCCGTCCGCCGATCTCCTGATCCTCGCGCGTCCGCACGACATCAGTGCCCACGACGCGGTCCATGCCGCGATCTTCCATGCCGAGCGCCCGTTGCTCGTGCCGCCCGATTGGGTGCGAACGGGCGGCGCGCCGCTCGCCCGCAAGATCGCCATCGCCTGGAAATCGACGCCGCAAGCCCACCGCGCCCTGGTCGGCGCCGGGCCCTGGCTGCGTGCGGCCGACGAAGTGCGGGTGTTCGCCGTCGCCCCGAGCGTCGAGGTGGCGCGCTGCGAGGAATGCCACCACGTTCTCCGCGATCTCGGCGTGAAGGCCGACACGACCCTGCTGCCGCCGGGCGACGGCGATGTCGGCGACGAGATCCTGAAGGCGATCGGGGAGTGGGGCGCCGACGCCCTCGTCATGGGCGCGTTCCGCCATGGCGCGATCATGGAGGCGATGCTCGGCGGCACCACCCGGACGATCTTCGCCAAGGCCAGCCTGCCGATCTTCACCGCCCACTAGGGGTGCTCCGGCACGCGGGTGCCGTCCGAGGAACTGCCGATGACCGCCGCCTTGATTCGCCCGCTCCCGCCGGTCGCGCCGCAGGAGGCCGGCTTCGCCCCGGATCTCGCCGCCCGCTTCGGGGCGGGGATTCGCTCGGGATTGCTGCACAGCCTTCACGCGGTCGTCGTCGTGCGCGCCGGGCGGCTCGTGCTCGAGCATTATGAAGAGGCCGCCGACGAATGCTGGGGCCGACCGCTCGGGCGGGTCTCGTTCGGCCCCGACGTGCTGCACGATCTGCGCTCGGTGACGAAGAGCGTCGTGAGCCTTCTCTACGGCATCGCGCTCGCCCGCGGGCTGGTGCCGCCGCCGGACGCGCCGCTGCTCGCCGCGTTCCCCGATTATGGCGACCTCGCCGCCGACCCGGCGCGGGCGGCGTGGACGGTCCGGCATGCGCTGACCATGACGCTCGGGATCGAATGGGACGAGGAGCGGCCCTATACCGACCCGCTCAACAGCGAGATCGCGATGGAGCTGGCGGACGATCGCTTTCGTTTCGTGCTGTCGCGCCCGATCGTCGACGCTCCGGGCGCACGCTGGGTCTATTGCGGCGGGGCCTCGGCGCTGATCGGTGCGCTGATCGCCCGCGGCACCGGCCGCTCGCTGCCGGACTTCGCCCGCGAGGTGCTGTTCGAGCCGGCCGGCCTCGGCGCCTTCGAATGGTCGTGCGGCACCGACGGCACGCCCTCCGCCGCCTCGGGCCTGCGGCTGACGCCCCACGGCCTCGCCCGCCTCGGCGCGCTCCTCGCGGGAGGCGGCAGCCTCGCGGGACGGCAGATCGTGCCCGCGGATTGGCTCGCGGCCTCGTTCCGCCCCGCCGTCTCGACCGGGGACGGCCTCGATTACGGCCTGCAATGGTGGCTCGGCGAAGGTCCCGTCGGCCCCGATCCCGGCCCCGGCGTGGCGCGTCCCGGCGAGCGTTGGGCGGCCGGCTTCGGCAACGGTGGCCAGCGGCTTTTTCTGCTGCCCTCCCGCGAACTCGCCGTCACGATCTTCTCCAGCCGCTACAACGCCTTCGACGCCTGGATCACGCCGACGCGGATCTGGCGGGAAATCGTGCTCGCCAACCTCCTCGCCTGAGCGCCCGACGCGCAGCGGGGGTCTTGCCCCGCGGCGCGGCTTGTGCAAGAACAAAAAAAGAACATTGGCGATGATGCCGAGGGATGTGGCGTGGCCCTAACGGCGCTCGGCTGCGGCCGGCGGCGATGCGCTCGGCGCCTTCGCGGCCCGGATGTCGGGGGGGCGGCCCCGGGACGCGGGGCCGAATCCTGTGGACGCCTGCGCTTGCGTCCGCCGCGGCGCGGCCCATGTGTGGGCGGAACGGGCAAAGGTGGTTAATGTTCTCGCCTTCGCGGCCGCCGGTGCGGCCTGCCGCGGGCCGGCCGACGGGGCCGGCCGCGATCGGTGCGGGGCCTTGCGCCCGCGCCAGCTTCATTTCGGGAGACTTCGACCATGGCCGGCAGCGTCAACAAGGTGATCCTCGTCGGAAATCTCGGGGCCGATCCGGAAATCCGCCGCACCCAGGACGGTCGCCCGATCGCGCGGCTGCGCATCGCGACCTCCGAGACCTGGCGCGACCGCAACACCAACGAGCGGCGCGAGAAGACCGAGTGGCACACGGTGGTGATCTTCAACGAGGGTCTCTGCAAGGTCGCCGAGCAGTTCCTCAAGAAGGGCTCCAAGGTCTATCTCGAAGGCCAGCTCCAGACCCGCGAGTGGGACGACCAGTCGGGCCAGAAGCGCTACACCACCGAGATTGTTCTGCAGGGGTTCAATTCCACGCTCACCATGCTCGACGGGCGCGGTGAGGGTGGCGGCGAGCGGATCGGCGGCGCTGGCGGCGGCGATTTCGGCCGCTCGTCTCCGATGGACCGCGGCGGCGCCGATTTCGGCACCGAGCGGGGCGGCCGCAGCGCCGGCGGTGCATCTGGCGGTGGCGGTGGTGGCGGCGGCGGCGGCGCGCCCCGCGAGAGCTATTCCCGCGACCTCGACGACGAAATCCCGTTCTGAGGCGTCGGAGCGGGTCGATCCTGGCGGCGAGGATAGGCTGGGCTGCGGCGGGCCTCGCTCGAGGCGGCCTCCGCATCCGCCGGGGCTTCGGCCGCAGTTGCGCCGGCCTTTGGGCCGGCGTTTCGACGACACGAGACATCGCTGTGTCCGTGTCGGACCACAGCGTCGCCGTGTCCTTCTCCCTGCCGGGGAGAAGGTGCCCCGGAGGGGCGGATGAGGGGCTTAAACCCCTTCATTCATTGAACGATTTCTGGCGACAATAGCCTTCGAAGGCCCCTCATCCGGCGCTTCGCGCCACCTTCTCCCCGCAAGCGGGGCGAAGGGAAGGCTGGTCCCTTGCAGATGGTATTGGGGCCGGTGAGCGCATAGCGCCGCGGTCTGGCTCATAGCCTCCACCGCCACACCCCCTCCCACCGTCCCGCCCTTCCCCTACCGCTCAATGACCGCCGGCGGTGCCGCTCGCGATCGCGGCCTCGTCGGTCGCGAGATAACGCTCGTAAGTCTCGCGGCTGACCGGGCGGCGCACGGCGGCGGCGAGGATCAGAAGCGCGAAAACGGCGAGCAACAGCGTATCGACGCCTCGGGGCAGCAACCCGATGCCGCCATAGGAACTGCAATAGGAGGCGAGGCCGATCCCGGCGAAATAGGGGATCAGCCACCAGGCCTGGGCGAGGTCGAGCCCCTTCAAGCCGTGCCGCATGCCACGGGCGAAGAACAGGACGAGCCCGACGAGAAGGTACGCCCCGAGCCGCCACACCGTGTCCCAGCCTCCCCAATAGATGATCAGGGTCGCGATGACGAAGGCGGCCGCGGCGATCGCCGGGGCGCCTGGCACGCGGAACGGACGGGGGCGCTGCGGATCGATCCGGCGCAGGCCGAGCAGGACGACCGGCCCGACCGCGAACGACAAGGTGACCGCCGCGCCGCAGATCTGGAGCATCTCCTCGAACGGGATGAACAGGAACATCGCGATCGAGACGGCGAGGTTGAGGAGCAGCGCCGCCGCCGGCACGCCGCGGTCGGACAGGGTGGCGATGGGGCTCGGGAAGAAGCCGTTCTCGCCGAGCGCATAGGACAGGCGCGCGTTCGAGCCGACCGAGACGAACGCGCAGCCGAACGGGCCGGCGATCGCCCCGAGATTAACGACGCGGGCGAGCCAGACGATTCCGGCGCCGGCGGCGACCGCGCCGATCGCCCCGAAGGTGCCGGGCAGGCTGAGGTTGGCCCAGCCGTTGGCGAGATCGGCCGGACGCAGCGCTCCGACGAAGGCGATCTGGAGCCCGCTATAGATCAGGAAGCAAATGAGGACGGAGAGCAGCAGCGCGGCCGGAACGGTGACGCCCGGATTGCGCGTCTCGCCGGCGAGGTCGATGGTGTGGCGGAAGCCGATGCAGCAGGCGGCGACGCCGCCGGCCGACACCGCGCTGAAGATGCCGGTGACGCCATAGGGCGCGAAGCCGCCCGCGGCGGTGAAGTTCGCCGGCTCGAAGCTCGTCGACAACAGCACCACGACGACGATGACGGGAACGATGATCTTGATCCAGGTCAGGCCGGTGTTGATGCGGGCGAACAGCTTGACGCCGTAGAAGTTGAGGCCGGTGTAGAGGGCGAGGAGGCCGAGGGCGATCGCGGTGCCGAGCGGCGAGAGGTCGCCCGTGCCGCCGCCCCGGAGCACGGGAAAGTGCGGGCTCAGATAATGCAGCGTCGCATCGACCTCGAACGGGGCGATGGTGTTGTAGCCGACCCAGGCGCTCCAGCCCATCACCATGGCGACCGTCTTGCCGTGGCTGAACTGGGGCAACCGGCCGAGGCCGCCGGCGACCGGGAGCATGGCGGAGACTTCGGCGAAGGTGAGCGCGAGGAGCAGCATCGCGAGGCTGCCGATCGCCCACGCCACCACCGCCGCGGGCCCGGCGATCTGCGCTGCCTGAAGCGGGATGAACAGCCATCCCGAGCCTATCACGCCGCTGACGCCGACGAAGGTCAGGCCGATGAGCCCGATCTCACGCTTCATTTTCATGGAGGGTGCCTCGCTTTCAGGCGGATGTGGGCCGAGCCGCAGCCGGTGTGCTCCGCCGAGACATGAACGATGGGGCCGCCCGTCGGCGACGCCGGGCCGGTGTGGGCTCACCGGCCAGGAGGACCTGTGTCATGGCCCGCAGAAGACGCGTCCCGTCAGTGGCCGGCGCTCTGGAGCGCCGTGGTATCGGTCGCGAGATAGCCCTCGTAGGTCTTGCGGCTCACCGGGCGGCTTGCGGCGGCGAACAGGATGACGATCGAGAAGGCGATCAACAGCACCGTATCGACGCCACGCGGCAACAGGCCGATACCGCCATAGGAGCCGCAATAGGAGGCGAGGCCGATCCCCGCGCAATAGGGCACGAGCCACCAGGCTTGGGGGAGATCGAGGTCGTGCAGCCCATGTTTCAGCCCGCGCGCGAGGAACAGCGCGAGGCCGACGAGCAGGCAGGCGCCGAGCCGCCAAACCGTGTCCCAG
This sequence comes from Segnochrobactrum spirostomi, assembly GCF_009600605.1. GTDB lineage: Bacteria > Pseudomonadota > Alphaproteobacteria > Rhizobiales > Segnochrobactraceae > Segnochrobactrum > Segnochrobactrum spirostomi. The sequence continues at coordinate 1,221,232 of NZ_VWNA01000001.1, read as the reverse complement.
CCACCCCAATAGATGACGAGGGTCGCGATCGCGAAGGCGACCATGGCGATCGCCGTGCCCGCCGGCACACGGAACGGGCGCGGGCGATCCGGATCGATCCGGCGCAGTCCGAGCAGCACCACCGGCCCGACGGCGAACGACAGCGTCACCGCCGCACCGCAGATCTGCATGATCTCCTCGAAGGGGAGGAACAGGAACATCAAGATCGCGACGACGAGATTGAACAAGAGTGCCATGGCAGGCACGCCGCGATCCGACAGGGTGGCGATGCGGCGCGGAAAGAAGCCGTTCTCGCCGAGTGCGTAGGACAGACGCGCATTCGAGCCGACCGAGACGAGCGCGCCGCCGAACGGACCGACGATCGCCCCCAGATTGACGAGCCGCGCGACCCACACGAGCCCGAGCCCCGAGGCGACCGCACCAATCGCACCGAAGGCTCCCGGCAGGCTGAGCTGATCCCACCCGTTCACCAGATCCGCGGGACGCAGCGCACCGATGAAGGCGAGCTGAAGCCCGCCATAAACCAGGAAGCAGATGAAGACCGAGAGGAGCAGCGCCACCGGCACCGTGATGCCGGGATTGCGCGTCTCGCCGGCGAGGTCGATGGTGTGGCGGAAGCCGATATAGGAGACGATGACGCCGCCGCTCGACACCGCGCTGAAGATGCCCTGCACGCCGTGGGGCGCGAAGCCCCCTGCCGCGGTGAAGTTCGCCGTCTCGAAGCTCGTGGCCATGAGCACCACGATGACGAACACCGGGATGACGAGCTTGACCCAGGTGAGCCCCGTATTGATGCGGGTGAAGAACTTCACGCCGTAATAGTTGATGATGGTGAAGACCAGCACGAGGGCGATGGCAATGGCGACGCCGAGCGGCGAGAGATCGGTCGAACCCGGATCGTGCAGCATCGGGAAATGCGGCCCGAGATAACGCAGCGTCGCCTCGACCTCGAGCGGCCCCGTGGTGCTGTAGCCGACCCAGGCGCTCCAGCCCATCACCATGGCGACCGTCTTGCCGTGGCTGAACTGGGGCAGCCGACCGAGGCCGCCGGTGACGGGCAGCATGGCGGCGACCTCGGCGAAGGTGAGCGCGAGCAGGAACATGGCGACGCCGCCGACGACCCAGGACAGGACCGCGGCGGGCCCCGCGAGTTGCACTGCCTGAAGCGGCGCGTACAGCCAGCCCGAGCCGATGACGCCGCTCACGCCGATGAAGGTCAGGCCGACGAGCCCGATCTCACGCTTCATTTTCATCAGGATGCCCCGGTCTTGTCTCAACCGCGACCCGGCCCCCGCCGGTTCGTTCGGCTCGCACTTTAGCGGCGCCGCGCGGTCGCGTCCGTGACGAATTTTGGGATGATTGGGTGGAGCGGGCGTTGTCAGGGATTGAGGAGCGCGCGGGCGCCGTCGGCCGCGATCTGGACGGCCAGCGCGGCGAGGAGCACGCCGAACAGCCGACTGAAAACGAGCCGCCCGGTCTGCCCGATGAGGCGGTCCACCGGTTCCGCGGCATAGAACACCGCGAGGGTGAGCCCCATCACCACGACGATGATGCCGATCAGGATCAAGCGGGCGAGGGGGCTGTGGAAGTCCGTCGCGAGCACGACGGCCGCGGAAATGGCGCCGGGGCCCGACAGCATCGGCACGGCGAGGGGAAAGACGGCGATGTTGCGCAGTTCCTGCGCCCTCAGGCTCTCCTCGACGACCGCCTCCTTGCGGTCCTGGCGCTTCGTGAACACCATCTCGAAGGCGATCCAAAACAAGAGCAGGCCGCCGGCGAGGCGGAAGGCCGGCAGCGTGATGCCGAGCACGCTGAGAATGCCCGAACCGGCGACGGCGAACAGGATCAGGATGGCGCCGGCGACCAGGGTGGAATAGAGCGCGACGCTGCGCTTCTCGGCGACCGTCATCCACGAGGTCATGACGAGGAAGATCGGCACGAGCGCGATCGGATCGACGATCACGAAGAGGGTCGTGAAGGCGCTGAGAAGATCGACCGACGGCATCCGCATCTCCGTTCGCTGCCGCGAAGGTTGACCGCTCGCGGGGAAAAAGCAACGCCGCCACCTCACCCCGGCGACGGTCGGTCCGGGCGTTTTTCTCGCGCCCGGCCACCCAAATGCCGCAAAGAATTAGAGCGGTTTCGCCGGCTTAAGATAAGTGACTGGAAAATATACAGGAATTGTTGTGCGGGGAAGGGGGTGCGGATTTGGACCCCACGGCTGAATCGGCTATAACCCGGCTCAACTGCGAACCACTGACGGAACCAGCCCTTGGCCGATCCGGATAAGCCCACGCCGGTAGAAGATTCCTCCGACGTCCGCCCCGTCTCCATCACCGACGAGATGAAGCGCTCCTATCTCGATTACGCCATGAGCGTGATCGTGAGCCGGGCGTTGCCCGACGTGCGCGACGGCTTGAAGCCCGTTCACCGGCGCATCCTCTATTCGATGTACGAGACGGGCTACGAGTGGAACAAGCCCTATCGAAAGTCGGCCCGCGTGGTCGGCGACGTCATCGGTAAATATCACCCGCACGGCGACCAATCGGTCTACGACGCGCTGGTGCGCATGGCGCAGCCGTTCTCGATGCGTCTGCCGCTGATCGACGGCCAGGGCAATTTCGGCTCGGTCGACGGCGATCCCCCGGCGGCGATGCGCTACACCGAAGTGCGCCTCGAAAAGGTGGCCCAGAGCCTCACCGAAGATCTCGACAAGGCGACCGTCGACTTCCAGGACAACTACGACAATTCCGAGCGCGAGCCGACGGTGATGCCGGCGCGCTTCCCGAACCTCATCGTCAACGGTGCCGGCGGCATCGCCGTCGGCATGGCGACCAATATCCCGCCGCACAATCTCGGCGAGATCATCGACGCTTGCGTCGCCCTCATCGACGATCCCGCGCTCTCCTTCGAGCGGCTGATGGAGATCGTGCCGGGGCCCGATTTCCCCACGGCGGGCCTTATCCTCGGGCGGTCCGGAATCCGTCAGGCCTATCTCACCGGGCGCGGTTCGCTCGTGATGCGCGGCCGCGTCGCCGTCGAGACCATCCGCAAGGACCGCGAAGCGCTCATCATCACCGAGATTCCCTATCAGGTGAACAAGGCGACGATGGTCGAGAAGATCGCCGAGCTGGTGCGCGACAAGCGCGTCGACGGCATTTCCGACCTGCGCGACGAATCCGACCGCGACGGCACCCGCGTCGTCATCGAGCTGAAGCGCGATGCGGTCGCCGACGTCGTGCTCAACCAACTCTACCGCTTCTCGCCGCTGCAGACGACGTTCGGCTGCAACATGGTGGCGCTCAATGGCGGCCGTCCGGAGCTCCTCAATCTCCAGGACATGCTGACCGCCTTCATCGCCTTCCGCGAAGAGGTGGTGGGCCGGCGGACGAAATATCTGCTCGGCAAGGCGCGCGACCGCGCCCACGTGTTGGTCGGCCTCGCCATCGCCGTCGCCAACATCGACGAGGTCATACGCCTCATCCGCACCGCGCCCGATCCGGCGTCCGCCCGCGCGAGCCTGATGGCGCGCGCCTGGCCGGCGAACGACATGGCACCCTTGCTCGCCCTCATCGACGATCCGCGCCACGCGCTCGCCGAGGACGGCACCTATCGGCTGTCGGAAGAGCAGGCCCGCGCTATCCTCGATCTGCGGCTGCAGCGCCTCACCGCGCTCGGCCGCGACGAGATCGCCGAGGAGCTCGAGAAGCTCGCCGTCGAGATCAAGGATTATCTCGACATCCTGCGCTCGCGCGCCCGCGTGCTGGGCATCGTCAAGAACGAGCTGTCGGCGATCCGCGCCGATTTCGCGACGCCGCGGCGGACCGAGATCCTCGACGGCGGCGCCGACCTCGACGACGAGGATCTGATCCAGCGCGAGGACATGGTCGTCACCGTGAGCCACGCCGGCTACGTGAAGCGCGTGCCGCTCGCGACCTACCGGGCGCAGCGTCGCGGCGGCAAGGGCCGCGCCGGCATGTCGACCCGCGAAGAGGATTTCGTCACCCGCCTGTTCGTGGCGAACACGCATACGCCGGTCCTGTTCTTCTCCTCGCTCGGCCAGGTCTACAAGGAGAAGGTGTGGCGCCTGCCGCTCGCGGCGCCACAGGCCCGCGGCAAGGCGCTCGTCAACATCCTGCCGCTCGACCAGGGCGAGGTCGTCACCTCGATCCTGCCCTTGCCGGAGGACGAGGAGAGCTGGGACAAGCTCGACGTGATGTTCGCGACCCGTCGCGGCACGGTGCGGCGCAACAAGCTGTCCGACTTCATCCAGGTCAACCGCAACGGCAAGATCGCGATGAAGCTCGACGAGGGTGACGGCATCGTCGACGTGCAGGTCTGCACCGAAGCCGACGACGTGCTGCTGACGACCGCGGCCGGCCAGTGCATCCGCTTCCCCGTCGACGACGTGCGCGTCTTCAAGGGCCGCGATTCCGTCGGCGTGCGCGGCATCTCGCTCGGCGGCGACGACCGCATCATCTCGCTCTCGATCCTGCATCATTTTGATGCGACGCCGGACGAGCGCACCGCCTATCTCAAGATGCGCCGTGCCGTTGCCGGCGACGGCGAGGATGCGGGCGAGATCGAGGCCGAGGAGACGTCGGCCGACGTCGCGCTCGGCGCCGAGCGCTATGCCGCGATGGGCGCCGCGGAGCAGTACATCCTGACCGTCTCCGAGCGCGGCTTCGGCAAGCGCACCTCGTCGTTCGGCTACCGGATCACCGGGCGCGGCGGCAAGGGCATCGCGGCGATGGCGGTGAACGACCGCAACGGCCGTCTGGTCGCCTCGTTCCCGGTCGAGGACAGCGATCAAATCATGCTGGTGACGGATGGCGGGCAGTTGATCCGCTGCCCGGTCGACGGCATCCGCATCGCTGGCCGCGCCACGCAGGGCGTGACCGTCTTCAACACCGGCGGCGAAGCCCGCGTCGTCTCCGTCGAGCGCATCAGCGACGAAGGCGAGGGCGAGGACGACGAGGGCGGCGGCGAGACGGAGTGAGGGACGGCGGCGTGGCTGAAGGCCGCGCCGCGCCCTGACTGAGCGTTCGTCGACGGCCCTAGTGTGCTTCCTGCGAACCTTTCGGCAGATATCGCATCTCACCTCCCTCACCGTCGTCATTGCCGGCCTTGGACCGGCAACCCAGGGGCGGCGGGCGAGATGGTCTCCATGGTCAGCGCGTCATGTCCGGGGCTCCTGGATCCGCGGGTCAAGCCCGCGGATGACGTGGAGAGGGGGATGTTCGCGACGGAGCGGTGGGTGCGCGGTGAGCGATCGCCGCGGCTGGCACCGTTGGAGGCGTAAGGCGCTGGCGCTTAAGGGGCTTGCACCGGAGCTCAATGGACCCCGGCGCCGGTGAGGGCTTTGGGGGCGGGCTCCATGTCGCCCCTCACAACCGCGCCTCGGCGACCGGCACGCGCACCACGCTGAAGCCGCGGCTTTTCAGGGCGGATACGATTTCGCCGGCGTGGTCGGCGTCGCGCGTCTCGACGGTGATGTCGACCAGCGCCCCCTTGGCGTGGACGTCGAGGAAGAAGCGGCGGTGCGAGACGTCGAGGATGTTGCCGCCGAGGTCGCCGATGATGCCGGCGAGGTCGGCGAGCATGCGCGGCCGGTCCGGCACGCGGATGCGGATCGAGACGATGCGCTCCTCGCGGGTCAGTTCGCGCACCACGATCGCCGCGAGAATGCGGGCGTCGACATTGCCGCCGGTCAGCACCAGGCCGACGCGGCGGCCGCGATAGCGCTCCGGATCTGTGAATAGGGCGGCGAGCCCGGCCGCGCCGGCGCCCTCGGCGGTGGTCTTCTGCAAGGTGAGGAAGGCGTTGATCGCCCGCTCGATGGCGCTTTCGGGCACCGTCACCACGTCGTCGACGAGGGTGCGGGCGGCGGCCACCGCAATGCGGCCGACATTCTTGACCGCGATGCCTTCGGCCAGCGTGTTGCCGCCGCACTCGGCGGTCGTCCCCTTCAGCGCTGCGACGAGGGAGGGATAGAGCTCGGTCTCGACGCCGATGATCTCCACCGAGGGCTTCAGCGCCTTCGCGGCGATCGCGAGGCCGGACAGCAGGCCGCCGCCGCCGACCGGACAGACGATGGTGTCGAGGTCCGGCGCGTCCTCGATCATCTCGAGGCCGATGGTGCCCTGGCCCGCGACCACCCGGGTGTCGTCGTAGGGGTGGATCCAGGTGAAGCCCTCGGCGGCGGCGATGCGCTCGGCCTCGATCTGCGCCTCGGCCACCGTCTCGCCGGCGAGCACCACCCGGGCACCGTAGCCCCGCGTCGCCGCCACCTTCACGTAGGGCGTCGGCTCCGGCATCACGATCACCACCGGCACGCCGAGGCGAGCGCCGTGAAAGGCGACCGCCTGGGCATGGTTGCCGGCCGACATGGCGATCACGCCCCGCGCCCGCTGCGTCGCGTCGAGCGACATCAGCTTGACGATCGCGCCGCGCTCCTTGAAGGCGCCGGTCGCCTGGAGGTTCTCGTATTTCACGAAGACCTTGGCGCCGGTCAGCCGGGAGAGCTGGGCGGCCGGCAGGAGCGGCGTGCGGATGACCTGGCCGCGGATGAGGTCGGCCGCCGCGCGGATGTCCGCGAGGCTCGGCAGGGCGAAGGCATCCGCCGGGGCGTGGGTGTTCATCAGCCGGCCTTCTGGCGCTTCGCCACGTCGAGGGCGAAATAGGTGAGGATGCCGTCGGCGCCGGCCCGCTTGAAGGCGAGCAGGCTTTCGAGGATCGCCCGTTCGCCGTCGATCCAGCCGCGATCGGCGGCGCCGCGGATCATCGCGTATTCGCCGGACACCTGATAGGCGAAGGTCGGCACGCCGAAGGTCTGGCTGACGCGCCAGAGGATGTCGAGATAGGGCATGCCGGGCTTCACCATCAGCATGTCGGCGCCCTCGGCGAGGTCGAGTTCGGCCTCGCGCAGCGCCTCGTCGGTGTTGCCGGGGTCCATCTGATAGGTGCGCTTGTCGCCGCGCAGGGTCTTGTTGGAGCCGATCGCGTCGCGGAACGGTCCGTAGAAGGCGGAGGCGTACTTCGCCGCGTAGGACATGATCTGGACGTGGGTGTAGCCGGCCTCGTCGAGGGCCTGACGGATCGCGCCGATGCGGCCGTCCATCATGTCCGAAGGGGCGATGACGTCGGCGCCGGCGGCGGCCTGCACCAGGGTCTGCTCGATCAGCCGCTCGACAGTCGCGTCGTTGACGATCTCGTCGCCGGCGAGGAGGCCGTCGTGGCCATGGCTCGTATAGGGATCGAGGGCGACGTCGGTGATGATGCCGATCCCCGGCGCGGCGTGCTTGATCGCCCGAGTGGCGCGGCAGACGAGGTTGCCGTCGTTGACGGCCTCGCTCGCGGTCTCGTCGCGCAAGTCGGGATCGGTGAAGGGGAACAGGGCGATCGCCGGAATGCCGAGCGAGGCGGCCTCGGCGGCGGCCTCCGCCACATAGTCCACCGACAGACGGTGGACGCCGGGCATCGAGGCGACGGGCTGCCGCACGCCGGTGCCTTCGACCACGAAGAGCGGCCAGATCAGGTCGTCGACGGTGAGCGCGGTCTCGCGCACCAGCCGGCGCTGCCAATCGGTGCGGCGGTTGCGCCGCATCCGGCGGCCGCCGACGATCTGGCCGGCGACCGTGCCGGGGCCATCGGCCGGAATCGAGGGGGTGTGCGAGGGCGTGTGGGCGGTCATCACCGTGCTCCAGATCCTTGGCCTGTTTCCGGGCCTCTCCAAGGGGCCGAGTGGCGGCCCCGCGTCGGCGACGCGCCGGGTCTCGCCTGGGCGCGGTGCGCAAAGCCGGGTCGAAGACACGGGGTTCTTACGACGCGGGTTCTGGCAAGGGCGGAGGACGGGCCATCGGAGCGGGCGCGCGACGCAGCCCTTCTAGCACGCGCAGGCCCCGCGGCCCAACGCGCGGCAAGGTCGCGGATGCGCCGCGTTGACGCTCCCGCGGCGGCCTTTTAATCCGGGAGCGGGGCCGCGCGGCATAGCGCGGCCTGCGGCGTGCGAGGCTTCCAGCCTGGGATTTCACGATGAACGACGAGGTTCGCTTCGAGCGGCAGGGCGCGACGGGCACCATCTGGCTCGACCGGCCGAAGGCCCTCAACGCTCTCACTCACGCGATGGTGAGGGCGATGGACGCGACCCTCTCCGCGTGGGCCGCCGATCCCGGCGTCGCGCGGGTCATCATCCGCTCGACGAGCGAGAAGGCGTTCTGCGCCGGCGGCGACGTCCGCGCGGTCCGGGCGCTCGGGCCGGGGCCGCACCCCGATCAGGTCGCCTTCTTCAGCGACGAATACCGGCTCAACGCCCGCATCAAGCATTTCCCGAAGCCCTTCATCGCCCTCGTCGACGGCATCTGCATGGGCGGCGGCGTCGGCATCTCGGCGCACGGCAGCCACCGGGTGGCGACCGAGAAGTTCGTGTTCGCCATGCCCGAGGTCGCGATCGGCTTCTTTCCGGACGTCGGCGGCGGCCATGTGCTCTCGCGCATGCCGAGCCGCGTCGGCTTCTATTGCGGCCTGACCGGCGGACGGCTCGGCCTCGCCGACGCCCTGTGGGCGGGCCTCGTCACCCATGCCGTGCGCACGGCCGACCTGCCGGAAATCGCCGACGCCCTGACCGCAGGTGCTCCGATCGAGGCGACGCTCGCCGCCGCCGCCTTCGTGCCGGAGCCCGGGCCGATCGCGGCCCGCGCCGCGGCGATCGACCGCCTGTTCGCGGCAGAGAGCGTGGCGGGCTGCCTCGCTCTGCTCGACGCGGAGGTGGGCGATCACGCGGACTTCGCGCGCGAGACCGCGGAGACGATCCGCGCCCGCTCGCCGACGAGCCTCTGCGTCACCTTCGAGGATCTGCGCCGGCAGGGGAGCCTCGATTTCGACGACGGCATCCGGCTCGATCACCGCATCGCCTGGCGCATCCTCGCCGACCACGATTTCTTCGAAGGCGTCCGGGCGGTGCTGGTCGATCGCGACAACGCCCCGCGCTGGCAGCCGGCGGCGCTCGCGGACGTCGATCCGGTGGAAATCGAGGCCCATTTCGCGGTGCCGCCCGGCGGCGACCTCGCTCTGCCATGATTCATCGCCATGATTCCCGCACGCTTTGCCCGGAACGATGATCCGCTTGAGCCGATCGAATCGGCGTGGCGTGATGCGCGCGCCGAAGTGTGCGTGCCGGACATATCGTCCGTGACGACCCGAACCTTGAAGGACCGAGTGCGCCGATGAGCGAGCCGACGGACCGCCCGACGGCGCAGGACGCGCCGCCCCGCGATGACGCGGGTGCGTCTGCGCCGCGCCCGGCGACGCCGTCCGGCTTGCGCCCGGCCGCGACCGAGGCGTCGCCGTCGGCCGCACTCGCCGCCGCCCAGGCGAGCGCGCGCGAGCGGCTCGAGCGCATGCGGGCGCAGATCGCGGCGGCCTCGGTGCTGTCCCGCCCGGCCGACGGCACGCCGCGCCCCGGTGCGCCGTCGTCTTCGCTCCCCGCATCCGGGCGGCCCTCCGACGCGGCCCCGCGGCCCGCCCCGGCGTCGGCCCCGCCGGCATCGGCCTCGGCTGCGGCCTCTATCGCGCCGACGCCCGCCCAGCAGCCGCAAGCGGCGGTGCCGGGGCGCGGGATGCCAGCCGAGGCCGAAGTGCGGCAGGCCGCGCCCGCCGCGTCGGAGTCGCCTTATTCCGAGCCGGAATATGCCGCCGACGGACCGTTCGAGGCGGAGGATTTCGACGGGGCCGCGGCCGCCCCGGAGCCGTTCGAGCCGACGCCGGCCGCGCCGCCGCGCGCCGCCAAGAAGACGAAGCTTCGCGGCAAGGCCGCCAAGGCCGCCAAGGCGCCGAAGGAGGCGAGCCGGGCGGCGACGAAGCTCGCGAGCCTCCCGGGCGGGCTCGCGCCCGGCCGCGAAAAGGCGCCGCCGGTCGAGGCCAAGGAGCCGAAGATCGAATGGCGGGGCCTCATCGGCACCGCCCTGCAATGGCCGTGGCCGTCGATCCTGACGATCTACCTCCGGCTCAACGCCGCGCTGTGGTTCGCCATGGGCCTCTATTATTGGGCCCGCATCACGGGCTTCGTGCCGTGGCGGATGCACTATTTCTGGGACATGCCCCTGACCTGGCAGTCGGCGATCGTGCTCTACGCCGTCTTGAACCTCGTCACCGCCGTCGGCCTGTGGTTGACGGCGCCATGGGGACCGATCGTCTGGGTGTTCACGATCGTCTGCCAGATCGTCACGCATTCGGCGTTGTCCGACGTCTTCGGCGAGCGTCCCTTCCGCATTCCCTTCTATGTCTTCTCTGTATTCATCTACGTCATCTTGAGCATTCTCGCGCGGCGTTCGCGCCGCTGAGTCGATCCACGGCGACGGGGTGATTCAGAAAAGATTCATCCTGCCCCTTAAGCCGTCTTTAGACTCAAGACCGGCACTGTCTCCTCGAACGACGACCGGCGATAATCCGGTGCGCGACAGGAAGGCCGAGAGATGTACGCAGTTCACCAGATCGAAAGCGGAAGCGGCATGATCGGTGCTGAGGCGGTCGGCGCCGCCAAGGAGACCGATCTGAAGCCCGCCTTCCTCGAGGCGGTGATGCTCGTCGAGCGCGTGCACCGCCGCTTTCTCGACGTGGTGAAGGACGAGCTCGAGCGGCTGAAGCACGTCGAGGTCAACGCCGTTCAGGCGGTGCTGCTCTACAATGTCGGCGACGCCGATCTTTCGGCGGGGGAACTGAAGAGCCGCGGTTATTATCTCGGCTCCAATGTTTCCTACAATGTCCGCAAGCTCACCGAGGCGGGCTACATCGTTCAGGAACGCTGCACCCGGGACCGCCGCTCGATCCGCATCCGCCTCACCGAGCGCGGGCGCGAGATCGCGGCCATCGTCGGCAATCTCTACGAGCGCAATGCGCGCACCATCGGCGATGTCGGTCTGTTCGGGGCCTCCGACCTGCGGCAAATGACGACCGCCCTCCAGCGTCTCGACCGCTTCTGGGACGACCAGATCCGCTATCGGCTCTGAGCGCCCCCAGACCATCCGGGATGGTGCGTCATTCCGGCAACACCCCGCTTGTGATGGCGACGCAAACCCAGCGAAACCGGCCTTCGCCGCAGCCGGAACACGAAGCCGCCACGAAGTCGTGACACCCCTCTCCCGACAAGGTTGCGGGGCGGAACGCGGACGAGCGCCGGGCGTTGGTCTCGCGGGGCCGGTTCGGGCGGCACGTGCGCGACATCGGCTTTATATCAGCGCCGTCGGGATGGAATGACGTTGTTTCGTTAACCATCTCCATGGTAGCGCTCGCCGATCGTTCGGCGGGCAACGGAACGATCGGGAGTTCGACGGTGATGAAGTCTGGTGGAACGCGGTCTGCGGTGTCGGGCGCGACCGGAATGGCCCAGGGGACCACGCGCCGCGCCTTTCTGGGCGGCTGCGCACTGGCGCTCCTGTCGACGAGCGCTCTCGCCCAGTCGATGGGCGGCGCCGAATGGGCGGATCGTTTCGACGCCTCGATGCCGACCCTTCAGAACCTGAAGTCGACGCAGCCGATGCTGTCGCCGGAGACCGCCTCCCAGACCGAGCGGGCGATCCAGACCTATCAGCAGATCGTGCAGCGCGGTGGCTGGCCGACCGTGCCGGACGCGGCCCAGGGGCTCCGCCTCGGCAAGCGCGATCCGAGCGTCACGGTGCTGCGTCAGCGCCTTCTGGTGACGGGCGATCTCGCCCAGAACAGCGGCCGCACCGACACCTTCGATTCCTATGTCGACGGCGCCGTGCGCCGCTTCCAGATCCGTCACGGCCTCCAGGCCGACGGCGTCGTGGGCGCGAGCACGCTCCAGGCGATGAACGTTCCCGCCGATGTCCGCCTGCACCAGCTCGAGATCAATCTGGTGCGGCTGCGTTCGCTCTCCGGTGACCTCGGCTATCGTCACGTCACGGTGAACATTCCCGGCGCCGAGATCGAGACGGTCGAGGGCGGTCAGGTCTATTCGCGCCATATCGCCGTCGTGGGCAAGATCGATCGTCAGACCCCGATCCTGTCGAGCAAGATCACCCAGATCAACTTCAATCCTTACTGGCATGTTCCGGTCTCGATCATCCGCAAGGATCTGATCCCGAAGATGCAGAAGGATCCGAACTACCTGACCCGTAACAAGATCCACATCTACAACGGGAAGGGCCGCGAGCTTCAGGCGAGCGACATCGACTGGAATACGGATCAGGCGATGCAGTTCCAGTTCCGCCAGGACTCGGGTCCGGACAACTCGATGGGGTCGGTGAAGATCACCTTCTCGAACCCTTACGACGTGTACATGCACGACACCCCGTCCAAGAGCCTGTTCGGCCAGGACGCGCGGTTCCATTCGTCGGGCTGCGTGCGCGTGCAGAACGTGCGCCAGTACATCGGCTGGCTGCTCAAGGGCAATCCGCAGTGGCCGTCGGATAAGATCGATCAGGTCATCCGCAACGGCGACCGCATCGACGCTCAGGTGTCGCCACCGGTGCCGCTCTACTTCGTGTACATCACGGCGTGGGAGAACCGCGAAGGCATCGTGAACTTCCGCGAGGACATCTACGACAAGGATGGCCTCGGCACCGCGAACATGAGCGCCGACGCGAGCACCGATTCCGCGGCGGTGACGACCGCGAGCCAGAACGACAGCCGGGCGCAGGACGCGATTTACGCCAAGCAGGCGGGTCTGCCGGGCCAGCAGGTCGGCACGGGCTATTCCTACCCGCCGCAGCAGGGCGTCGCCAACTGACGCCGCGCGCAGCGCGCGCTTCCCGCGAAGGTTTCGAGATCGCCCGGCATGTCCGGGCGATTTATTTTTTTGGGGGATGCTTAGTATGGGTAGATTTATCCAGTATCCGATGTCGCATTAAGTCTAAAATGCAGTCTATTTCATGTTAGAGTAAGTGGGTATGATTTAGTCAAGAACGCGCGGTGTTATGACGATTTGTGCATCTGTGGCCGGGATTGCTGTGTGCCTGCTTATATCGCGCCCAGGTTGGACATCGAAATGAACTCCGCCAGCGTGAAGGGCTTTAATTGTCGCGGCCTCTAGATCGCTAGGATTGCCAGGGTCAGCGCATCTAACGCCGACGCCGCTCGTCGGAGGGTTGCTGAGCCCCATAAAACTGGGGTTTTCGACATGCCAACCAGCATTGCGGAAAGCGGAAGTAAGTCCTGCGCTGAAGGCAGGCGCATCTGCGCAAGCCATATCTGATCCGATACTGATGTTGCCGCTAGTCCCATTGAGGGCTATGCGAATTTTTTCTCGTTGCTCAGCTGTCACGCGGCGAGGCATCAACTTTTCCAGCTGTGCCTCTAAATTTTCAATGCGAGCGCTAGCTTCATCTGGAGATGCTCCTGATAATTTTCGCTCATAATCGGCAATTCTGGCATTGGACAACTCTAGTTTACTCTCGGTATTATTCAGACGTGTAGAGTACTCCCGTCGAACCGCAAGCCAAACGAGCCAACCAAAAAATATAATAGCTGTAATAAATGGTACAGGTGCAGATAGCGCGGTATCTATCAGCGTCCAGAGCGTTTGAGCGATTTCATTCGGTTCCATGCGACGAGTATATCAATAGGCACGCAGTTTGCAACTTTTAGAATACCTCCGGCGCCGTCGTTCAGGTCAGAAGTGGAAGTACTAAAGCAGCATAACAGGGCTCAGAGCGAGGCCTTGCCTGCCTCTGCTCACTGAAAGCGTTGCCCCTCTCAAACGAAAACGGCGGGCACCAGGGCCCGCCGTTCGAAATCCTCGCGTCGCGATCTCACCAGATCACGACGGTGCCCGGCGGGCCCCACCACGGCGGGCCCCAGACGCCCCAATCGTAATTGTCGTCGACGATGTCCTGATTGATCATCGCCGCCATTTCCTGCTCGTTCGCCAGATGCTGCTTGTACATCATCTGCTGATATTGCTGGAAATCGCTCTGGCCGCCGACATAGAGGCAGTTGCAGACGGTCGGGTCCGGATAGATGTAGATCGTCTTGCCGTTCTTCGTCTGCATCGAGAATTTGTGCGGAGGCAGGCTCTTCAGCGACGCCACCTGGGCCGGGGTCGTCGCCGGCTTCGGCACGAAGCCGGCGGCCGAAAGCATGTCTTCCTTGTTCTCGACGGCGGACACGCAGCCCGCAAGGGTTAGGCCGGCGGCGAGCACCGCGGCCAGCGTTGGAAGGGACTTCATGAACGCGTCTCCCAATAAGCCTGGGGCTACAGGCGGATGATCCCGGACCCCGGTCCCGAGCAGCCCGCTTCGGCTCGCGCGACATTGCAGGCCTCTTTTCCCCCGGTCAAGTCTCGTCTTCACCGGTCAAGTCTTGGCCGTACGGCCGGGCAAGTTCCATACCCGAAACGGGTGGATAGACTTCGGCCTACGACGAGAATTCGACGCCGAGAACATTTCCAATTCTTAAAGGCCGCCGCGGGCCGGGCGGCACCGGCGCGCCGTCCGGCGAGGCTTGATCTCGGGAGCGAACCGTTCTCTTGATCGGGCGCGTCGCCCGAGGAACTGCCATGACCGTCCGTCTGCGCGGACACCATCTCTTGTGCCTGCTGACCTTCCGGGGTGCCGGTTACGGCGCGGCCTTCGTCGCCAACATGCGGGGGATCGCCGAGCGGCTGTCGGCCGGCGAGGCGGCGGTGATCGTCGCCGGCCCCGACGACGTCTGCGCGCCGCGGCTCGACGCCGAGGCGAAGGGGCTCGACGAGCCCCATTGCCGCCTGCCCGGGATCGATTGGCGGGATGCGAAGGCGCTTCAAGCGGCCTCCGACCTGCTCGGCCGGCCGCTCGGGCCCGGCAGCGTCGTCGCCTTCGGCGCCGAAGAGGCGGCCCGTCTGCGCGACGCCTTCGCCGCGGGCACGATCCGCGCCGCTTGCGAGGGCTGCGAATGGGCCGCGTTCTGCACCGATATCGCGACCTCAGACTTCGCTGGCACCCTTCTCGCGCCCTGTGGGCCGTGACGCCCGCGGCCGCCGGAGGCTAATCTGCCCTGAGCCGCCAACCCTTGGCGTTGCGCAAACGAGGATGCCCATGCCGGGTCCGATCTCATCGTCTCTTCTCTCGGCGCTGACCGGCGATCCGGCGATCGAGGCGTTGTTCTCCGACGACGCCGATCTCGACGCGATGCTCGTGTTCGAGACCGCGCTGGCGGCCGCCCAAGCCGAATGCGGGCTGGTACCGCCGGAGGCTGCGGGCAGGATCGTCGCGGTCGCCGAGCGATTCGTGGTCGACCGGGAGCGGCTCGCCGCCGCCATGCGCCGCGACGGGGTCGCCGGCCCGGATTTCGTCGCGCAATTGAAGCAGGCCGTCGGCGAGCCGTTCGGCCGCTTCGTCCACCTCGGGGCGACGAGCCAGGACATCGTCGACACGAGCCTCGTGTTGCGTCTGCAGGAGGTCGCCGCCGTGCTGGGCGACCGCCTTGCCGCCCTCGTCGGGGACCTCGATGCCCTCGCAACCGCCCAGGGCGCGGTGCCTCTGATGGCCCACACGCGAATGCAGCAGGCGCTGCCGACGACCGCGGGGGACAAGGTCGCCGCGTGGCGCGCGCCGCTCTCGCGCCATCTCGACCGACTCGAGGCGCTCGGCCCCCGCGTCTTCGTCGTCCAGTTCGGCGGGCCGGTCGGCACGCGTAGCGGCCTCGAGGGGGCAGGGGACGCGGTCGCCGCGGCGCTCGCCCGCCGGCTCGGCCTCTATGACGGTCCTTGCTGGCACACCGCCCGCGACGGGATCGTGGAGTTCGGAAACTGGCTGGCGCTGATCGCCGGAAGCCTCGGCAAGATCGGCCAGGACCTTGCCCTGCTCGCCCAGAACGAGGTCGGCGCGGTGAAGATCGCCGGCGGCGGTAGCTCGTCGGCGATGAAGCACAAGTCGAACCCGGTCGGTGCGGAAGTGCTCGTCGCGCTCGCCCGCTTCGCGGCGGGGCTCCAGGGCACGCTCGCGCAGAGCCTGGTGCACGAATATGAGCGGTCCGGTGCGGCCTGGACCCTCGAATGGCTGACCCTGCCGCCGATTGCGGTCGCGACCGGCGCGGCGCTGTCCCACGCCCGCGATCTCGTCGCGCGCTTGAGCTTCGCGCCGACGGTCTGATTTGGCTCGACGCGGCTGGGCGGCCTTCAGGTCGTCACGTCGCGCCGCTGTCGGCGGCCGCGACCTCGCGGGCCTGCGCCGAGCGGCCGAGCAGCCGCATCGCCGAGCCGGGATCGGCGAACACCTGGCGGTCGAGCCGGGCGAGCGCCGAGACGACGACGCCCTTCGAGATCATGTCCTCCTGCCAGGGCAGGGTCTCGATCACCGTCGAATGGCGCAGGTCGGCGACCAAGGCCGCCTCGATCGCCCGGTTCATGGCGGGCTCCATCAAGGGCAGTGCCCGGGTCGATTGGCCGGTGAAGATGATGCGCGCCGGATTGACGATCGCCATGACACGGGCGAGCGCGTATCCCAGCGCCGTGCCGGCGTCCTCGTAGACCTTGCGGATCGCCGGATCGCCCTCGGCGGCGGCGCGTTCGAGCGCGAGCAGTTCGTCCGGGTCCGGCCGCGCGTCGCCGGGATCGGTGTCCGGGCTCATGCCGCGCGCCTCGCGATAGATCGCATAATCGGCGATGAAGGCCTCGACGCAGCCGCGCCGGCCGCAGCGGCAGAGCGGGCCGTTCGGTAGATGGTTCATGTGGCCGAATTCGGCGGCCGAGCCGTCGGCGCCCATGTGCAGCCGGCCCTCGCTGAAGAGGCCCATGCCGACGCCGTAATCGATGAACACGACCGCGAACGTGCCGCCATAGCGCACCGGATCGAGCCAGTTCAGCGCCTCGGCGATCATGTTGGCGTCGTTCGTCATGAAGCAGGGCACGCCGAACGCCATCTGGATCGGCTCGACGAGGACGATGTTGCGTTCAGTGAAGGCCGGCGACCACACGACCGCACCGCGGGTGAGATCGACGAAGCCCTGGCAGGCGACCCCGATTTCCGCGACGCGACCGGAGCCGACCCCTTCCGCGGCGAGGAACTCGCGCATCACGCGAATCAGAGTCTGTGGAAAACTCTCTCGAGTCTCGGTGAGGGTACGCAGGCGGACGAGCCGGCGGGCGACCTCGGCGCCGGCGAAATCGCACAGCAGGAGATGCGCCGTGTTGATGGCGATCTTGACCGAGAGCACGTAGGCGGCGTCGGCATCGAGGCGGAGCAACACACGGGGACGTCCGCGCACCACGCCCTTGCCGTCGGCGGGATCGCCGGCTTCTCCGGTCACGGTCTCGATGAGCCCCTCGCTCATCAGATCCGCGGTGATGGAGGTGATCGTGGCGGGGCTCAGGTCGGTCGCGGTGCCGAGGTCGACGCGGGCGATCGGCGAGAGGCGGCGCAGCGTCGCGAGCACGAGGCCGCGGTTCTGGCGGCGTACCAACTCGGCGTCGGCCTTGACCGGGGCCGCGGCGCGGGCACGCGCCTTCGCTTGGTCTCTGGAACTCAATATCACGCGGTCCGTCGCCCCGGTGGATGGCTTACGCGGGCACGTAAGATCCCACCTATCTGTCCGTTTTTGTGAGCCTTCGGCATCGGAGATCCGCGGCGCGCCCGAGTGGCGTTTCCGGCGTCCGGTCTCCGCGAGAGGCGTTTCGTCCGGCCTCCCGAGCCCGGTTCGAACCGCCATGCCGACGACAAGAGAAAGCCATATTGACACCGACCCCGTGTTTGGTCCAATTTTTTTCGGGGATCGAATTAAACGGACCCCTGCACGGTCCCGTTGCGTGCGCCGAGCTGGCTGCGCGCGATCGTGGGGTCATAACGAATGGGCGACACCGCAGGATCGGGTCGCGCCGAGGGAGGAATTCTCATGGTACGGATCAAGTCCGTGCTCGCGGGCCTTATTGTGTCTGCGACCGCCATCACCGCCGCGCATGCCGCCGATAAGCTGAAGGTCGGCGTGAGCTGGTCGAACTTCCAGGAAGAGCGTTGGAAAACTGACGAAGCGGCGATCAAGAAGGCCCTCGAGGCCGCCGGTGCCGAGTACATCTCCGCCGACGCGCAGTCTTCGGCCGCCAAGCAGCTCACCGACGTCGAGAGCCTGATCTCCCAGGGCGCCAACGCCCTGATCATCCTCGCCCAGGATTCCGACGCCATCGCGCCGGCCGTCCAGAAGGCGGCGGACGAGGGCATTCCGGTGGTCGGCTACGACCGCCTGATCGAGATCCCGACCGCGTACTACATTACGTTCGACAACAAGGAAGTCGGCCGGATGCAGGCGAAGGCCGTCTACGACGTGAAGCCGGAAGGCAACTACATCTTCATCAAGGGTTGCTCGTGCGACCCGAACGCCGACTTCCTGTTCTCCGGTCAGATGGAAGTCCTGAAGCCGGCGATCGACGCCGGCAAGATCAAGAATGTCGGTGAGGCCTACACGGACCAGTGGCTGCCGGCGAACGCTCAGAAGAACACCGAGCAGTTCCTGACCGCCAACGACAACAAGATCGACGCCGTGGTGGCCTCGAACGACGGCACCGCCGGTGGCGCCATCGCCGCGCTCGCGGCCCAGGGCCTCGCCGGCTCCGTGCCGGTGTCCGGTCAGGACGCCGATCACGCCGCCCTGAACCGCATCGCGCTCGGCACCCAGACCGTGTCGGTCTGGAAGGACTCGCGTGAGCTCGGCAAGCGCGCTGCGGAAATCGCGGTCGAGCTCGCCAAGGGCACCAAGCTTCAGGACGTTCCGGGCACCGTCACCTTCGACGGCGGTCCGAAGCACCAGAAGATGGCCACCACCTTCCTGAAGCCGGTGGCGATCGAGAAGGACAATCTCCAGATCGTCGTCGACGCGGGCTGGATCACCAAGGCCGAACTCTGCCAGGGCGTGAAGGCCGGCTCGGTCGCGGCCTGCAACTGATGAAATCCGGCGGCGCGGGCTCGACCGTCCGCGCCGCCACTTCAAGACGCCAATGCGACCGCCCGCGTGGCCGCATTGCCGGATCGGGTGGGGAAATGGCGCCTCGACCGGACTGACGACGACCGGCCGAGGCGCCGGTTTTTTTGAAACAAGCTACTTCCGGCACGGCTGCATTCGGCGCACCATGAGGTCGCCCGCGATGCGAACGGGGTCCCCTACGCTCGGCGCGACGGCGGTTGGTCGGGCCGCGCCCCCAGGCGAGCGGCGTTCGCCGCCCGGTCCGCTCAGGCGGACCGCAGGGACGGTTCCGGGCAGGTCTGGTCTCGCGACGCGTCGCGAGTTGCGGACTTCGCGTGGGACATGGCGTGCCGAGAAGAACACCCGGAGCGCATCGGCATAGGGCCGGCGCACCCAACGGGGTCGAAGACGGGGGGAGACGCGATGATCGTCCGCCCGCAGGGAGCCGCTTCATGAGTACCAATACCGCGTCGTCCTCGGCCGTGAGCGGCAGCTCGTCGTCGGGCTCGCCGCCGCAGACCCGGTCGGTCTCGCCGTTCGCCGCCATGGAAGTCGACGTCCGCTTCCTCGGCATGGTCGCGGCGCTCGGCATCATCTGGATCGTGTTCCACGTCCTCGCCGACGGCACCTTCCTCACGCCGCGCAACCTGTGGAACCTCTCGGTTCAGACCTCCTCGATCGCGGTGATGTCGACGGGCATGGTGCTCGTCATCGTCACGCGCCACGTCGATCTGTCGGTCGGCTCGATCCTCGGCGTCACCGGCATGGCGATGGCCGTCGCCCAGCAGAACTGGATCGCCCCGGCGCTCGGCTTCGGCAGCCCCGGCATTTGGATCCTGACGCTCCTGTTCGGCATGCTGATCGGCACCGCGATCGGCGCCTTCCAGGGTGCGATCATCGCCTATCTCGGCGTGCCGGCCTTCATCGTGACCCTCGGCGGTCTGCTCGTTTGGCGCGGCGCGGCCTGGGCGGTCGCCGAAGGCAAGACGATCCCGATCATCGACGACGCCTTCAAGCTGATCGGCGGCGGCGCCGACGGTTCGGTCGGCGCTACCTGGAGCTGGATCATCGGCATCGTGGCGATCGTGGCGATCGTGCTCGCGACCCTCAATGCCCGCCGCCAGCGCAAGCGCTTCCGCTTCCCCGTGAAGCCGATGTGGGCGGAGATCGTGACCGCGGGCGTCGGTGCCGCCGTCGTCGTCGCCGCGACCCTCGTCGTCAATGCCTACACGCTGCCCCCGGCGCTCGCCAACCGCTACGCCCAGGCCCACGGCATCGAGGTGCCGGCCGGCGGCATCAGCTTCGGCTATGCGGTGCCGGTGCTGATCGCGATCGGCGTCGCCATCATCATGACCTTCATCGCCAAGCGCACCCGCTTCGGCCGCTACGTCTTCGCGATCGGTGGTAACCCGGAAGCGGCGGAGCTCGCCGGCATCAACACCCGGCTCGTCACCGTCGCGATCTTCGCGCTGATGGGCTTCCTCGCCTCGGTCAGCGCCGCGATCTCGACCGCCCGCCTGACCTCGGCCACCAACGCCCAGGGCACGACGGACGAACTCTACGTCATCGCCGCGGCGGTCATCGGCGGCACCTCGCTCGCCGGCGGCACGGGCACCATCGCCGGGGCCGTGCTCGGTGCGCTCGTCATGCAGAGCCTGCAATCGGGCATGGTGCTGATGCGCGTCGACACGCCCTATCAGAACATCGTCGTCGGCGCCGTCCTGGTGCTCGCGGTGTTCGTCGACACGATCTACCGCCGCCGGTTCAAGTGAGCGGGGAGGACATCAGGATGGCCGACAACATCGCCTCTCTGCACGCCCAGGAAGACCGGGCGAAGCGCGGCGCGCCGCTCGTCGAAATGCGCGACGTTTCGATCTCGTTCGGCGGCGTCCGCGCCGTCGATCGCGCCCACCTCGACCTCTATCCGGGTGAGGTCGTCGGTCTGCTCGGCCACAACGGCGCGGGCAAGTCGACCCTCATCAAGATCCTCTCGGGGGCCTACCGCGCCGACCACGGCGAGATCTTCGTCAACGGCGATAAGGTCTCGATCGAAAGCCCGCGCGACGCCAAGCGCTTCGGCATCGAGACGATCTACCAGACGCTGGCGCTCGCCGACAATGTCGACGCGGCGGCGAACCTCTTCCTCGGCCGCGAGCTGATGACGCGCTGGGGCACCCTCGACGACGTCGCCATGGAAGCGGCGACCCGCGAGGTGATGGGCCGGCTCAACCCGAACTTCCGCAAGTTCAAGGAACCGGTGAAGGCGCTCTCGGGCGGCCAGCGCCAGTCGGTCGCGATCGCCCGCGCCATCCACTTCAACGCCAAGATCCTGATCATGGACGAG